>JAYUUS010000084.1:0-50523 GCA_043754435.1 Rhodanobacteraceae bacterium
GGCGTTGGGTATCGCTGGCGGGTTTGATTTTCCGCGTTCCCCGAATGTTTTTATTGAGCGAATGACGAGTCCGGTGCGATTCAAAGTGATCCCAGGCAATGGGCTATTGATGCGTTAATGCAAATTTGATGTTATTATGCGTTCATTGATTGCCGAGCGCTTGTGGGCTCTATCGCTTTGCTGCTTGGAAACCTATGCGCACGACCCTCATGATTTCGGATGACGTTTTTTTGATTGCACGCCAGCTTGCCACGCGGGATCGCGTTTCGCTCGGCGAAGCAATATCTCGTTTGGCGCGTGACGGCGCACGCGTGCGCGCACAGGCACCGTCTGATGTAATTTGCAAAAGTAAGTACGCCGTGTTGCCTGCACGCGCTGAAGTCATTACCTCGGAACATGTGCGTCGCCTGATGGACGAAGAGGGGATTTAGGCGATGCGCTTACTGCTTGACGTCAATGTTTGGGTAGCGTTACTAGACGAGGCGCATATCCATCATGGCTTGGCGAACAACCTTTTTGCGCGGTCTAAGTTACAAATCGCGACCTGCGCGCTGACTGAAAATGGCGCACTTCGGGTGTTGAACTTGCCGGGCTACAGCCAGCGGGCACCGCCCGGATTTGACGCGGTGCGCGCAAAAATCGCGTTGGCGTGTGCAGATGTCGACCATGCGTTCTGGCCGTGCGCATTGAGTTTGCGCAGCGACAATATCCTGGATTGGACGCGGGTGATGGGCCATAACCAGATCACCGATGCCTATTTGCTTGCGCTCGCGGTACACCATCAGGGCGCGCTGGCGACTTTTGATCACCGCGTTGCGCTCAGCGTGGTGGTTGGTGCAAAAGAGAAGAATCTTGTGTTGCTTTAAGCATCCGCCAAAACAATAACCTGATCGTTGGCCTCAAAAAACACGTCATCCGATTTCTTCGGATTGACCTTCACGCCAAAGCCGTCCTCTTTATTTTCGGCTTGCTTCAGGCGGCGGTAGCCAATCGCGGTTTCATTTTTACGCGCGGCGGCTTCCATTACGGTGTAAAAGCTCATCGCCATGCCGGTTTTGACGTAATCGCGCACCGGGCGAATGCAAATCTCCGAGCCTGCGGCGCTAAACAGCTGTTTGAACACCGCATCGAGCTTTTTATTTTCGGAAAGCTGCGACAGCATGAGGCTGACGAGCTTATCGCTGACGATAAAATCGTCGGCGCGCGCGACTTGCGCTAGGGCGCGGTTGCGAATGTCTTGCATCTCGGAAACAATGCTCAATTTGACGCCACGTGCATCCGCAATTTTGCGTAAATGCAGCAGCGTAATCAGGGTGTTGGCATCGGCCTGTTGGATTGGCAGGGTGGAATCACCCAGCACGATTAAATGATCAAACGTTTCTGGCTTGAGCGCTTCCAGTGTGCTGCGGGTGCTCAGCGTGCCCTTGGCAAAGCGCAGACGCTGCTTTGTTAGGCTTTGCGACAGCGTTAACAGCTGTGTGCGCACGTCGTCGGATTCGCATACCACCACGATTTCAGAGCCTTCGACTACGTAAGCTTCCAGTTCACGAATGATCGCTTCGCCCTTTTTATTCCAGCCTAGGATCAAAGTGCGCTCGGCTTTTCTTGGCCCTGGTTCACTCAACTGGATTAAGCTGGCTTCAAACGTCGGGCTCGCATTGGCGCTTACCACAACGGTATCGTCGTCTTCACTGATCGCGATCACTTGATCGCCTTCGCCAAACTGTGTATCCATCGGCGGGTTAATCAACACCTCGCCGGTTTTGCGCAGTAAGCCAATGGCCGCCGAGTGTTCAAAGCGCATCAGCGCCTCGCGATAGGTTTTTCCGGTCAGTTTTGGCACATCGGCGAAGTAAATTTCCGCGCCGTCAAAATCGAGTAGCTCGGTATACACCACGCTCAAGCCCGACTGTCGGCAAGTTTGTGCGGTCACGCGTGCAATTAAATCGTCACTCGGCACATAGATCGCCTCGTCACCGCCCACCAAAGTCGCCGCTTCTAAGTTTTTATCGTCTTCAATTTCGGCGACAATATGATACGGCTCGGTTCGCCGCTGCGGATGGTTAGTCAAGGCCAGCACGGTTTTAATCACATAGATGTCCGGTGACTCCACTTCGGGTGCCAGCACAATAATCGAGCGCGCAGCGTTGGGCATCGCCAGCATCACATCATCCAAGTCAATTGGATTGCCACTGCGGCAAATCACCCGCGTATTTTTGGTATTCGGGAATTTCGCGCGAATGGCATCATCCATCTCAACCTTGTCACGATCCGCCAAAATCACAATCGCCGCGTTTTTTTGATTTTCATTGGCGATCAACAGCTCACCAATAATCGAAAAAACCTTGTTTGAGAAGCCCAAAATCAACGTGTGATTGGTTTCCAACACGCGCGAGCGGCCTTTGCGCATTTCGTCAAGCCTAGCCTCCAAACCGCTGGTAATCGTACCGATTAGGATGCTGACAACGAAAATCCCGAAAATTGTTACCAGCAACATCAAAATGCGCAAGGGCCAACCTTCATCTCCGGCGAGATTACCCGCATCCAGTGTGCGCATCAGGCTGATCCAACCGCCTTCAATAAAGCCAATCGAGGGGGTAGCTGGATCAGAACCCGCATGTATGCCCAACGCAGTAAGCAAGATCGCCGCCAGCGTGACGACTGCACCTGAAGCAATCGCCAACCAAGCGATCATCGCGGCCGGGCCTTTGGAAAGGGTATTTTCAAAGCGGTAGCGCAGTTGATCACGCCAAGTAATATCAGTATTCATGCGCTAGTCCGTTGTTTTATTAGAATTTTTATGGGTTCGGATTTTTAAAAATGTAGTAAATCGCTATTCAGCCGCAACCCAAACGCGCTTAAAGAAGATCCCAAGCGCATCGCGTTTTAGATCAATCTTTTCGGCATGTGCACTCAGCGAGTTAGATTGCTGCACACGCAGCTGGCGATAGCTTACGCCATCTAAATCGCTGTAATAACGTAAAGTTTGTAGCGCGCCGTCTTTGCTTTTAACGAGCTGATATTGCAGCGCTGGCACGCGTTTCCCGGCTGTATCTGCGGCTGCAGCGGTCGCGCTAGGTTTGCTACACGCCTCAAAATCGAACTCATTTTCAACCGCCGATGCGTGCGCCTGCGGATAAAAGCAATTCGCAGCACTTATGGCACAGCCCACGCACTGACCGGCATCGCTGTATTCAAGCCAGGAAGCGCCAGATTTGGCATTCGCTTGCGCGATCAACACCATTGAGCCATCTGCGCCCACGCCGCCATCGACAACGCGCCAACCCTTTGGAATCAAAAGCCAACCGTAGCCGGTCAGGTGAATCCAGCTCAGCGATTTTGCTTTGATTGTGCCGGGCAAAACCGGCAATTCGGTCAATACGCGATCTTGCGGACTAAGATCTAACCCAGTTCGTACGTCTACCGAAAACGCAGGAATTTGCATCGTGCCCGCCAAGCGCGTGCCAATCGGCGTTACTTTCAGCTCCGCCGCACGCTCGGTATCAATCGGGGCACCTGCGTGAACAAAAAATGCTGCGAAGAGTAGAAGTGCTGCCCAACTAAGCTGCATGTTTTTAAACCAAGTATAAAAGAACCGTTCGCCCTGAGCCTGTCGAAGGGCAGAGCCGCACAAATACTGACGCAGCCGCAGTGCATTGTGCATCACGAAGCTTGCGGCTAAATGCTTCGACAGGCTCAGCATGAACGGGTTTCTTTCAAGGCCACGCCGGGAATTAGCACTACGCAAGCAAAAACGCATCGCGCGTCAAATTTTCCGGGCTTAAATTTTGCACTGCATCGGCTTTGCGCACCCGCACATCATCCTCAATGCGGATGCCGCCATAATGCTTGAGCGCATCAATTTCGCTCCAGGCAACTAAACCCGCATGTTCACTCGCGGCCAGTTCATCCAACAGCATGTCGATAAAATAAAGCCCAGGTTCAATGGTTATCACCTCATCACCGACTAATTCGCGCGTGAGCCGCAAGTATTTGTGGCCTCCGGGTTTAGGCTCTAAGGTGCCGCGATCATCTTTGAAATAGCCGCCGACATCGTGCACCTGCAAACCTAAATAATGCCCAATACCGTGTGGGAAAAACTTATGCGTCACGCCCGTTTCCAGCATCGCTTCCGGGCTCATATTGACCAATTTGAAATCGTGCAAAATCTTCGCTATTTCCAAATGCGCCGCGATATGAATTTTGGAATTAGTATTGCCGACGCGCACTTGATCGCACAGGCGCAACTGCGCCGCATCCATCGCCAAAATCAAATCATTGAACAGGCCGCTATGGGTGGCATAAGTACGGGTGATGTCACTCGCATAGCCCAAATGCGACGCGCCCGCGTCAATCAAAAAGCTCAAGTGCTCAAGCGGCTTATCGTGGCGCTGATGTTGGTAATGTAGCACCGCGCAGTGCTGATTTAGCGCGACAATATTGCCGTACGGCAGCTGCTTTTCCGTTTGTCCAGTCGCCAAAACATAAGCCATGTGAATATCGTACTCGCTGCCCAGCGCACGAAACGCCGCTTCGGCGGCACGGTGGCCGCGCACCGCGCGTGCTTGCGCATGGCGCATGAGCGCCAGATCATATTCACTTTTATAGGCGCGATAAAAGTGCAAATAGGTCAACAGCATCTGCGGATTATTCGGCGTAAAGCCTTTCAAACCCGCGTCGTTTTCGGCAACGATTGCTACTTTTGGCCCCGGAACGGGCAGATGCTGCGCGGCCTCGGAAACATCTTGGATCACGCGCACATCAAAGTGCTCCAACCAGTAGCCGCTCGGTGCAGCCGGTGCCAGATGCCAATAGTCGGCTGGCTGAAAATACACCAAGATTGGCTTGTGGCCGGGCGTGTAGCTGATCCAGCTGTGTGGGTGATCCAGCGGCAGCCAGTGCTTAAAGTGCGGGTTCACCGCAAAGTTATAGGGCCGGTCGTCCAGAAATTGATAGTGCTCAGCACCACTGGCAATCACCAGAATATCAAAACCCGCGCGTTCCAGCGCGGCTGCAGCTACTTTTTGCAACTGCTCAATGTGGTGCCGATACAGATTTGCCAATTCGGTCATCTCGTTGTCCAAAACATTTTAGGGTAAGTGCGAAATGTAGCTTTTTTGCAGTGGTTTAGTGTGGTTCTCCGACGCACTACCTAGACTTTCAATCGAAGCGCGGATCGCCGCTTGACGCTCTCAATCCGCCTGCGCAATTCTTATGTTGAGGTCACTTCGAGCTACTGCTGGCTCTTTGCGCCTTGATTCCCTCGATGAGGCTTTGCACAGACTCACCCTTAAAAAGCTGGACTCGCTCCGCTGTATAGTCGCCATCGCCAGCCCTAAATTGGTTTAAGAACCGCAAGGTGTCAATTACACCAAGCTCTTGCACCAGCGCATGTTTAGCGCGGTTGGTTAGTTGGGATATAGGTTGAATAGAAATGCTCATTTTGTTAGTGACTGCTCGCCACCCTGAACTGTAGCCAGAACAGCAAAAACAGCTTCAGTTTCAACTCTGATTCGCGGTTGAGTTTGATCATCCAGAGGACGTTGCAAACAGCAATTGTCTAAGTAGATGCGCATTCTTGGATTCTACGCTCGGCACTTGAGTCTTTTGTGGCAGTTGGTTGCGATTTATAGACACAACATGAGCTGTTTCGCGGCTTGTTGAGTACCGTCAACGGCATCGCAGGGTTTGCAGAATATGGGTTGAGGGCTTTTTCTGCTTTTATAGCTTAAATTAAAAGGCCCGGAATCCGGGCCTCGTTTTTTTAATGCATATCAGCAAAACTTACCAACCCGGTGCCCCCGGTGGTGGCGGTGGTGCTTGCATGTGAGCTGAACCTGCCATTGAGACCGCAGGTTGGAACACGTCTAAGTATGCGCGGTAAGCTGCGACTGCAACCACTGGGTAAAGCACGGTCGTGAAAAGAATCGGCCCAAGGATTGGAATAATCGCAAACAGTGCGCCGACGATGCCAATTACCATAGCGCAGGCAATAAACACCAGCATAGCACCAATGTTTTTCATGGATGCTGCAAAAGATTCTTTGAGTGCGTCCATTACGCTGACATTGTCAAACATAACGCGCGATACCGCAAAAAACATTGCCGCAAATACCGCTAGGCCCAGCGGTATCGCGATTAAAAACACTAAGCCCATGCTGCCCATCAAACCGGCCAAGGCCGCAGGGTTCATTTGCCCGTTGCTGCTAGCAGAAGCGATGGCCGCCATGATGGCTCCACCACCCAGTATAAAAGCTATAATTAAAAGGAGTATTCCTAAAGCAATTGGTAGCACGCAAAGCACGATCAAAGGCCCCGCGCGCGTTTGCAATCCGGAAAATAAATCGCCTATTTCCGGCATTTGCCCAGCATCCAATTTGCGTGCCGCTTGTTGGACACCCGCTTGCAGCGCTGGATTTAGCAAGCCCGCGATGAAATTCACAATGGGAATGCCCCACGCTAAGCCCATCACTAAAAAGACTGCGGGCGCTTTAAGCACGGTTTCAAAGCCACTTTTCCACCACTCAAAACCACGACTTGCTTCTACTGTTCTCACTAGACGTTCTCCTTTTGGGTCCATTAAATAAGTTTTTTGATTCGTTTTGCCAGGGCAAAATAATTCATAGCGCCTGAGGTTACTCTGCAAACTAGCTCAGTAGAAAGGTGTTCCCCTAAATTTGTTGGTTTTTGACGCGTCTTTCGCAGTTCGCCTCCGACAGGGTCGCGCACATTGCGTGTTCAGCCAATACTCGCTACGTTCGCTTTCCTCAAAGCATTTCTAAAGACTTTATCGCATGCGCCTAAGCCAATTTCACCTCAACACTTATAAAGAAAGCCCAAATGATGCCGAGGTGATGAGCCAAAAGCTCATGCTGCGCACCGGCATGATTCGCAAACTGTCAGGCGGTATCTACACTTGGGCGCCGCTGGGTTTGCGGGTATTGCGCAAAGTCGAGGGTATTGTGCGCGAGGAGATGGATCGCGCGGGCGCACTGGAAATCTTGATGCCGGCGGTGGCACCGAAAGAGCTGTGGCAAGAAACCGGGCGCTGGGATCAATTTGGTGCGCAGCTGTTGAAAATGACGGATCGCGCTGGGCGGGAGTTTTGTTTTGGCCCCACGCACGAAGAAGTGGTGACGGATTTTGCTCGGAACGAACTGAAAAGCTACAAGCAGCTGCCGAAAAATTTCTATCAAATTCAAATGAAGTTTCGCGATGAAATTCGCCCGCGCTTTGGCGTGATGCGAGGCCGCGAGTTTTTAATGAAGGATGCCTATTCTTTCCATTTAGACGAAGCGGGCTTGGTGCTTGAATACCAGAATATGTTTGACACCTACAGCCGCATCTTCACCCGTTTAGGGCTGAAATTTCGTGCGGTGCAGGCCGACACGGGCGCGATTGGCGGCAGCGGCAGCCATGAATTTCACGTCATGGCAAGCTCCGGCGAGGATGCGCTGGCGTATTGCGAAAACTCGGACTTTGCCGCCAATGTGGAAATGGCCGAAGCCATTTGTACCGATCCCCGCGCCGCAGCCACGCAACTGATGGAAAAGGTTTCGACCCCGAAGCAAACCACCTGTAGCGATGTCGCGGCACTTTTGGGGGTCGATATCAAACGCACGGTGAAAGCGGTGGCGGTGGTGCGCGCGGATAATCAATTTACGCTAGTGCTGGTACGCGGCGATCACACGGTCAATGACATTAAGTTGAGCAAGCTCAGCGGCATGGCGGATTTTCGATTGGCGACTGAAGCTGAAATTCGCGAGACGATGGGCTGCGTGCCGGGTTTTATTGGGCCGGTCAATAGCAAATTGCCGATCATGGTCATCAGTGACCGTACTGCGGCGGCTATGAGCGATTTCGTTTGCGGTGCGAACGAAGCCAAGTTCCATTTGCAAGGCGTGAATTTTGGCCGCGACTTGCCCGAGCCGGACCATATTGCGGATGTGCGCAATGTGATTGAAGGTGATATTTCGCCAGATGGCAAAGGCGTGTTGAGCATTGCGCGCGGCATTGAGGTCGGGCATGTGTTTCAGCTTGGGCAAAAATATGCGCAGGCAATGAATGCGACCGTTTTGGATGACCAGCAAAAGGCAGCGGTGATGTTCATGGGCTGCTATGGTATCGGCGTGTCGCGTATTGTCGGTGCCGCGATTGAGCAAAATTTTGATGAGCGCGGCATGATTTGGCCGGCTGCGATTGCGCCGTTTTATATTTCCGTGCTGCCAATGAATGCGCACACCAGTACACCGGTGAAAGACGCGGCTGAAGCGCTGTATCAAGAGCTGCGCGCGTCCGGTTTTGATGTGCTGCTGGATGATCGCAATGCGCGGGCGGGCGTGATGTTTGCGGATCAAGAATTAGTGGGTATTCCACACCGCGTGGTGGTGGGTGAAAAAGGTTTGGATGCAGGAACGGTTGAGTACAAAGGCCGACGCGACGTTGAATCGAAAAACATCCCGCGTGCGGAGTTCGTTTCCTGGCTACAAGGATTGCGCGGCGCATGAGTGGCGCCGCTGATATGCAGCAGGCCGACGTCCAACAAGCCGATATTCAACAAGAAATAGTTGATGATTTTGCGATGTTTTCAGACTGGTCAGAGCGCTATCAATATCTGATTGATTTGGCGAAAGCGTTGCCGACCTTCCCGGAGGAATTAAAGACAGAGGCGAATTTACTGAAAGGCTGCCAAAGCCAGGTTTTTGTACACTTTGGGGCCAAGCGCGAGCAGATGGAGATTCAAGCAATCAGCGATTCCAGCATCGTGTCAGGGCTAATTTCCCTGGTGCTGCGCGTTTATAGCGGCCACAGCCCGGCTGAAATTTTGGCGACCGAGCCGCGTTTTGTCGATGGCATTGGTTTAAGCAAAAATTTGTCGATTACGCGCAAAAACGGCTTGGCGGCGTTGATCGCTAGAATTAAGGCGGAGGCGGCGCTGCGGGTGGGTTGATGTTGACGATTGCGTGAGAATTTGCAAGCTTTGGCTGGGCGTCGCGCCTACGCAAAACCACCAGCGCCACTAAACCCCCAACCAGCCCCCAAAACGCGCTGCCAATGCCAAATAACGTTAAGCCGGATGCGGTAATAAGAAAAGCGATCAGTGCTGCTTCGCGTGCACTTTCACCGGCAATGGCTAAACTGAGGCTATTGCCGATCGTGCCGAGCAAGGCCAGACCGGCCAGTGCAGCGATTAACGGCGCGGGGAATGCTGCGAACAATGCGCCGATTACCGCGCCAAACAGCCCCGCTAAAATATAAAAGATGCCGGCCGAAACGCCCGCAATATAGCGGCGCTTGGGGTCGGGGTGCGCTTCTGGACTCATTGCAATCGCGGCGGTGATTGCCGCCAGATTCAGCGCGAATGCGCCAAATGGTGCCAAAATTAAGGTTAAGCCGCTATCAGCCGGCATCCAATTTCAGCAGTTCCCGCACGGCCGCAGCAGTAATTTTGCGCCCACGACTCAAACTGTAGTGGTTCAAGCGTTTGAGCCATTGCGACAGTTTGGCTAAATCGCGGGTAACGTGGGTTTCCAAATAATTTAAAACGCCCTCTTCTAGCGCCACGCCCATGCCGGCCGCCTGTTTGCGCAGCATGGCATGGCGGATTTCTGAGTCACTTAACGCGGGCAGGCGAATCAAGGTGGCTTGCATCAGGCGGGAACGCAGATCGGCTAAGGCGATAGGCAAATTCGCAGGTGCTACATGCGCGGCGGCAATCCACGGAACGCCCGCGTCCACGGCGCGGTTGTAATCATGAAATAGCCATTCTTGTGCTGCTGTGTTGCCGGCTGCTGCGTCAATATTGTCCACAAACTGCGCGCCGATATTTCGCACGCTGCCCAAAAAGTCCGGGCGCGGGTCTAGCGGCTGCTCGCTGACATGGCTGTTGGCGCGCTCAGCGGCCAAGGCGCGTAATAAATAGCTTTTGCCGGAGTTGCTGGGCCCCACCAACAGCAGCGCTTGATGCGTTTGACTGAGAGCCACGCTTTTTAATAGCTCCGGCAGCGCGGAGTCGGCAAAGAAGAATGCGCTCAGGTCATATTCGGGCGCCCAACGCAGGCTAAGCGGTAGTTGCGTCATAACGTTAGGCTGAAATCCTGCGCTGCACTAAGGGCCTGCGCTCAAATTGACTGCTTGAGCTGGCGCCGCTGTATTGGTGGATGGCGCAGGCTCAGGTGGTGGCCCTGACCCGCTTTCGCTACTACCCACATAAAGCTCGCTAGACTTATAGCGTGTGTGCAGATAGCGCAACAGCACCATCACAATCGCGGCACTCGGCAGCGCCAGCAGCACGCCCAAAAAGCCAAACAGTTGACCGCCCGCAAGAATTGCGAAAATAACCGCAACCGGGTGCATGCCGATTTTATCGCCCACTAACCAAGGTGTGAGCACCATGCCTTCAAGACTGTGACCAATCATAAATACCACCAATACCGCCAGTGGATGCTGCCAATCGTGAAACTGCATATAGGCCGCTAGCAAGCCGCCGCCTACACCGACAATCCCGCCTAAATAGGGAATAAAGCTGACCAAACCCGCGCCGATACCGATCAGCAGCGCTAAATCCAGCCCGACAAACATCAGACCGGTTGTGTAAATCGCGCCGAGTGCTGCCATAACCGAAAGCTGGCCGCGCAAAAATGCGCCCAGCACCTCATCACTTTGCCGTGCCAGCTCGGAAATTGCAGGTTCCAGATGCCTAGGCAAAAGCGCACGTATGCGCGCGACCATGCTGTCCCAATCGCGCAAAAAGTAAAATAGCAGCACCGGAATCAGCGTTAAGTTCACCACCCAACCGAGCAGCGCCAAGCCGCTTTTTCCAACTGTCGCAAGCACTGTAGTGGCGACGCCGCCCGCACTTTGCCAGTGCGCCCGTAGCAAGCCCACAATTTTATCCATATCTAATAAATCGGTGCTGACACCGAAGCGCTGATTCAGCCAGGGCAACAAGCGCAAGCGCACGGTTTCCAAATAGCTGGGCAGTTTGTCGATGAGCTTGCTAACCTGCGCTTCGATCATCGGTATTAAGACCAGTAAAATCGCAGTCACGGCTAACAACATCGCCAAAAACACCAAAACCACGCTAAAAGTCCGGCTGAATCCGCGCGCTTCCAGCCGATCTGCCGCAGGATCACCCAAATAGGCAAATAGGGCAGCGGTGGCAAAAGGCGTCAAGATCGGCGCAAGGTGATAAATCAGTACAGAGAATATGACAATTGCCGCAAGCAACTGCCAGCGGGCGTTGCTGGACATGCTGACTAGGCCATTGGGCATCAGGGCCTGGGCCTTTAATGCCGCTGCCACGCTCTGCGCGCGCGCGCTATTGATCCGCGCGATGACCGCTTTTGCCTGCTGCGCGCGGGTGATCTCTGCTTGCGTAAGCGGCTTATTTTTCGCTTTTGCCATTAGTTGATAACTTCTAATACGGTTGGATTTTCGCTTAACAAGCGTAACGTTTGCCCTGCCCCCACCGCTTGCGCTAAACGGCTAGCGCCACCCTGCACATTCAAAAGCAGGCGCAAAGTATCCTGCTGCGCGCCCGTTACAGTAAGTTTTTTGACGCCGCTGAGCGCGCTCAAGTATTTCAACACCCGCCCATAGTCTTGCGCGGACCGAACGCCAGCAATCTCAGTGGTAATTTCTTCAGGTGCCGCATTGCTGAGTGCTGCCGCACGGCGGATTAATTGGCTAGCAATGCGATCACTTAAACCATCCAGGGTATTTGTCGATAGCGCTTCCGTCGTGCGCCCGTCGCTCAGCCAAAGCGTGGCACCAATACGGCCCAGCACGACATTCTGTGACGCACTAGCTAAGCTAGCAGCGGTTTGTTCATTTAATTCGGTAGCCGAGACGCCGCCCGGGAAACGCAAGTTCATGCCGCGCCGACTGGCCTGTTCCTGTAGCGCGCGCGCGCTTTCGGCGTTCAAACTAGCGTCGCCCTCAAACAAAAATACATTCACGAGCGGGCGGTCATTGCCCCAGGCGCCAAGGCCTGCATTTCTAAGCAGTTGGCCAAAGCTAGGTGGGTAGAAATATCCTCTCAAATACAGCTTAATCGCTGGCTTACCGTCCTGGCGCACCAGCTCTTGGCGGTATTCGTAGCGCTGCATATATTTTTCCGGGCTAGCGGCGGCAGCGATAAGGGTGGCGTTGCTGGCAGCATTGACGTTGCCCGAAACCTTAACCGCTACTTCTAAAAGCGTGCGCCCAAGGGCTGCGACGCGGGCATCAGCACTTTGATCAGCGACCGGGGTTTCGCCCTGATATAAATCCAGTGCCCAAATTTGGGCGGAGAGAAAAGTCAAAAAAAATGCGCACGTGATTCGAATAAATTGCATGTTGGACGCCATTACAGAACTTAAGCTGCAGTGAGTTTACTTGAGCTAAGCCTGTAAAGTTATGGCTAAGCCCGGATTTTCACGTGATTTCGGCCATAATTGCAGCCGAGGCTGCTTGCCCGATAGCGCATTCAATGGCCTTAATCGCAGCGCCAGTGCTAGCATCTAGCAGATGTTAAAGATCTACTCGACCGAACAAGCGCGCGCATTTGACCTCAAGGCGAGCCGCGAATTTGCCATTCCTAGCGCCGAATTAATGGCGCGCGCAGGCCGCGCTGCTGCAGCCCTGGCGCTTAAACGCTGGCCCTTGGCGCAGCGTATTGTGGTGCTGTGTGGGCCGGGCAATAACGGTGGCGATGGCTATATCGTTGCGGCCTTGCTGCAAGCGGCAGTGCGCGATGTCGCGGTATTTGCCTATGGCGAACCGCAGCATGGGCGCAATCCTGATGCGTATGCTGCGCGTCAGGCGTTCAAGCAAAAAGGCGTTTTTATTGCTGAAAACGCTCTTGAGCAAGCGCTTCGCGATGCGGATTTGATAGTCGATGCGCTAGTTGGCATTGGCACCCGGCCATTGTCGGGCGAATTAGCGGTCATTATTGAGCGCTTGAATGCGCTTAATAAGCCGGTATTGGCGCTGGACGTCCCTTCTGGCTTAGACAGCGATACCGGTGCGGCGGAGCTTGCCGTGCGTGCATCTGACACAATCACCTTCATCGTCTACAAACTAGGGCTGTTTACCGGCCAAGCACGTCAATTTGTCGGACAACTGAGCTTGGCACCGCTGGATTTGGCCCCGGCTGTTTTTGTCGGCAGCGAAGCTATTGCGCGCGCCTTGACGAGGAGCGATTTTGCCCAAACGGTGCGCCCGGCGGTGGCGCATAAAGGCCAGTTTGGTCATGTTTGGGTAGTGGGCGGTGCGCCGGGTTTTGCTGGTGCCATACATTTATGCGCGCAAGCAGCGTTGCGCGCCGGTGCGGGGCGGGTCAGTGTGGTGACGGATGCCTCCAACGTCCAAGCGTTGGTCACGGCGCGCCCCGAACTGATGGTGCGGGCAGATGCAAACATTCCCGACTATATTGCGGGCATGGTCTTGGCCATGGGTCCAGGCCTGTCCAAATCCGAATGGGCGCGCGCGCTGTTCGCGCAGGCACTCGATTGGCCGGGGCCGCGCGTTTTTGACGCCGATGCGCTTAATCTATTGGCGGAAAATCGGGTGGCGGAAAATTTGTTGGGTGAGACGATGATTTTAGGCGTCAATACCGTGCTTACCCCGCATCCAGCGGAAGCGGCGCGTTTGTTGCAGTGCGATACCGCCGCTATTGAAAGCAATCGGCCGAAAGCGGCGCATGCGCTGGCTGCGAAATATGGCTGTGTGGTGTTACTCAAGGGCGCGGGCACGCTCATCGCAGCACCGAATTTGCCGCCCAATTTGGCACCCAATTTGCCGATGGGAGTTTGTCTATTCGGTAATGCCGGCATGGCGACTGGCGGCATGGGTGATGTGCTAACCGGTGTAATCGCAGCCTTGCTGGCACAGGGCTTAAGCGCATTTGATGCCGCAGAACAGGGCGCTTTGCTGCATGCCAAGGCGGGTGATCGCGCCGCTGCTATCGGTATGCGCGGGATGCTTGGCGGAGATGTTATTAACGAATTACGTGCGGTCATCAATCCGTGACCAGCGATTTGGCAGCTAAGCCATGACGTGGTGTTTGCAGCTAGCGGACGAGGCAGCAACGATGGCGTTGGGCTCGGCGCTGGCTTTAGCTTTCATCGAATGGCGCGCGCTATCTCCAAAAACTGCGCTTTGCCTGCACTTAAGCGGCGATTTGGGCGCTGGGAAATCAACGCTTGCGCGTGCGCTGCTGCGCGCTTTAGGCGTCACCGGCAAAATTAAAAGCCCAACCTATGCTCTGGTGGAGCCGTATGACAGCGCCTACGGATTGCTGCTGCATATGGATTTGTACCGCTTGACGGAAGTGGGGGAGCTTGAATATTTAGGCGTTGACTCACTCATTGCTGAAGCCACCTTGATGCTGATCGAATGGCCGGAAAAGGCGGGCGCGATGTTGTCTGCGCCGGATTTAAACATTTCGCTCAGCCACTATGAAGACGCAAGCCAGCCCGGGCGCACCCTGCAAATGACTGCACTCAGCGCAAACGGAAACCTTCTGATGCCTAAACTGGTGTCGTTTTTCTAAGAATTCGCTTGTAAAATCATATGCTTAGGGCTTAAATATAAGAACTTTGTTAGGTTTGTATGCTTACATGCGCTTTCTATCTAGTTATTTCCTAGCTGCAGGCTTATTGCATGCCGCCACTTCCGCCTTTGCGGCAGACGTTAAAGCGGTGCGCCTATGGGCCGCAAACGACCACACGCGCGCGGTTTTTGACGTATCAAGCCACGTTGAATACAAAGTGTTCATGCTGGAAAACCCGGCGCGGTTGGTTTTAGATATTAAAGATTCTAAAAGCGCGAACGCGTTAACAGCTCCGCCCAGCGGCATGGTGACCGGCCTGCGCAGTGGCGTTCCGAGTAAGGATCAGCTGCGGATTGTGTTTGATTTAAGTAGTGCTGTACGTCCGAAAAGTTTTTTATTGCCCCCGACTGAGCAATTTGGGCATCGCCTAGTGCTGGATTTATACCCCGATAGCGTTGCTGCTGAACCGAGCAGAGTGGTGAAACGCGCGGAATCAAATGGCGGGAAAAGTGGGCGCAATCTGGTGATTGCCATTGATGCCGGGCATGGTGGTGATGATCCCGGTGCCATTGGCCCGACCGGAATATTTGAGAAAGATGTCACCCTAAAAATCGCGCTAGCGCTGGCGGAAAAAATAAACGGTGAAGCGGGCATGGAAGCCGTGCTTACGCGCGACAGTGATTTTTACATCCCGCTGCAAGAGCGTTTTGAAAAATCCCGCACCAGTAAGGCCGATTTGTTTATTTCAATCCATGCGGATGCCTTCAATGTCGCGAGCGTACGTGGATCGTCGGTTTATGTGCTGTCGCAACGGGGTGCCACGAACGAGGCGGCACGCTATTTGGCCGACCGTGAAAACCGCTCGGACTTGGTGGGCGGCGTTTCTTTAGATGATAAAGATGCCACCTTGGCAGCCGTGCTCTTGGATTTGTCACAAGGTGCTACCGCCGATGCCAGCGCCAATGTCGCGCAACAGGTGCTGAGCGCTTTAACCAGCGTGGGTACCGCGCATAAGCGCTATGTCGAGCGCGCCAATTTTGTCGTTTTGCGTTCGCCCGATATGCCTTCCATGTTGGTTGAAACGGGTTTCATTTCCAACCCAGAAGAAGAAAAAAATCTTAACAGCGCACACTATCGCTTGCGTCTAGCAGATGCAATTTTAGATGGTGTGCGTAACTATTTTAATGCTTCCCCCCCTCAAGGCACTTGGATTGCGCAGCACGCAAGCCCGAAACGCCACATCGTCATGCGCGGTGAAACCTTGAGTGATATCGCGTCGCGACACAGCGTTAGCATGGCACGCATTCGCCAAGTGAATGGTTTGCGTAACGACGCAGTTCGAATTGGGGCGGTGTTGAAGATTCCGGGTGCGTGACCGCGCCTCCGATTCTGCACCTCTGCGGCCCCACGGCCTCTGGCAAGTCTAGTTTAGCCGAAAAATTAGCTGAGCAATTTGATGTTGAGTTAATCAGCGTTGATTCGGCGCTGGTTTATCGCGGCATGGATATCGGCAGCGCCAAGCCCGACGCCCAAACTCTACAACGTTGTCACTATCATTTAATTGATTTGATTGAACCCGAAGCAAGCTACAGCGCCGCAAAGTTTGTAAGCGATGCCAACATCTTAATTGCGCAGATTCAAGCGCGCGGCCGTGTGCCCATCTTGGTCGGCGGCACGATGTTGTATTTTCGTGCGCTAACCCTGGGCTTAAGTGATTTGCCAGCCACGGACCCGGCACTGCGCGCAGAACTCTTGCATGAACTGGAAACGCGCGGCTTGAGCGCGCTGCATGCCGAGCTTGCGCAAGTGGACCCAGCGGCCGCAGCGCGAATTCACCCCAACGATCCGCAGCGCACCGTGCGCGCGCTTGAAGTATTTCGACAAACCGGCGTGCCATTGAGTACCCAGCAGCATGCTTGGCGCAGCGTTATGCCAGGACCGGAAAATGTGCTCCGATTTGCACTTTACCCAGATCGCGCTTGGCTGCATGAACGCATTGCGCTGCGCTTTCAACAAATGCTGGATGCTGGCTTTTTAGCGGAAGCGCGCGCACTCATGGCGCGGCCAGAGTTAACGACTGAGCATACCTCCATGCGCGCGGTTGGCTATCGGCAAGCGTGGCAGCATTTATCCGGCGAATTTGATGCGAATGAGCTGCTTTTGCGCGGCGTGGCCGCCACCCGGCAGCTGGCGAAGCGCCAAATTACCTGGATACGCTCCGACCCTGGGCTGGTGCGTTTAGAAGAAAGTGCAGAGCAAAATTATGCGGCGATCAGCTTAGCGTTGCAGCATCAGCTGGCCGGCAAATCAGTTGCAAAATCAGTCGGCGCAGCAAACACGATCCGCTCATAAATGATCGCCAAACTCAAGCGCATCTCTGGACAGCTGAGCGCAATTTCAGCGTCACCGACCAAGCTTTCAAAGCGCCAAAATGCCCCGGCGCGCGTGTAAACGTCGACGCGCCGTTCGCTTTGTGACACCAGCACATACGTTTCCAGCGCTGGCACAAGTTGGTAGTTATGCATTTTTTCGCCCCGATCAATCGCCTCGGTCGAATCGCTCAAAACCTCAACGATCAAGCAAGGCTGGGTTTCACAATGCGAATCGGTATTGCTGCCACAGGCGACCATGACATCTGGGTAGTAATAGAGCTGCTTTGCTTTGAACTTGACATCCGCAATCGAAACTCGACAGTCCGCAGATGCCTTGGTGTTTAAGGCAATTGCCACATTGAGTGCAATTCGATTATGCCGAATCGAGGTGCCTGCCATCGCAAAGACTTGCCCACCGGCATATTCACTTTTTTCTTGGCTCAGCAGTTCGGCGGCTAAATAATCGGCTTCCGAGGTGTAAGGGCTTTTCAAGGCGAAATCTCACTGAAAACTGGTGTTGTTACGTACTGCTGTCTATGCATTAAGATAAAGTTTAGCACCCGTTGATAGAGAATCATTTTAACCCAGTGGCCTTAGGTCTTGTTTTAAGCGCATCGCGTACACATATAAGCCTGCTACCATCTAAATCGCGTTACAAATACAAAGCCCCATAAAAACCAACAACAGGGCCATAGGATTATGTCTAAAAGTCAATCATTGCAAGACCCGTTTTTAAATGCGCTGCGCCGTGAACATGTGCCAGTCTCAATCTATTTGGTCAATGGGATTAAGCTGCAAGGCCAAATTGAATCTTTCGATCAGTTTGTCGTGCTATTGAAAAATACCGTCAGCCAGATGGTTTACAAACACGCGATTTCCACCGTGGTGCCCTCGCGCAATGTGCGCATTGGCCCGAACGATCAGGCGACTGTTGACGATTCGGAGCACGAATGAGTTCAGCGATGTTTGAGCGTCAGCAGGCCGGTGAAAATGCGCTCATTGTGCAAACTAGGCGCCGGGCCGGGGAAGTCGAAGCGGCAGAGGAGTTTCGCGAGCTTGCCGCATCTGCTGGCGCGCAGGTCAAGGCCGAGTTGTGGGCGCGTTCGGATACCCCGAACCCGCGTTTTTTTGTGGGTACGGGTAAAGCCGACGAAATTAAGGAAAAAGTCGCAGAGCTGGATCTTTCCTTGGTTTTGGTCAATCACCAACTCACGCCGGTGCAAGAGCGCAATCTTGAAGCCCATGTGCAGTGTCGCGTGGTTGATCGCACCACCCTAATTTTGGATATTTTTAGCCAGCGTGCGCGCAGCCACGAGGGCAAGCTTGAAGTTGAGTTGGCGCAACTGCGCCATATGGCAACGCGTTTGGTGCGCGGTTGGACGCACCTTGAGCGTCAGCGCGGCGGTATTGGCAACCGTGGCCCTGGGGAAACCCAGTTGGAAATAGATCGACGCTTGCTCAGTAAACGCGTTGACATACTCGCTGAACGCCTAGAGGTTGCCGTCAAGCAGCGCGAGCAAGGTCGCAAAGGCCGATCAAGCAGCGGCATTTCGCAAATTGCGCTGGTCGGCTATACCAACGCCGGTAAAAGCACGCTGTTTAATGCCTTAACTAAGGCGAAAGTACATGTCGCTGATCAGCTTTTCGCCACGCTCGACCCCACGGTGCGCAAAGTTTTTTTGGCTGAGCATGGTGAAATTACTATCGCCGATACGGTTGGCTTCGTGAGTGATTTACCACACGAGCTAGTCGCCGCATTTCGCTCCACTTTAACCGAGGCGCGCGAGGCGCAGCTGTTATTGCATGTGATCGATGCCGCTGATCCACTGCTGGCGGAACATATTCGTGATGTTGACAAAGTGCTGGAAGAAATTGGCGCGGCGGCGATTCCTAAGCTTTTAGTGATGAATAAGATTGATTTAATCGATCAACGCCCCCAATTTGACCCAGGTGATCGGCCGCGTGTTTGGGTTTCGGCACAGACCGGTGCGGGTATGGCGGAGCTAAAACAGGCGTTAATGACCTTGTTGCCTGCCTCGCGCGGGCATTGGGCGAATACTCAGCATGAGAGTTTTGAAAATTGCCTGAGCGAAACGGGTAATAAAATTAATAGTTAGCATTATTTGAAAGGTGATTACATGGCTTGGAATGAACCCGGAAGCGGCGGAGATAGCAACGGCACTAAGCGCCCTAATGATCCGTGGGGTAAACCGTCCGGTAATAAGCCCGGCAGTGGCAAACCTAGCGGCCCACCGGATTTAGAGCAAGCGCTGACTGATTTGAAGAATAAATTTGGCGCGCTTTTTGGTGTCAAACCGCGCCCGCGCAGTAGTGGCTCGGACGGCAGCTCTGAAGGCGACGGTAGCAGCGGTTTTGGTGTATTAATTGCGATTGTGATTGGCCTTGCTGTGCTTTGGACGGCAATGGATTCATTTCACATTATTAGCGCCCGCGAAAAAGGCGTGGTGTTGCGTTTTGGCAAATTTGACCGAATCCTGATGCCGGGTTTGAACTACACTTGGCCACGTCCGATTGAAATGGTTACGCGCGTTGACGTGACGCAAGTGCGTTCGACCAGCGAAAAAGTACGCATGTTGACCAAAGATGAAAATCTGGTGGATATCGACTTTGCTGTGCAATACACCGTCGATGACCCACTGCAGTTTGCCTATGGTATCGACGACCCAGAAAATACCTTGGTGCAGGTATCGGAAGCTGCGATTCGCCAAATTGTTGGCAGCCGTACGCTGGATGATGTGTTGGTCGGTAGCCGAGGCGAAATTGCCAACGACGCGCGTAAAGTGATGGAGTCCATTCTGCGGGATCGCTACCACGCCGGCATTTTGATTAGTTCGGTCAATATGCAGGATGCCTCGGTACCCGCTGAAGTTAAAAATTCTTTTGACGACGCGATCCGCGCCCGTGAAGACGAGCAAAAGCTGGTTAACGAAGCATTAGCGGAGAAAAGCAAGCTGGTTCCCGGCGCTGAAGGCCGATCTGCAAGGCTTTTGCAAGATGCTGAAGCCTATCGTGACGTATTGATCGCCACCGCCAAAGGTGAGGCGAGCCGCTTCGATCAATTAGTCGCTGCTTACAAACTGGCCCCCGAAGTCACGCGCAAGCGGCTGTATTTAGAAACGATGGAGTCCATTTATGCCAAGACCCCGAAAGTGCTGATTGATAAGCAAGCGGGCAGCGGCAACAGCATGATTTATCTGCCGCTGGATCAATTGCTACAGCAAAAAAGTGCGAATGAAGTGCCACAAGCGATGTCGGCATCTAATATTGAGGGGCAAAAATAATGCGTGCTTTAGCGATTCCAATCGCCGCGATTGTGGCTTTAATTGCGATGATGTCGATGTATGTGGTGCGCCAAGACGAGCTGGCCATGCTTCTGCGCTTAGGCCAGATTGAGAAAACTTCCGTTCCGCCGGGGCTGCACTTCAAATTGCCGTTTGTAAACACCGTGCGTCGGTTCAGCGCAAAGCTGCTTTCGCTTGAAAACCCGAAAGAGCGCTATTTGACTGGTGAGAAGAAGCATGTGCTAGTGGACTCGGTGGTGAAATGGCGTATTACGGATGCAGGCCTATTTTATAAAGCCTTTGCGCAAATCGGCGCAGATACCTCCGCCGCCAACAGCCGAATTTCGCAAATCGTCAAAGACCGTTTACGTGATGAGTTTAACAAGCGTGCCTTAAGGGATTTAGTTGCCAGCGCGCGTCAAGACATGATGGATCAGATCACTTCGACCGCAGGCGAGGCGCTGCGCGCGTTCGGTATCCAGGTTGTCGACGTGCGCATCAAGCGTATTGAGCTGCCCGATGAAGTCAGCGAGTCGGTGTTTCAGCGTATGCAGTCCGAGCGCAAGCAAGTAGCCGATGGCCTGCGCGCGAATGGCCGCAAACAGGCTGAGCAGTTACGAGCTGAAGCGGAAAAGCTGGCGAACGTGGTGATCGCTGATGCTGAGCGTCAATCGCAGATTATGCGCGGTGAAGGGGATGCTAAAGCGGCTGAAATTTATGCCAAGGCCTACAACGCTGATCCAGAGTTTTACGGATTTTACCGCAGCTTAGAGGCTTATCGTAAAAGCTTCCAACCGCAGCAGGGTAATGTCTTAGTGCTAGATCCAAACAGCGATTTCTTTAAGTATTTCAATCAGCAGCGGCCAGCGCCTTAAGTATAGTCAAGCAGCCATGCGTGCGTTAATGGTGCACGGCGCTGGCAGCGGTGCGTGGGAATGGCTGATCTGGCAGCGCGTATTTGCCGCTGCAGGTGCCGAAACGCATGCATTTGATTTGACGGCCAACGGTGGGTTGGAAGCCACGCACTACTGGCACTATTTAGCGCAAGTGCGTAGTCAGATTGAGCGCTATGACCCTAGCGTGCTGATTGGCGCGTCCTTGGGTGGCTTGTTAGCCGCCGAAGCGCTGAGTATTGATGACGGGCAAACAAGCTCGGTGCGCGCGCTAATTCTCGCCGCACCAATGTTAAAAAGCGGCGTCGCTATCAAGGTTCCAGGAACGATCAAACGCTGGGCGCATGCCCCTGAGTTAGCCAAAACGGCGCGCGCGCTTCCTGACGCAGATTCCGCTGCTATTGCCTTTGCGCATGCACGTTGGCGCGACGAAAGCGCATCTGTGCTCAATACTGCCTATTCAGGCCGGGATTTTGCCTCAGGCAGGCGCGCCACATTGATGTTGATTGCTGAACATGATCGAGATATATCTAGCACCGGCCTGCGCAGTTGGGCGAATGCCGAGCAGATGGATGTGC
This sequence comes from Rhodanobacteraceae bacterium, assembly GCA_043754435.1. GTDB lineage: Bacteria > Pseudomonadota > Gammaproteobacteria > Xanthomonadales > SZUA-5 > JANNYA01. Next base: position 21,681 of record JAYUUS010000084.1, read on the forward strand.
AGTGCGTGCGCGGCGCTAGCCACGCCGGGCTTTTGCTGGGGCAATATGCGGCCGCGACAGCGGAGTTCGCTTATCGTTGGGCCGCACAGGCTTGAATTAGGCGAGGATGGTTTTGATGCCGGAATACCGACAGGCTATTCAGCAGCGTTCGGGTCGTTTTCTAAATCCGTATCGCTGGTGCAAAGCTCGCTGAAGTCTTCATTAAATATATGATCCAGGCTGTCTAAGATCACCACCGGCGCGCTAGAGCGTCCCGGCAAATTCACGCCAGCAGCATTGGTGAGCTGCACTTTGAAACGCTCGGGCGGTTCAGCGACAGCATCTTCCAATATCGCCACTTCAACGCGTTTCATTTCAGCATTGCCTGCCGCCCAATTGAGATCCCCGCTTAGTGCCGTGTAATCGCTGCCCGCCAAAGCGCTGCCGTCTTCGGTCTTGAACTTCAAGGCCAGGGCCGCCGAGGTATCGCCAACGCGCTTGACGATCAGCTTTGCTGTGCCCTCATCTTCTTTGACAAACGGCCGACAGGGAATGATGACCGCTACAGGCGCGCTTGGCGCGGGTGGTTCTACCGAGCGATCAACGATGTAAAGCGTTGCGCTGTTGCGCGGCATTTGTACGGTTGCAGGCGGTGTGAACTGATAGCTCACGAACTCGCGTTCTTCCGCTAGGCTATCGGCTTTGACGCGGAAAGTAATTTGCTTCAACACATCACCTACGGCAAATTCCAGGGTGCCCGATGCCGGGCCGGTGTAGTCAACGCCTGCGGTCGCAGTTGCCCCTGGCTTTACTGCATAAGCGATCACGATTGGCACCGTTGCTGGGCGCAGCAGGCGCACGGCTAGGCGCGCTTCGGTGTCGCCAGTCGCGGGTTCAACTGCTAACGCATCAAAAGGAACGGCAACCAGCGGCACCGGCGGTAGCGGTGGCGACACGCCATCGTCGTCAAAAATAACGCCAAACGCGACCTGCGGTGGAACGGTTGAGAGTGGGTCTGCAACCTGCAATTTGAAGCGCTCCATTTCCTCGATCAAAGTATCGCCAATTACATTGACGCTGACGGTAGCGGTAGGCTGCTGCGGCGTTAGCGTCACCTGTCCAGTTTTTGCCTCAAAGTCAACACCGGAAGTCGCACTGTCTGATGCAGTCGCAAAGTTCAGCACCAAATTGGTGCTTGCTAATGGGTTCGTCCGCACAATTGTGAAGCGCAAGGGAGTTAAGCCCGAGTTACCTTCGCGCACCGCTTCAGCGCGCACATAAAACCCGGTGGCTCCTGGGGGCGGTGGTGCGATCGCATCATCGTCGATAATACTGGCACCACCGACCGCCACTGGCTCTGAGGTTACCGGCAGCGTTGGATTTCTGAGTACGAGGCTAAAGGTTTCGTTCGGCTCGATTAACGTATCGCCATTGACTAAAACGCTGACTTCAGCAACAGGGGCTGCGGGGGAAAGCGTGACCGAACCTTGCTTGGCGACATAATCCGAACCTGCTAGCGCAGTGCCATCCCTGGTGCTGTAACTCAGCGTTATTGGCGCAGTGCCAGGCTGTGATACGCGCTCGATACGAAAGGTTAAGCTGGAAGTGCCAGAATTGCCCTCAGGAATGGCGCTGCCGCGAACAAAAACAAGCTGTTGCGGAGAAGTAAATAGATCTTGGGCTTGCGCTGAAAGAACACTACACAAGGTTGCAGCAGCGAGCACGGAACGGGACTTCATGACGGTTCCCTATACAAAGATGATTTCGGTTCGTCATTATAGTCCCGTTCACTTTTAACAATAGTTAAAAAAGTCTACATACCAAGGCTTAATGCCCGCGACGCGCGCCAGTCCCATGTCCGATTTCGGCGAGCGACGCATACCGCATTGCGCGAAGATGATGCGCACTTAACTTGGAAACCCGCTATGCCGCACTCATTTCAAATCGTAGGTCTAGATCATCACCGTTTCGCGCATTACTTCGACATGTCGGAGGCGGAACTGACACAAAATTATGCGATCCGCCGAAGCGCAGACGCGTCACCCGGTTACCCTTGTCGCGTCAGCCTGGAAGAGGCGTCTGTGGGCGAGGAACTGATTTTGCTTCCATATCTGCACCAAGCATCGGCATCCCCCTACCGCGCCAGCGGGCCAATTTTTGTGCGCCGCCACGCTCGCCAAGCGTTGCTGCAAAAAAATAGTGTTCCGCCCTACGTGACGCGTCGGTTGATTTCAGTTCGGGCCTACGATTACGCGCACCTGCTGGTTCAGGCCAGCGTTGTAGAGGGCCTAGATATCCAGACGACCCTGCAAACGCTTTTTCAATCCGAGCAAATTGCCTACATTCACCTGCACAACGCCAAGCAAGGTTGCTTTTCCTGTCAAGTTAATCGAGTTTGACTCCGAGTGGGCGCGCTGCGTGCCAAACTTGGCAACGGCTGAGGAATCGGGGTTAATGCAGCGTGTGCGACACTCGGTGAGTTGTACTAATTCATATTAAGACTCTAAAAACAGATTTATGACAGAACCCGCCCGCCCGGTATCCGCCTCCGCCACTCGCGAAGATGAACTATTAGACGCCAGCATTCGGCCCAAGCGCTTGAGCGAGTATTTGGGGCAAAAGCCAGTGCGCGATCAGCTGGAAATTTATATCCAAGCGGCGAAAAAGCGCGGCGAACATATGGACCATGTGCTGATTTTCGGGCCGCCCGGCTTAGGGAAAACCACGTTAAGCCATGTGATTGCAAATGAATTAGGCGTCAATTTGCGGCAAACCTCAGGACCCGTGCTTGAGCGGCCCGGGGATTTGGCGGCGCTACTGACGAATTTGCAGGCCAATGACGTGCTTTTTGTCGATGAAATTCATCGACTTAGCCCGGTGGTCGAGGAAGTGCTGTATCCGGCGATGGAGGATTTCCAGCTCGATATTATGATTGGCGAAGGCCCGTCTGCGCGTTCCATCAAGATTGACTTGCCGCCGTTTACTTTGATCGGTGCGACGACCCGCGCCGGCCTGTTAACGAGTCCTTTGCGCGACCGCTTTGGCATTGTGCAGCGGCTGGAGTTTTACAACGTCGAAGAACTGACCCAGATCGTGACGCGCTCGTCGAAAATTTTGAACATTCCCTGCGACGCCGAGGGCGCGGTCGAAATTGCGCGGCGCGCGCGCGGTACACCGCGTATTGCCAATCGTTTACTGCGCCGAGCGCGCGATTTTGCCCAGGTCAAAGCTGATGGCGTGATCACTTTGGCAGTGGCAAACGGCGCGATGCGCATGCTCAGTATTGACGCTGAGGGCTTTGATTTACTCGATCACCGGCTGCTGCGCATCATTATCGAAAACTTTGACGGCGGCCCGGTCGGTGTTGACAGCATGGCGGCGGCCTTAAGCGAGGAGCGCGGCACGATTGAAGATGTAATCGAGCCGTATTTGATCCAGCAGGGTTTTTTGACCCGCACCGCGCGCGGGCGCATGGCGACGCGCAAAGCGTATTTGCACTTGGGGCTGCGGCCACCGAAGCCAGCGCCAATTTTGGATTTATTTGATGCGCCTGATCCTAACAACATCAATTTGCCAGAGGAAGGTAAATGACCCACGTCGCCGTTCCCAATATTATCCACCCGCGCTTTCGCTGGCCCATTCAAATTTATTGGGAAGATACTGACGCAGGTGGCGTGGTCTATCACAGCAATTATTTGAAGTTTTTTGAGCGCGCCCGTACTGAATGGCTGCGTCACAAAGGCGTGGTTCAGACCGAATTAGCGAAACTCCACGGCGTGGTGTTCGTGTTGCGCGGTGTGAATATGCAATATCTCAAGCCTGCGCGAATGGATGATCGTTGTGAAGTGTGGCTTGCGCCCGATGGCTTGGGCCGCGCGTCGTTAAGCGTGTTGCAAATGCTCAAACGCGACGAAGAAATCCTCTGTCGCGCGCATGTGGAACTTGCCTGTGTGCGCAGCGATACTTTTGCGCCTGTGCGTATTCCGAATGAACTTTACACGCTGTTTGCGGGTGAGCAGGACGATGTTAATTAATAAGCCGCAAGTTAATAAGCTAGAGAAACCGAACTGATGAATAACGAAATTGATTTTATTGCGCTGCTACTGCATGCCAGCTACCCGGTAATGGCGGTGATGGCGCTGTTGTTAGGCGCATCAATGTGGTCTTGGTGGATGATTTTTCGCAAAAAAGCAGTGCTGGGTGCCGCAGTGGCCGAAGCGCAAGCCTTTGAAGAACGCTTCTGGTCCGGCGCGGATTTGGCGCAGCTATTTAAAGAAGTATCAGCCAGCGGCCCACCGTCCGGCTTAGCCGGTTTGTTTGAAGCGGGTTTTCGGGAATTTGCGCGCCTGCGCAGCCGCAAGTCCATCGACCCGCGCGTGATGCTGGAAGGCAGCCAGCGTGCGATGCGCGTGCATATGACGCGGGAAGTGGATCGCTTAGAAGCGCACCTCAATACGCTGGCGACGATTGGCTCGATTAGCCCTTATGTCGGTTTATTTGGCACCGTGTGGGGTATTTTGATTTCCTTCCAGGGCTTGAGCAAAGTCGGCTCGGCTACCATCGCGATGGTGGCACCGGGTATTTCTGAAGCGCTAATCGCCACCGCCATGGGCCTGTTCGCGGCGATCCCGGCGGTGATTTTCTACAACCGTTTTTCCAATCAAGTCGAGCGCATTGAAACCCGTTACGACACGTTTCAAGACGAGTTCTCCTCGATCTTGCAGCGCCAAGCCAATATTGAAGATCACGGCCATTAATCATGGCTAGACTTCGAAAGCGCAGGAAAATTGTCAGTGAAATCAATGTTGTGCCCTACATTGACGTGATGCTGGTGCTGCTGATTATTTTTATGGTCACCGCACCGTTGATGAACTTGGGCGTGGATATTGATTTGCCGCAAAGTACCGCAGCACCGGTGAATCAAAAGGACGAGCCACTGGTCGTCAGCGTCGATAAAGAGGGCACAATGTTTCTAACCAAAGGCACTGGCGCACGTAAACAGATCGATGAAGCGACTTTGCTCAAAGAAGTCAGCGCGATTGTGGCGCAAGCACCAAAAACCGGCGTGTTGATCGCCGCCGATGACGCGGTTCCTTACGGCAAGGTCTATCAAGCGATGGCGATCATGCAGCAAGCGCAAGTGCCGCGTGTGGGATTTATCTCCCAACCGGTCAAGTCTAAGTAAGCTATTCGAACCGACCTGGAAAGATCTCATGAGCGCCCAGCAAGAAAAAGGCAAATGGCAGCCGCTAGCGGTGGAATCCGACGCCAGTAAAGCTGCGAGCCTGAGCTTTGCGGTGCTGCTGCATGTGGCGCTGGTGGCGTTAATGTTTGTCGGTTTTGCCACCGCCAGCATTCCGCCACCTGAGCGCGCCGGTAAGCCGATTGAATTTTTGCTGATGGATTTGCCGAAAGCACCGACCGTGGCACCAAAAAAGCCACCTAAACCACCCACGCCCGCCCAGCGTATTCCAGTGCCGAAGCCGCCTAAACCCCAAATTGCGCCGCTGGATGATGTTACGGATCACAATAAGCCCATTATTGTGCCGCCGAAAATGCCGGATCCGCTTTCGATTAAGGTGCAAGAGCCGCCACCGGATAAGCAACGCGAGCGCGAGCAAGATCAAGCGCGCCAAGAGGCAATCGTCAAACTGATTCAAGAAAAAGAAGAAGCAGCAAAAGAGCGCCTGAAAAAGCAGCAGGAGCTAGACGCAATACAAGAAGAAATCAATCGAAAAGCGATTGCTCAGGCAATTGCCGATGAAGTGGAAACCCAAAAGGGCAATTCCGACGACAACAGCCTGCTGGCGCAATATCAAAGCGCGATTCAAGCCACCATCGAGGCGCGCAGCCAGTTGAGCCGCAGTTTGCGCCAGGGCGTAGTGTGCTGGGTGCGCGTGACCCAGCTTCCCGGCGGCGAGGTCATGAGCGTCGTGCCGCTGCCAAAATGTAACGCCAGCGCACAAGAACGCGCGGAATTGATCGAGGGCGTGATGCGCGCCTCGCCGCTGCCGTACTCGGGCTTCGAGTCAGTATTTGACCGGTTGGTTGACGTGCCGTTTGAGTATGCCAAGGAATAGATGCTGACACTTTACGGGCGTGAGCACTGCCATTTATGCGAACAGGCGCAGGCGCTTTTGCAGGCTGCGGACCTGCCTTTTCAGGTAATCGACATTGACGCTGACCCGGAGTTGGGTGCGCGCTACGGCTTGCGTATTCCGGTGCTGCGCCACCCAGATGGGCGCGAGCTGGACTGGCCGTTTCCGGATGGACTATTTTTCGACACCGATGCTTGAGTTGCTCCCTGTTAACGCCCATTCTTAGCGTCCCATTGAGCCTAACTAAGGAGTGCTTGCTTATGCCGCGTTTGCTTTATATTGAATCCTCACCGCGCAAAGCGCGTTCTGCTTCAAGCGAAGTGGCTACGGCCTTTATTGAAGCGTATCGCGACGAAAAATCGGGTGCATTTGTGGATGTGCTTGACCTGTGGGCAAAGCCTCTGCCGGAATTTGATCAAGCAGCGCTGGATGCACGCTATGCGGTGATGGGCGGCAGTAATTTTACGGCCGCACAAAAGACCGCATGGAGCACGATTGAGCAGATGACGGACCGCTTTAAAGCGGCGGACGTGATTGTTTTCTCGGTGCCGATGTGGAATTTTGGCATTCCTTACAAGTTGAAGCACTATTTGGACTTGGTAATGCAGCCGGGGCTTACTTTTGGCTTTGAAGCGGCGCGCGGCTATTTTGGCTTAATGACCGATAAAAAGGCGCTGACGATTTATGCCAGCGGCGGCGAATATCCGCCGGGCTCGCCGGGTGAGTTGATGGATTTTCAGAGCCGCTATCTCAATTTTGCGCTGAAATTTATGGGCATTACTGATTTGCATGAAATTCGCGTTGCGCCCACTTTGGCGCGTGGCGCGGATGCAGCCAAAACCGTGCGTGAGCAAGCCTGCGCTGCCGCGACTAGCCTAGCGGCATCGATTTGAGGCTCTCCATGAGCATCATGGAAGTGCGTATCGTCATTGCAAACGCAGCGAAGCAATCTCAACATGCCCCGACTAAAATGCGAGATTGCTTCGCTGCGCTCGCAAAGACGAAGTTTGTGGTTCCAGGATGCTGCAGCAGGCTAAACATGGTTGAACACTCGCGATGACGGATTTTGCGGCAGTCAAATCACTGAATGGCCCGGCCGGCAACTTAGAATTGGCGAGTGCGCAGCCGATTGGGGAAACAGTCGGCATTGCTATCATTTGTCACCCGCACCCGCTGTTTGGTGGCGCGATGGGCAATAAAGTCGTGACAACGCTAGAGCGGTTTTTTCGCGAACGCGGCTTTGTCACTTTGCGCTTTAATTTTCGCGGCGTGGGCGCTTCCGAGGGCGTATTTGATAACGGCATGGGCGAGTCCGATGATTTACACGCCGTAGCGCAATTCGCGCGGCGCTATTACCCAGATCTGGCGCTGATGCTCGCCGGCTTTTCCTTCGGCAGCTTTGTTGCGGCGCGCATGGCAAACGCGTTAGGTGCCGCGCAGCTGCTCAGTATTGCACCACCCGTGAGCAAGTGGGATTTTGCCGCGCTTGATAAGCCGCGTATGCCCTGGACAATTGTGCAGGGCGAATTGGACGAAGTGGTTGAACCGCAAGCGGTCTATGATTTTGTCGCACAAACGCAGCCGGCACCAACGCTGATTCGATTGCCAGATGCCACACACTTTTTTCACGGCAAACTTTTAGAGCTGCGCACCGCGCTCACTGAGCACTTTAATCAATGAACGACGCTGTGGACACTGGCGCATCAGGTGTGGAGCCGCTCGATGCTTTCGATGCGGGTATAAAGGCAGGCCGTTGGGTCGATGATTTCGCCCAGCGGCGCGTGCTGAGCGAGCTGGATCGCCTGCATTTGGCGCTGCTTGCCAATACACCGGATTCTATTTTCGGTCGCGTCTTAGCGCGTTTTTCCAAGCCTAAGCAGTTACCTGGGCTCTACATTTATGGCGATGTCGGGCGCGGTAAGACGTTTTTGATGGATTTGTTCTATCAATCTTTGCCATTTCCTGAAAAGAAACGCGTGCATTTTCATCATTTTATGCAGCAAATTCATCAGCGCTTGGCGCGTTTGACCGATGTCAGTGACCCACTGGACGTGATTTGCGAGGCCTATGCGAAAGAATGCCGCGTATTATGTTTTGATGAGTTTTTTGTCACCGATATTGGCGATGCAATGCTGCTGTCTGGGCTATTGGAAGGGCTGTTTTCGCGCAATGTGACGCTGGTGACCACCAGTAATTTGCCGCCGCATTTGCTTTACCCTGACGGGCTGCAGCGCGCGCGCTTTTTGCCGGCGATTGCGGCTTTGGAAAAGCACTGCCAAGTGATTCGCTTGGACGCAGCCGGGGACTATCGCTTGCGCGCGCTGACTAGCGCGAAAATTTATTTGACGCCGTTAACGCCCGTTACCAGCGCCGCGCTTAATAAGCTATTTGAAACCTTGGTGGTGAGTGAGGTTGAGTCTGAGGTTGCCTTAGAGATCAACGAGCGCGAAATTATTGCGCTGAAAGTGGCCGGTGACGTGTGCTGGTTCGAGTTTGCGCAGCTGTGCGAAGGACCACGTTCGGCCCATGACTACATTGAGTTAGCGCGAGAATTCCAAACGATAGTGCTATCCAATGTGCCGCAGTTTGATGTGAATAGCGAAGATGCGGCGCGCCGGTTTATGTTTTTGGTGGATGAGTTTTACGATCGCAAAGTCAATTTGATTTTGAGTGCAGCAGCACCCGCGACGGAGCTATATCAAGGCCGCCGCTTTCAATTTGAGTTTCAACGCACCGCCAGCCGCCTCATAGAAATGCAGACGCGGGAATATTTGGCAACGGGGCATTTGGGTTAAGCCGTCCCTTGTCTGATGCGCTACTGTTTTAGGCGGTGCGCACTTCCTCCAGCAAATCTGGGTGCCTATCCAGCACCTTAAGCAGCTTAACCAACGCCAATGATGGTTTGGTCTTGCCGTTCTCGTAACGCGAAAAGGCATTGATGCCACCGCCGAAAATTTCGGCGGCTTCACGTTGCCCTAAGTCCAGCTTTTTGCGTACATCGACAATAAAGCTAGGATCGACAATGGCCGAATTCACCTGCTTGTTAAAAGCCTGCATTTCTCGCATCACTCGCTCGGTTTCCGCCATATCGGTAACCGACTCGCCGCACGCTGGGCAGAACTGTGCAGTTACTGTTGGAATGACAGTGTTTTCGCCCTTATAGATGTAGGGCAAATCGCGGGTGTCGTAAATCAATTCAGCTACACCACAATCTGGGCATTTCATGGTTCTTGCTCCTTGAAGGAAACAATCAAAACATTTGCAACCACCGTCAGCTTTAAGTACACACTCCCCACTTTCGTGTGCGGCAGGTAAACATCTTGCCAAACGGTGTGATCTGCGTGTGTTGTCATACTCTTGTAAAAATTTGCTGGCGTAAGAGCCATCACCACTTCCAACATGTCGGAAAGCGCGAACCCCATAGCCGTTGCACCCTGGCGTGCTGAGTTGGTTACGCCAACCTTGCCCGCTGCAACCAGCGCTTTCACTAAGGCAAGTTTGCAATGCGGGACTCTCTTCTCCATACGCAACTCTAACCTAGTTGGTTATTTGTATGCAAGACGCGCTTAAACTTTAGCGCTACTGTTGCGGCCGTCGCTTTCCATTTGAGTTTCAACGCACCGCCAGCCGCCTCATAGAAATGCAGACTCGGGAATATTCGGCAACGGGGCATTTGGGTTAGGGCGCTCACGCCAACAACGCCACCCAATCCAACTCCAACACGGCTTTCGGCTCGCCCAAATAATGCCCCTGCGAGTAATCCACGCCGCAGCCTTTCAGCCAGCGCAAGCTGGCACCGCTGGCCACGTGTTCGGCGATTACTTTTAAACCGAGCGCGTGCGCAAGTGAGGTGATCGAGGCGACCATGGTGCGGTCGGTTTCGGATTCGCTCAAATTGGCAATAAAGCTGCCTTCGATTTTGACGAAGTCTACCGGCAGGTGTTTGAGATGGCTAAACGAGGAAAAGCCGGTGCCAAAATCGTCCAACGCAAAGCGTGCGCCCAGCTTGCGCAATGTTTGAATGGCGCGGCGCGCTGAATGCAGGCTGCCGATTTCGCGGGTTTCGGTGACTTCAAAAATCAGCCGCGCGCCCACGCCGGGATGCGAGCGGAGCATTTCTTCCATCGCTTTGATTGATTCAGGATCTTGTAGCGTTACGTTCGATAAATTCACGGTAAAGCTTAAGCGCGCCGAATTGGCATCGAGTGCAGGTGCGGTTAACAATTTGACCGCCTGCGTGAGTACCCACAAGTCGATCTTATTCATCAGGCCAACGCGTTCCGCTAACGGCACGAAGACGCTCGGGCTGATCCATTGCCCATCGCGATTGACCATGCGAATCAGCAGCTCATAAATTTGCTCGCCGGTATCTTTGGGGTTGACGCGAAAGCCCTGCACCGCACGCAAGTCCGACTCGCCGCTGATCCCACCCATGCCCAGAATCGGTTGCGCGAGCAGGACAAAGCGCTGCTCATGCAGCGCATCGCGAATGCGGATCGACCAGCCTGCGTCCAGCTCACGCGCGATGCGCGCATCTGCATCGGACACATAAATTTGCGTCTGATCACAGCCCCGGCGTTTGCCGAGCGTGCAGGCTACGCGCGCGTGTTCAAGCGCGTACTCTGCACTTGGCGTGTCTTTGCTGATGATCGCAACACCCACGGTGCCGGTCAGCGTAACCGCCACGCCAGCGCGTGCGTAGCCTACTTGATGCACCAATTCGCGAAAGCCATCAGCAATGGTGAACAGGTTTTCCAACTGCACGCCGGTCAGCAGCATGGCAAAATGATCGTCTTCCAAGCGCGCGACCACATCGCCGTCGCGCAGCCGTTCCTTTAAGCGCTGGCCGACCTCGACCAGCAGCTTTTGCGCCGAATTTTCACCCAAATGCTCCTGGCAGATCGCGTAACGGTCAATATCCACATGCAGCACGGCGCTATAGCCACCGCGTTCCCGGCGCATATCAATTTCCTGCGCCAGCGCATTGCTCAACTGCCGACGATTAGCCAGCCCCGTCAGCGCGTCGTGGTTGAGTTCCCAACGCAAGCGCTCGGCACTTTTGCGCTCAGAAATATTATGGAAAACCACCACCGAACCCTGGCGTTTATTCTGGATCGCCAGCGGCACCACGGAACATTCGACCGGCACCGGCTCGCCCGCGCGGGTCCAAAACACCGTTTCAAAACCGCTCAGTTTGCCGCCCGAGGCATAGGCTTTACTGATCGGCGAATGAAGCTCACTCAATGTCGAGCCATCTTCGGCGGCAAAATGGAACATTAAATGCGCGCGTTTACCGATTAATTCATCTGCCCCAACGAAGCCCAGTAGTTTTAACGCCGCCGGGTTCGCGAAGCTGACGATGCCATCGTCGTCGACGCCATAAACGCCATCACCAACTGAATTTAAGACGCCATCCAAACGCAACCGTTCGCTTTCAATACGCTTTTGCACATCAATCGAGCGGCCCAAGGCTTTAATGCGCGCCAAGGTTAAATCCAGCACCTCGTTTTTAAACATGCACTCCACCGCACCAGCATCCAGACATTTTTTGATGATGGTGTCTTTGTAGGTGCCGGTAATCAGTGCAACCGGGATATTAGCGGTGCGCGGGTCGGCTTTAAGCTGGGTGACGAGTTGATCGCCGGTGCCATCAGGCAGAAAATAATCGACGATAATTAAATCAAACGTACCGGAACTGGCTTTCGCCCACCCTTCCGCAATGGAGCCCGCAACATCCACTTCAAAGCCTTGCCCGAGCAGCATTTGCTTATAGGCAAAACGCACGCTTTGGGAATCATCAACAAACAGCAAACTCAGCGGTTTCGCATTCGGCAATACTGCGGCCGGGCGCGCCAGCAGATGCTTTACATTGCCTTCAAATGCCTGGGCTTCCAGCGACTTAGCTTCAAGTGAATTGCCTTCAAGCACGTTGGATGCTTTGCTAGCGGCAGGATTTTGGCGCAACTCCTTTTGCCCCAATTCAGCGGGTGCGTCTCGGTCTCCGGGCGCCACTTCAGAATTGGGCAATAAGGTTTTCAGCGACGAAGGAATACGGCCAAAATTCGCCCACAGCAGCATTTGCGCCAAACGTCGATCACTGAGCCACTGTGTCAACTGCGGCGTCTTTTCATTCACCATCAATAGCACCGGAATGTTTTTCCCTGCGCCAATTTTCAGGAAACTCAACAGCGCTTCAAATTCATCGCTATTGCGCTGCGGCGACCCCAAGATAATGGCCGCGACCTCATGCGAGTCAATATGCGCCGCAGCTTCGCCGTAATGACTTAAGGATGCCTGTGGAATAACCCCAGTTGCGCCCAAAGTGCGCTGCACTAAATGGCGCAGCGTCGCCGAGCGCTCTACGATGATGACTTCCTCAGACATGGTTTTTAAATTTCTGCGTGGATGCAATCTGGCGAGTGTAGCTTGCACGCCTTGGACTCACCTATGTCATCGTTTAGAATTATGATGTCATCTAGCAAGACTTTTTTGGGTGTAGACGGGTGCTAGAGCGCGAATGCGGCGCAGAAGCCGACTGGCACATGGCACAAAGTGTGCGTTTTACGCCTAGACGCTTGGTCACTTGGATGGTCAAAGCGATGTCGCGACCGGTTACCGGAAATCACCCCTAAAACACCCTCACCCGTCTTACCCGGTGTTCTGCAAACCCTGCGCAATGCCATTGACCGTACTCAACAAGCCGCGAAACAGTTCGTCTTCTGGGCGACCAGCGGCGCGCCAGCGCTTTAGCAAGTCCACCTGCATTAAGCTGAGCGGGTCGACATACGGATTGCGCAAGCGGATCGACAGCGCCAAGCGGCGATCTGCGCTTAACACTTCGGCTGCATCTTTGATCGCGAGCACGAGGCTCAAGGTCAGCTCGAACTCGGCCGCGATGCGCGGAAAAAATTGCGCATGCAGCGGCCCGGCAAGCTCCGAATAAACGCCGGCAATCGCGATATCCGCTTTCGCCAAAACCATCTCGACGTCATCAATCAAAGTGTCAAAAAACGCCCAGTCGCGCGCCATCTCTTGTACGGCGGCTAAGCCAAACTGCGTGATTCCCGCCTGCAAACCGGTGCCAACGCCGTACCACGCGCTCAAACCGCAGCGCGTTTGCGCCCAGCCAAACACCCAGGGAATCGCACGCAGGTTTTCCAAACCGCCACCGCCACGCCGTGCGGGGCGAGAACCGATGCGCATGCGCTCGATGACATCAATCGGCGTGGCTAGGCGGAAATAATCGACAAACTCGGATCGCTTAAGCGCAATTTGCGCCGGTAACACATCGCCTTCGCCGTACACCAGGGCGCGATAGCTGGCGCTGCTGGCATCGCTCATAAACGCGATCATTTCGCGCCATTTACTTTCGCGCGGTTCGGGTGGACGTGGGCGCAGAGTGGCGCGCATGACCGCTGCGGTCGCTTGCTCTAAATTGCGCACCGCCAAGGCGCGCATACCGTATTTTCGATGGATCACCTCGCCCTGCTCGGTTAGCCGCAAACGCCCCTGCACCGAGCCTCTAGGTGCTGCATTCACAGCGCGCTCGGTTTTGCCGCCGCCACGGCTGACCGAACCGCCGCGCCCGTGAAAAAACGTCAATGTAATGCCAGCGCTATTTGCCAACTCCATTAATTCCACCTGCGCGCGCTGCAGCGCCCAGCGCGAGGCCATCAAGCCACCGTCTTTACTGCTATCGGAATAGCCCAGCATCACCATTTGCTGATCGCCGCGCCCGGCCAAATGGCTGCGGTAGTGCGTATCATCAAAGAGCTGCCGGAGCACCTGCACGGCGTTGCGCAAATCATCCACCGTTTCAAACAGCGGCACCACATCAATAGCCTGAGCACTGCCGCGCGCGCCGCATTCGGCCAGCACCAGCACGCTCAGCACATCGCTGACATCGCGCGTCATACTAATAATGTAGGGGCCAAGCGCTGCTGCGCCCAATTGCGCGCGCTGCTGGCTCAGGCATTTAAATACCGCGACCACGCCGCGCGCGGGCTCTGCGACCGGCCGACGTAGGCTGCGTTTACCCGCCAGCACCGCCGTCAGCACGTGTTTGCGTTCTGTGCTACTGCGCGTGGGCCAATCTGGGTCGGTCAAAAGCTCCGCAAGTGCCCGCGCATGCACACGCGAATCTTGCCGTTGATCCAGCCTAGCAAAGTGAAAGCCAAAGCAGCTAAGCCGTCGCTGCAACTGCGCCAGCGGATACAAACCCGCATGTGCGCCGTGGTGCCGACGCAGGCTGGCTTCGATTAAGCGCAAATCTTCGGCAAATTCTTGCGCATTCAAATAGCCCGGCAGACGCGCCTTTAGGGAGTTGTGCAGGCGCGCCGCGATCAATAGCAGCAATTGTCGATACGGCATATCGCCGTAGCGCGTGTTCAAATTAACGGACGCATGCGGCAGCAGCACGCGATAGTGCGCCACCCGCGCCACCAGCGCAGAATCCACCTCGACCCGCTCGCTTGATTGGCTTAACACCCGCGCTAAAGTCAGTACTTCTGCGCGATAGCGCTCCAAAATCAGCGCACGCAGATGCGCCAAACTGGCCTCAATCGTTGTGGCACCCACATTCGGGTTGCCGTCCATATCGCCGCCGACCCACAGCGCAAACTGCAGGTGCGCGGCCAGCGGCAAGAGCCGCACACTTTCAGCCCCATAAACCGTGCTCAATGCGTACTCAAACTCCTCAAAATAGCTCGGCACCACGCGATACAGCACATCGGTCAAATAAAAACTGACGTGGTTGAGCTCATCGGCAACCGTTGGGCGCTCGGCCGAATGCTCCGCCGTCTGCCAGGCCGTCGTTAGATTTAGGCGCACCCGCTCAGTCAAGGTCGCCGCATCACGCGGCGTCAAGCGCTTTTCCACCGCAACCATCAGCGCCCGCACCACCGCGTGCTCTTTCTCTAGCATCGTGCGCCGCGTCGCTTCGGTTGGATGCGCGGTAAAAACTGGTTCAATCAACAGCTGGCCTAGCAGTGAACCTAACTCAGCTACACCCACACCGGACTCCCGCAAAGCGATCAAAGTCGCGTGTAAACCGCCCGGCTGTGGCGCAGCACCAGCGCGCTGATAATCCAGACGGCGACGCACCCGGTGCAGGCGTTCTGCGACATTGACGCTTTGAAAATACACCCCAAAAGCGCGCACCAGCGGCTCCATTTCGGTCAAGCTCAGCGCGCTTAAAACCTCTTGCAGCTCCGCCAACTCCGCCCTGCCCTCCCGCCGCGCAATCGCCAGTTTACGCACAGACTCAACGCGCGCCAGCAGCTCCGGGCCATCTTGATCGACCAACACTTCACCAATCAATGCCCCGAGCCGACTGACGTCTTCCCGCAGCGGCGCATCCACAACTGCAAAATCAACTTGACGGGGTTGCGCGTTGTGTTGTCGGGCAGACACACTAACTGCACCATGAATTTTGTCTTTTAGCTTCATTCGCAGTCGCGCCAGATCACCGAGGAGAATGCTCGAGTGTGTCGCAAAAATTGCAGAGTGTGAAAGCGAACGCGGGGGCTTATTGGGGCCAATGCCGGTTCAGCGAGACTTATTTTCTATGAATACGAATGCAAGCCCAGCTTGAGGCTGCGCTTATCCAATAGCTAAATCAAAATGCCCGAAAATTCGGGCATTTTGAAGGTTTGCTAAAGAGGTACGACTCAGTTACCGAAATTTACGGCGTGCAGGTTTTTACCCGCACATCATCAATATTCCACCCTTCAGGATTGCTGGTATTGATATCTGAGGTAACGCGAAACCGAAGTCGGATGGTTTGCCCAGCGTAACTTGATAAATCAACCGCCGTGGTTGCGTGTGGCGCGCTACCACACCATGCTGGACGACCCGCTGCTGGATTTTGCCCGGCACTAATATTGCCGGTATAGGCAACTCCAGTGATCCCGGCAACGACTTGCGTGAAGGTGGTGCCGCCATCGGTTGATACTTCCAGCATGCCGCCGTCGTAGCACGCGGTGGCTCCGTTCGCCTCTAGTCCACGCAGCTGTGAGAACTGCAAACGCGGCGCGTTGATGGAGGGAATAACAATCGGCGGCGTCGTAACGTTTAAGTCCCCGGGCACGCCGGGGGCAATCCCGCGATAGGCTCTAGTCGGGCTTGCAGGAAAATCCGTAGTAATTGCCCAAACATTGGTCGCGAGTGGATTTGCTGGCACCCAGCCAGGCGCACCCGTTTCCATATCTTCACTGAAGATCGTGGTGGTTGTACTGCCAACCGCGCAATCACCCGGTGCAGGTGGTGCGGCAACCGTGGTAAAGGATCGGGCTGCCGAGACTACCGAGCTACCCTCGAAATCTTCAAAGCCATCTCGAAAACCAAGACTTGATATTGCTCGACACGCATTGCGCGCTGAAACCCGCCAAAAATAGGCTGTCGAAAAGCCAAGCGCTGTTGGACTCCAGCTTGTACCCCGAGTGACGGTTGATTGCAAAATGGTCGTAAACGCGGCACTGCTGGAAAGCTCGACTAAATAATCAAACGCATTTGGCTGGGCAGCCCAGCTCAACGTGGGTGCAACTGCAACACCGATCGCATTGTCCGCAGGCAAGCTCAAGCTAGTGGCGATGGGCTGGCCTGCGGCCACGAACACGGGCAAAGTTGTCATGCGTGTTTCTGCCCCTGCAGTACCCAAAACATTAATGTTGTATAGGCCGCTGGCAACACCCAATGTTACGAAAGACATATTAGATGTCCCAGGTGGCGTCACCGTGTTGGGCACAAAACTGACACTGCCTGGAGCGGGCGCGCCAGTTGAGGACAGTGCAACGGGTGTAGAAAAACCCAGTATTTGTCCAATATTGATGGTGCGGAAAAAGTTTTCACCGGCGCAAGTCGAACTCAATATCGTCGGAGTGCTGAGTGAAAAACCAGGGTTTTGCACGCAGTTAGTACACACCAAGGCGAAATGCTGGTCAGTGGTATCGGCATTGCCTAAGATTCCATCGCCATTGATCGCAAAGGCCTTTACCGTGATTTTAAGCGCGGCACCTTGCGCGATGCCGGGAAGCAGAACCTTTTCGACATTATCTTTAATATTTGCCACGCCACCTGGGGTGGAAATACCCGCCGCGAAAACGTTGCCGCGATAAAGCGTGCCGTTGACTTCAACTTCTAAATCCAAATTATTCACCAAAGCCGGGTCTACAGCGCCCGGCGGATCAGTCCACACCAGCGCGATGCGCAGATCGCGTGCACCACTCGCTACGGCACCGTTCCATACATACGACTGCCCAGGATCCGTAAAAACTTCCGTTTGATCCAGCGCCAGCAGCTCACTGGCGGGCGTGAACACATTTTTTAAGTTGATGCGCCCCCAGCCTTCAGCACCATTTGGAATGCTTGCGGTCGCACCCGTCCCAGTCATATCAACGCCACTATTTAAGATGGCCGCCTTGGTCATCGCAGGGCTAGGCCGCGCACCCAAATGGCTGGCGCGCCAGCCCTCAATAAACAGCGCAGCCGCACCCGCGACTTGGGGTGCCGCGTGCGATGTGCCGCTACTGCGCCGATGAAAGGTGTCAATATTGCCGAACAACACATCCGGCCCTGAACGTCCACCGGAAATAGCATCACCCGGCGCGGTAATGTCTGGCTTGATGCGGCCATCGGCGGCCGGACCTCGGCTAGAAAAGTCGGGCAACTGCTCTAGATTGTCAGCCCCACCGGTCGAGCCACCCGCGCTATTATCGCCAGGGCGCACGTTTTCGCTGGCGGCAACAGAAATAATATTTTTTGCCACTTTTGGCTGCGTAAGTCCAGCCGTACCCTGGTTACCGCCGGAAAACACAATCAACAGTGGGTCAATTGACGCGGCGGCGGTCGCATCCCGAACCAGTCCATCCCAAACTGCTGCACGCGCGTTGTAGACATTGCCGTTGGTGCCCGCACCCCAGGAATTATTGCTCAGCGCAGCGGTTTGCCCGTTTGGACCGGCCGTCACGAAGGTATCGTTTGCAGTCGCTGCATCATCGCCGGTATAGCCTGGGCGCAAAAATGGAATGTTGACGATATTCGCCTTGGGCGCAATGCCTAAGCCATAGTTGTAGCCCAAAGGGTCAAGCACGGAAAACGGTGCAGCTCCGGCGATAATGGTGGATTGCAAATGCCCGTGCCCGGCCGCACCCACCGTCGCACCGCGCAATGGGCCATCCACGGCATTGCCAGTGGTGGTATAGAAACCACCGTCTCCGGGAATGCCAACGCCGTCATCGACAACAGATACCGTAACATTGCTGCCATCGACGCCAAACTGGGTTTTTGGATCGTAGCCAGGGGCGTTAAGCGTCGTGGCATTGGAAAAATTACCCGCGACAATTTGTGCCGCGCGTTCGTCTTCTTTTTCGGGCTTAATGTAGGGGTCAATCGCGATAACGCCGGATGCGCGTACAACGCTTGCCAGCGCGTTGGGCGGCAGCTGCACGCGGATCACGTCAAAGAAGTTATTCGCTAACGGCATGCGGTTCAAAACTTGACCATTCGCCTTTTGAACAACGGCAAGCAAATTATTGACGTCGGCCGATTTACTCAAGGAAATGTCATAGGGTGATGCACGATCAACCCCATAGCTGTTTTTGCGCACGACATCGTCAAAAACCCAAGAAAGCTCAGCTGGAAGCCGATACGCTGGATGATATTCACCGACAAATCGCACGCGCGCTAGCTTTTGTGCGGCGCGCGCAGCGGCGGCACTGCCTTTGACTAAATAGGCTTGGTTTGGAAAGTATTGGATCGTTTCTAAGCCAATATTTTTTAACTCCGTAAGCCATTCGCCTTTAATAGGCGCGTCAAACTGCACCAAAAAATCACCGCCCGAGTCGTCTAAATTTTCAAAGTAGGCACGTGGGTTAAGGTTTTCCGCTGCAGGCTTATCGCTAAGCGGCTCAAAGCTGAAATTTTTAACGTGCAAATGCGTATCTAGCTGCGTCGCAAGCGTGTTAGCGCGCAGGCTGCTGTTGGCGCGGGTTCGGATCACGATAAAGCTACCGTAATCCGCCACCAGCTCGCCCAAATTGATCGTCTCGCTACGCGCCGCTGCGCTTGGCACCTCAACGCGATAATAATTCGCGTCTACATCTTGCGCATGGAGCTGAAAAATTGCGGCACAGCTCAGACTGAGCGCAATTAATGTTTTATGTATTCGTCGCATTGCATGCCCTAGAAAAAATTGGAATTAAATTTCGCAGACGACAGTACAAAAATCATGTTGTATTGCGCAAGTGTAGTTTGAAAAAAATTGGTGGCTGCAGCGCCTTGGGGCTAGTAAATCTGCCGATTCCAACGGTCAACACAAGCGCGGGGCGCATTGCCGCAATCTGTTGTAAATACAAAGAAATATCGCGAAAAATCCACACTCTGACGTCGAACGATTTGCAGTATTTAAAATATACAGATAAATAATATTTTAAAAACAATAGGTTATATGGAATAACAACTACCGCAGTGACACGGTTTTTAGCATCACTCGTTGGCGACTTTGACGCATCCTCAATACAGCTGCCGATTCAACCCCAAAGCCTGCAAAATTTTACTGGCAATTTCCTCGATTGAGGTGTGGGTGCTGGACACGGAGGGTATGGACTCGCGGCGAAATAGCTTTTCCGCCGCATCTACTTCCCAGCGGCACTGTTCGATCGCGGCGTATTTGCTGTTGGCGCGGCGTTCGGTGCGAATTTGGCTTAGGCGCATCGGGTCGATACTCAAACCGTACACGCGCGCTTTTTGCGCTTTTAGCCGGGGCGGCAGTTCGCCGTGCTCTAAGTCTTCTTGCACTAACGGATAGTTTGCGGCGCGTATGCCGTAATGCAGCGCCAAATATAGGCAGGTGGGGGTTTTCCCTGAGCGCGATACGCCGACTAGAATCACTTCCGCATCAGAAAAATTGACGTCAATGCCATCGTCGTGTGTGAGCGCATAGTTAGTGGCATTCATGCGCGCCTCATATTCGGCGTAATTATTCAGCCCGTGTGCTTGCCCGACGCGCGGCTTACGCAGACGCCCCAATTCTTGCTCCAACGGGCCGATAAAAGGCGCAAACACGTCCAGCATCAGCGCACCACTTTCGGCAATAATGGCGCTCAAATCCGGATCAACCACGGTGTTGACCACGATCGGCCGCTGCCCGGTCTGGGCTTGGGATTGCTGCAATTGTGCCAGCGCTGCGCGCGCCTTGACTTCGTTATCGACAAATGCTAGGCGGCAGGTTTGAAATTCGGTGCCCTCAAATTGCGTGAGCACACTGTGACCAATCGTTTCAGCGGTAATGCCGGTGCCGTCGGAAATATAGAAAATTGGGCGTTTAGCGGAATTCGTCATAATTATTTTGGCCGACCCTAAAAATTTGCGTAAATAAGCCGTGAAACTAGCACTTAAGTTGTCTAGTCTGTAGTTCTACATCTAACTCAATTGCGCCCATGAAAATTGCCTTCGTTGCCAGCAAAGTCCAGCCCGCACAAGATAGCTTAGCGTTGATGGTAGCGCGATACGGCAATGTGGCCATCGAGCATGCTGAGGTGGTGGTGGCCTTGGGCGGCGACGGGTTTATGCTGCAAACCCTGCACCGCACCAAAAAATACGGCCTGCCGGTGTTTGGCATGAAGCAAGGTTCAGTTGGGTTTTTAATGAATCTGTACCAAGAAGCGGATTTGATGGAGCGCTTACACAACGCCCAATCGGCGACGTTACGGCCGTTGAAAATGGTGGTGACCACCGAATCGGGCGGCAGCGCGGAATCGTTAGCCGTGAATGAAGTTTCCCTGCTGCGGCAAACCAAACAGGCGGCGAAAATCCGCATTTGGGTCAATGAAAAGCTGCGTGTGGACGAACTGGTGTGCGATGGCGCAATGGTGGCCACACCGGTGGGCTCAACCGCTTACAATTTATCCGCGCACGGCCCGATTTTGCCGCTGAACTCTGATGCGCTGGCGCTAACTCCGATCAGCCCGTTTCGGCCCCGGCGCTGGCGCGGTGCTATCATCAAGCGTGAGTCGATGGTGCGCTTTGAGATTTTGGATCATTACAAACGCCCGGTCAGTGCAACGGCTGATTCCACCGAAATTCGCGATGTGGTGGAGGTGACCGTGCAAGAGGCGGCGGATGAGCGCTACACAGTAATGTTTGATCCTGAGCACAATTTAGAAGAGCGTATTTTGAATGAGCAGTTTGCGTTTTAGCTCGCCGCGAACTGCAGCACCGAATACGTCGCGCAACGGCAGCTTCACACAGATAAAGTCATATCCGACAAATTTTGGTCACACAAAACCCTACTTTCTGCTAGCTTTGGCGCATTGATTTTTCGGAAAACGCTATGCCAGAAGCTTTAGTTGTCGAACGTTCTGCGACCTTGTTTAACCTACTGAGCCGCACTTTAGAAAGCGCGCAGGTACCTATAGGCAAGCATTTCGAACGCTTTGGCGATGCCATCGACGAGCTTAAATCGCGCATTAGCAATGCGCATCTGCCGGATTTGTTGATTATCGGCATCCCTGAGAAAGAACCGGCGGAATGCGAGGCGCTGCTGAAAGTCATCAAAGAACTGCCGCCAGAAAGCCTACCGATTTTACTGCTGAGCCACGCACCCTTGCCCAAGCTGGATCGCTGGCTAGCTGCGCGCGGTAGCGCAATGCGCTTGCTGTGGTCGCAATTTTGGCAGCTGCCCGGCGCAATTGACGAGTTAGCGCCGGCATTAATGTTCAGCGCCAGCCTAACCGCACGCGATACTAGCACCGGGCCAACTCGCATTTTGCTGATTGATGACTCGGTCAGCGTGCGGCGCACCTATCAGCAACTGCTCACCGCGCAAGGGTTCATCGTTGATTTGGCGGAAAGCATCGCCGAGGGCTTAAGTAAAGCCCGGCTTGGGCGCTATGACTTGGTGATCGTTGACTACTATTTGCCAGACGGCACTGGCGATCAGCTAGTCACTAAATTGCGCGCCGATCCGATGACGAAAAACGCGTCAGTGGCGCTAATTACCGCGACCTATAAAGACGAAG
Organism: Rhodanobacteraceae bacterium; assembly: GCA_043754435.1. Taxonomy (GTDB): domain Bacteria; phylum Pseudomonadota; class Gammaproteobacteria; order Xanthomonadales; family SZUA-5; genus JANNYA01. The sequence continues at coordinate 43,774 of JAYUUS010000084.1, forward strand.
TCATTCAACAATGCTTAGATGCCGGCGCGATTGAGTGCATGTTTAAAAACGAGGTCATTTCCCTGACTTTGGCGCGCATCAAGGCGCTGGTGCGCAATATTGAAGACCGGCGACAAATTGAAGCCGAGCGGCAGCGTTTGGACGGCATTTTGCGCACCGTTGGGGATGGCGTGTATGGCCTGGACGAAAAAGGCCGGGTCACATTTTTGAATCACACGGGCTGTCGCTTGCTCGGCTATGGCGATGAATCCGAAATCATTGGCATGCCCAGCACCGAGTTCACCGCAGAAGCGCGGGCGGATGCGCATGCGGCGCGTATCGAAACGTTATTTCGCACCAACGAGGGCCGGTTATTGCCGGTGGAACTCAGCGTTGTGCCGCAAATGAATGGCGGCCAGCGCCAGGGTTCAGTGGTAGTATTTCGCGACATTTCAGATCGTAAAAACGTCGAACGCGTGCGCTTTGAGCTAGACCACGACAAGCTGACGGGCTTGTCGAACCGCCGCTTTTTTATGCTGCGTTTGGCGGAAACGGTTGCCGAGCGTAAGGCCGGCGGCTATACCGCTGTGCTGTTTTTGGATGTCGACCGCTACACGCAAGTGCTTGAAAATGCAGGTGAAGTTGCGGGCCAACAGCTGCTAGTCGAAATCGGCCAACGTTTACAGGCTAGGCTGCGTGACAACGATTTGCTGGCACGCCTGGAGCACGACCAGTTTGCCCTCAAGCTGGAAAATGTGCAGTTGGAAAACATCTACACGATCAGCGATGGGCTGCGCGAGATGCTGCGCGAATCGCGCTATGTGACGCACTCGGGCCAAAGCGTCGGGGTAACAGTTTCGGTCGGCGTGGCGATTGTCAGTAAAGATTCGCACTCGGCGGAATACGTTATGGAAAACGCGCGCCAAGCCTGCGGTCAAGCGAAACGGCGCGGGCAAAATCAAACCCAGATTTTCGTGGTGGAAAGCGACTCCAGATTGGCAAAAGATCTAGAAGCCGGTTGGGCGGTGCGGATCAAAGAAGCGATGTCGGAAGACCGCATTGTGCTGTTGGCACAACCGATTGTGGCAATTGGCTGCACCGACCCAAAGATGAGCACGGAAGAACTGCATGCGCTGCCGTTTCGGCCAGGGATTGACACGACGTTTGAGATTTTGATTCGTTTGGTCAATCGTGACGGGCAGTGGGTTAGCCCAGGCATCTTCGTGCCGCTTGCCGAACGTTTTAGCTTAATGCCGAAAGTGGATTTATGGGTGATTGCGCGCACCGTGCGCTTTGCCAGCCGTATTCCTGACGATGTGAAGCTCAATTTTTCGATCAATCTGTCGAATCAAACCCTGATGGATCCGGAAGCGCTGAACCATATCGAAAACACCTTCGCCAGCCATCGCGTGGATGCGCGCCGGTTTATCTTTGAAGTTTGTGAAACCGGCCAAATCGCGCAGCTGCATACCGCGCGGAAGTTTATGATGCAGCTTAAAGCGATGGGCGCGCGATTTGCCTTGGACGATTTTGGCTCGGGGCAAAACTCCATTAGCCATTTAAAGTGGCTGCCGATTGATTTGGTTAAGGTCAACGGCGAATTCGTATCCAACAAAACCGGCAGTGAAGTGGATCGTGCGATGGCGATTTCGCTCACGCAAATGGCGCACACGTTGAAATTGGGCGTGATTGCCGAGAAAGTAGATAGCGCAAAGTCCCTGACCTGGCTGCGCGCGGCCAAAGTCGATTTCGTCCAGGGCAATTTATTGGGCGAGCCGAAAAAACTTGAAGATATCGACTTTGATGCGTTGTTCTGATTCGCAACACGGGAAAAATGTCTATTTAGTCGGCGGCGCCGTGCGCGACGTCCTGCTCGGTTTGCCCGTCAAAGACCGGGATTGGGTGATCGTAGGCGCTACACCAGAGGCACTGATTGCGCAGGGCTACACGCAAGTCGGCAGCGATTTCCCAGTGTTTTTGCATCCGCAAACTAAGGAAGAATATGCCCTGGCGCGCACTGAACGTAAAACCGGGCGCGGCTATGCGGGCTTTAGCTTTAACGCCGGGGCTGAGGTCAGTATCGAGCAAGATTTAATGCGCCGTGATTTGACAATCAATGCGATTGCCCAGGGCACCGATGGCTGCTTAATTGATCCATTCAATGGCCAGCGCGATTTACAACAAGGCGTGCTGCGCCACGTCAGTGATGCCTTTGTCGAAGACCCAGTGCGGGTACTTCGGGTTGCACGTTTTGCTGCGCGCTATGCGGCCTTAGGCTTTCGAATCGCCCCGGAAACGCTTGACTTGATGCAGCTGCAGGTCGCCAACGGAGAACTAGCGCATTTAGTGCCAGAGCGCGTGTTTGAGGAGCTCAAAAAAACGCTCTCGGAAGCTAAACCCAGCGCCTTCTTACGTGCGCTGCGAGCGTGCGGCGCGCTGAAGGTCGTGTTTCCTGAAATCGATGCGCTTTATGGCGTGCCGCAGCGCGCGCTGTACCACCCGGAAATTGACACCGGGCTGCATCAAGAAATGGTCAGCGACCAAGCGGCACTCTTGGCGCCCGGCGACGCGTTGGTCGGCTTTTGCGCGTTAACGCATGATTTTGGCAAAGGTTTAACACCGGGCACTATTTTGCCCGCCCACATCGGCCATGAATCGGCGGGCGTGCCACCCGTTGAGGCATTTTGCGCACGCCTGCGTGTGCCAACGCCTTGGCAACAGCTTGCGGTGCTGAATTGCCGAGAACACCTAAACATTCATCGCATTCAAGAACTGCGCGCGGGCTCAATGATGGATTTACTAACGCGTTTCGACGCACTGAGACGGCCCGAGCGCATTCCCGTGCTGGCACTTGCCTGCGCCGCCGATAAACGCGGCCGCTTAGGACTTAATGACAGCGATTATCCGCAGGGCGAGCTGCTGAAAGCGGTGCTTAAAGCCGCGCAATCAGTGACCACCGAGGCGCTCATCGCAAAGGGTTTAACAGGCCCAGCGTTGGGGGCAGCACTGCGCGAAGCGCGCTGCGTCGCCATACACCAAGCATTGCAAACGCTGCGGCGAAGCTGACTCGTGGTTAATGCGGTGTTTCGCTCTGCAATTGCGCATCTGTCTTTGGGCGGCTATAGTTCCGATCCTTAAGCAAACTGAGCAAGTTTGTTGAAGTCCGCGCCAAATGCACATGGAAGGCACCGATATGTTGTCGGCGGCGCGCGAAAATAAGCTGCAGGAGGCATCATGCTGATTTTAACCCGTCGCGTGGGTGAGGCACTGATGATCGGAGATAACATCTCGATCAGCGTCCTCGGCGTAAAGGGAAATCAAGTGCGTATTGGAATCGACGCTCCCAAAGAGGTTGCCGTCCATCGCGAAGAAATTTTTAAGAAGATTAAGAGCGAACACCTAGAAGTTGAGCAGAAGTAGTTGAACAAAAATGATTTAATCAAAGTGACGGCTTGAATCAGACGGCAAAATCGCCTAAGTTCCATTTTGTTGTTGCCAAGCGAATCATTCGATTTGCAAAATCAACAAAGTAGTTACTAGATTTAAAAAAGCAGTCAATCGCGATTTGCGGAGAGATGCCCGAGAGGCCGAAGGGGCTCCCCTGCTAAGGGAGTATGTGGGCAAAACCTGCATCGAGGGTTCGAATCCCTCTTTCTCCACCACCTATTGCGATGTTTTAAAGTTTCACCCGAAGTTGTCACTGCAAGATGAAGTTTTCTACAGTACGCAGTTGACATGCACATTGAAGATGTGAATACTTTGCGGCCCGCTGGGATAGCGGTCAAGTCTCAAAAAGCAATTGCGCCCGTAGCTCAGATGGATAGAGCACTAGCCTACGAAGTTAGGGGTCGGAGGTTCGAATCCTTCCGGGCGCACCATTTGAAACGCAAAGTCGCCCCAGTAGCACTTATTACTTTCAAGTAATTTCGCTCCCAAATCAGGTAGCTTTTCACTTTCAAGTAATTTCGCTCCCAAATCAGGTAGCTTCTCACTTTCAAGTAATTTCGCTCCTAAATCAGGTAGCACTATTACTCCCAAGCAATAAGGCATGATTGCCACCCCTTCATATTGCTAGTGAGTCGCTATGGATTTTGCCGCCTATGACCGCGTGCGTGCGGTGCGTTTCAACGCCAGCACTTTGACGCTGCTCGATCAACGCGTATTACCGCTACAAACCCGTTTTATCGAATGCCAAACTGTAGCGGACGTGGTTGAGAGCATTTTTAATCTGACCGTGCGCGGCGCGCCTGCAATTGGCATTGCAGCAGCATATGGCGTGGTGATTTCTGCACTTAATGCACATGGCGATGACAGCCAGCGGCGTTTGCAAATTGAGCAAGATTGCGCCACGTTAAACGCAGCGCGGCCAACAGCCGTCAATTTAGCTTGGGCGTTGGCGCGGATGCGAGAAGGTGTGCAGCTTTATGGCCCTGACCCTGTGCAATTGCTAATGCTAGCGCGTCAAATTGAGGCCGATGATTTGGCCGCCAATCACCGCATGGGCAAAATTGGTGCAGATTTAATCGCACCGGGCAGTGGCGTGTTAACGCATTGCAATACCGGCTCACTCGCAACCGCAGGCTTTGGCACCGCGCTGGGGGTTATCCGTGCTGGCGTTGCCATGCAAAAAATTGACCGCGTTTATGCCAGCGAAACCCGCCCCTGGCTCCAGGGTGCTCGCCTTACCGCATGGGAGCTGCTGCAAGATGGCATTCCGGCAAAATTAATTGCGGATGGTGCGGGCGCCTATTTAATGGCCACGGGTGCGGTGCAATGGTTAATTGTCGGCGCCGACCGCATCTGCGCAAATGGCGATACCGCCAATAAAATCGGCACGTTAAGCCACGCGGTCGCAGCAAAGTATTTCGGCGTCAAGGTGATGGTGGTGGCACCTAGTTCCACGTTTGATGCGCAAACCGCAAGCGGCACGGATGTCCACATTGAAGAGCGCAACGCCGCTGAACTGCTCGAATACGCCGGAACGCGGGTCGCAGCACCGGGAATAGACGCGTGGAACCCGGTATTTGATATTACACCGGCAGCATTAATCGATGTGATCGTCAGCGAGCGCGGCGCATTTGCACCGGGCGCGATATTGGGCTGAGGCACTAAAAGCGTATGCGTTTTAGAAAAAGTTCGCGTTTTTTCAACACATTCACGCATTCTGTTCCGTTCGTCAGCATACAGACACGCGAGTCTGACCATCTCATTATGTGAATGGAGCCTCTTGATCATGTGATTAACTTGTGATGTAAGCGGATTTAAGAGAGCGTTTAACCATCCGTTGACGCGATTCTATTAATCACTAAAATGCACGATTTCAGAGAAGAACGTGAGTAAGATGTGCAATTTTTGGCCGCGAATAGCCAGAAGTTTGCACTTTACTATCTTGGCTGGATCAATGGCAATAAAATGGCAATAAATTATGAGTATCAGTACGACTGTTATGCCAATGACACAGGTGCATTAAAAAGTATCATGTGCCAAAGTTAGGGGATGACAACTAGGTTGACGCAGGGAGCACAATGTAAAAAATTTGCACGGTTAGCGAGTTCAAGAATGCGTTTAGCTATCCGTTCGACGCGACTCCATCAATAACTAAAAATGTACGACTTCGGAGATGAGCAATGAATAAAATGTGTAATTTTTGGCCAGGAATCGTCAGGACGTATGTCGTGATCACGCTGTTGCTATTTAGTGCAACCCTTGCCGCGCAAACAGCGCCACCCTTGGGCGTGGCTGGCAATTTCGCCGTCTTGGGTGGATCGACGGTAACAAATACGGGTGCCTCTATAATTGTTGGAGACGTAGGCCTCTTCCCAGGCACCTCAATTACCGGCTTTCCACCAGGAATCATTACCGGCACCATTCAAATTAATAATGCGGTGGCGCAGCAAGCGCAGAGCGATCTGACCACGGCCTACAATGCACTGGCGGGTCAGGCTTTCAATACTGACTTGACCGGACAGGATCTGGGCGGCTTGACGCTGACACCCAGCGTTTACCGCTTTTCAACATCGGCGCAGCTGACCGGCACCTTGACTTTGAATGCTCAAGGCAACCCGAACGCAGTCTTTATTTTTCAGATTGGCAGCACACTAACTACGGCCAGCAATGCGCGCGTACAGGTCATCAACGGCGGCTCCAATTGCAATGTCTTTTTCCAAATCGGCACTTCCGCCACCCTGGGAACCGGAACGCAATTTGCTGGTAATATTCTGGCACTGTCCAGTATTACCGCAACCACGGGTTCCAGGGTTTCGGGTCGTTTGTTGGCGCGCAATGGTGCCGTCACGCTGGATACCAACAACGTTGCAGTATGCTCACCCGTGCAATGCCCGGCGATTACCCTCAACCCGCTGACGCTGCCCAACGGTGCCCTGCTGACGCCTTACAACCAGACGATATCGGCAACCGGTGGAACCGCTCCGTACACGTTCGCACTGAGCCAAGGCACGCTTCCGAACGGCTTGGTGTTTAACCCAGCGACAGGCACCATTACTGGCACCCCAACCACTTCCGGTAGCTTTACTTTCACCATTACCGCCAACGACGTGAATAATTGCCCAGGTAGTCGGCAATATACAATCGTGATCGCCGGAGTTTGCCCAGTGCTTACGCTCAACCCGCTGACGCTGCCCAACGGTGCCCTGCTGACACCGTACAACCAAACGATATCGGTAACCGGTGGAACCGCTCCGTATACGCTGGTGCTCAGCCAAGGCACGCTTCCAAACGGGTTGGTGTTTAACCCCGCAACGGGCGCTATTA
>JAYUUS010000085.1:0-15464 GCA_043754435.1 Rhodanobacteraceae bacterium
TTCTGTAACCCTGAACCTGACTCGCACTCGGGAAGGCCGGGCTTGTCCAACAAACGGCTCAGATCGCGGCTGCGCGCGATCTAACCTTAGTCGTTAGGCGTACCTCCGTCTCTAAAGCCTCCACTTGCGACCTTTGGCCACAGCACGAATAAAACGAGTGTATTTCATACCGCTTCCTAGCGAGTAACGGTAAGCCAGATATACCCCTCTCGGAGTGACACATTCACATTTAGGCCGGTTAGGAGATTGGGAAACAAACATACGTCAAGCCCCTCGATAGCTTCGAACACACCTTGGACTGCTTTGACAACTCCCTTCCTCGGAAAGACGCAAGAATGGGGCCGACCAATCTCAATCTCCATACTGCTCCAGCCCGACGCGTTTAGCTTGTCCGCGTGGTTTGGGTGAACATGCAACAAGATAACAGGATCTTCCCGGTACTCTCTAAATTCTTCCAGATCGTTGCGCAAAGCGACGAAAGCCGAGTGTGAAATTGCGATCATCTAGTTTGTACGTTGAATTCAGCCGACATGCGGCCCGAAAGCTAAGGATAGCGCGATATCGCGAAATGCCGCATGGTCGGCTGGAATAATGGGTTGGACTCCCCCCGGGCTGATACGGCATCGATGTGCCACGCTGTGAGGTGTTTAAATTCAAGTAATTCCACCACAGAAGAAGTTCGCCATGAAGTCTATCTCTGCTTTAGCCACCGTACAAATCATTGCCGTCGACCTCGCAAAAGAAGTCTTTCAGCTCGCCGGTGCCGATGCCAATTTTCGCATTGTGCAATCGCTGCGACTCAAGCGTGTGGATTTCTTAAAGTTTTGGAACAACCTAGACTGAACAAAGGCGGGAAAGGCGTGTTGAGCCCGTTTGACAAGCTGTAGCGGATCTAAATAGCGTAGATTGGATTTGCCGACTTTGACACGCAGGCTTGGATAAGCTCAGCTCGAACGGCAACCGTTGCGGATGCCCTAACAACCTTTGAGCGAGATGAAAACCCAGTGGCGAAACACTTAACCGTACACGTCCTGCGCCACGCACAAGCCAGCGCTGGCGCAGCAGAGTATGACGAACTTTCCACGCTTGGACACAGCCAAGCCCTACGCGTCGGCGAATACTTGGCAGACCACAAGATAAAGTTTGACGCTGTCTATGTAGGCGCGCTAAAACGCCATGCGCAAACCTTGGCGGGAATTACGGCCGCGTATGCGCAGGTCGGATTGGCGCTGCCCAGCCAAAATGCGTTGCCTGAACTTAATGAGTACGATTTTCGCGGGGTGCTCAAAGCCTACAAAAACGCTTATCCAGACGATCAAGATATCGCCGCCGGGCGCTGGTTGGTGGCGCTCAAAGCCGCGATGATCGCCTGGGCGCGCGATCAAATTGGCGCTGCTGATCTAGAAACCTGGTCACAATTTCATATTCGCGTAAATGCTGCGGCAAAACGCATCGCGCGTGATTGGTGGCTTGGCGGGAATTTGGCAGCGGGACAGTCGGGACAGTCGGGTGAAGTGTTAGTCATCACCTCCGGCGGGGTAATCAGCTTGTTTGCCCAGCGCGCATTAGGGTTTGACGATAATGCAATCGTGGCGATGAATTTGGCACTCAAAAACACCGCCTTAAACGAATTTCGCGTGACCGAAAGCAGCTGGCAGCTGCAAAGCTTTAATGCCATGCCGCACTATGTGCAGCCGCTGGATTCGGGGTTTCATACGCGGGTTTGAGGCTTACCGGGCAACCATCTGACTTGCCTGCAAATATCCCTAGCGGTTTTCGCAAGGATCAAGTTGCCAGCACCACGCTTGGATTGTTGCGGCAAGCTATCGAACACGTTTTGCACGCATCGGCTTAAATTCGGCTTTCAGTTACTATCTTAACCAACGCCATTAATCCTGGGCAGGAACTGAAGTTTAAGGAGCGAGGTATGAGCGGGGTTGCTAGCGAAGATGACGTGCTGTTTCTGCTGGCCGATGTGCCACAGGTGCAGTCACAGTTGTACTGGAAGCTTCTAATCGTCGATGATGAACCCGCAGTCCACGGTGTGACCACTATGGTGTTGAGTGGATTGCGCTTTCGTGAGCGTAGTTTGAAATTCTTGAGCACTTATGATGGGGCACAAGCCCGTCAACTATTGGCTGAACACGACGATATTGCGGTGATATTGCTTGATGTGGTCATGGAAACTGAAGACGCGGGTTTGCAATTAGTGCGCCACATTCGCGATGGGCTGCGCAATGATTGGGTAAGGATTGTTCTCACTGCTTAATGCTTATCAGCTGCTTGAGAACACTCTGCCTGCACAACACCCAGAAGTGCAAAAATTGTCCGCCCTCAAGGCCGCCATGAACTTTGATTTTTTGGTGAGCGATACGGCCAATCTACTTACCGAATCCCGCGAAGGCCTGAAGCGTATTCAGAAAATCGTCAAGGATTTGAAAGATTTTTCGCACCTAGACGCGCCAGAATGGCAACTGGCCGATATTCATCAAGGCATTGACAGCACATTGAATGTGATCGCCTATGAGCTTAAATACAAAGTCGAACTGATCAAGGAATACGGCATATTGCCGAGAATCCGCTGCCTGCCATTTCAGTTAAACCAAGTATTTCTCAACTTGTTGATCAACGCTAGCCATGCCATTAAAGAACACGGGCAAGTGACGATTCAAACAGGATGTACGGACGAACATGTGTGGATTCGGATTGCCGACACCGGACAAGGAATCAGTGCGGCTAATCTCAGCCGAATTTTCGAGCCCTTTTTTACCACTAAATCGATTGGGGTCGGCACTGGGCTTGGCTTATCAGTGTCGTGGGGCATCGTGCAAGCCCATAGCGGCCGTATTGAGGTGCAAAGCGAACTTGAGCGCGGCACGGCGTTTGCCGTATTCCTGCCTATCCACGCTACGCTCCAAGCCCTTGTTGATTAGGTTTGAGCGGCTTATTCCAACTCTAAATCATTGGGCAATTGCCAGTTGATCGGGCTTAGATGGTGTGCAATTAAATATTCATTCGCACGGCGAAAATGGCCGCAGCCAAAAAACCCCTGATGTGCTGACATGGGAGAAGGGTGGGGCGCTTTTAAGACGAGATGGCGACTGGAATCCACGCGCGCGCCTTTTTCTTGTGCTTGTTTGCCCCACAGCATGAAAACGGCATGGGGCACGGTATTATTGACTAAATCAATAACGGCATCGGTAAATGGCTCCCACCCGCGGCCTTTATGAGAATTAATTTGATTCGCTTCAACGGTCAGTACCGCGTTTAGTAATAACACGCCCTGTTTTGCCCACGACATTAAATTGCCGTGGCGGCTGGGTGGTATTCCCAAGTCCAGCTTGAGTTCTTGATAAATATTTTTAAGCGAACGTGGTGTTGCAATTCCAGGCGGGACGGAAAAACTTAATCCGTGCGCTTGATGGGCACCGGGATAAGGATCTTGACCGAGAATTACGACTTTGACCTGTGTGAGCGGGGTGGCATCCAGCGCGGCAAAGATCTGTCCCATCGGTGGGTAGATGCTTTTACCAGCGGCCCGTTCCGCCTGAAGAAAACCACGCAGCATTGCCATCGTCTCACTCTGGAGCACGGGCAGTAGCGGGGTTTTCCAGTCGTCATGTAATTTGATCGGAGCGGCCATTAAGAAGGTTTCGCAAAGGGGCGAGGTAAATTAAAAATAAAAAACCGGCCGCTTAATTCTCGGCCGGTTTTTCTTTTTGTATCAAGCTAAGCGATCAAGTCGCGAATGACTTATTTCTTTTTCGCGACAGCTTTGGCTGCAGGTTTAGCCGCTGGCTTTGCTGCTGCTTTCGCCTCAGGTTTAGCTGCTGGCTTTGCTACAGCTTTGGCTGCTGGCTTTGCCGCAGGTTTAGCTGCTGGCTTTGCTGCTGCTTTAGCAGCTGGCTTTGCCGCTGGTTTAGCTGCTGCTTTCGCAGCTGGCTTTGCGGCTGCTTTAGCTGCTGGTTTCACTTCTGCTGGTTTTGTTGCGCTAACTTTCATGGGCTGCTTCACCTTTTTGGGAGAGGCGCCTGAAAGGCGCCGGAGGACTGCATCACCTAACTCAGCGGGTGAGCGCACTGTCGTGACGCCCGCTGCTTCAAGTGCTGCAAACTTTGCTGCTGCTGTACCTTTTCCACCTGCAACGATGGCGCCTGCATGGCCCATACGTTTACCCGGAGGGGCAGCTACACCAGCGATATATGCCACGACTGGTTTAGTGACATATTCTTGAATGAACTCAGCCGCTTCTTCTTCGGCAGTACCACCAATTTCGCCCACCATAATGATCGCCTCAGTTTGCGGATCATCCTGGAATAGGCGCAGGCAGTCGATAAAGCTCATCCCGTGGATCGGATCGCCGCCGATGCCAATACACGTGCTTTGGCCTAAGCCCGCTTGCGTGGTTTGGAAGACAGCTTCATAAGTTAATGTGCCAGAGCGAGACACGATGCCTACTTTGCCTGGCTTATGGATCGCGCCGGGCATAATGCCAATTTTGCATTGGCCGGGGGTGATAATGCCTGGGCAGTTTGGCCCGACCAGATAGGTATTCGGATAGCTTTTAAGCACGTTTTTCACGCGCATCATATCCAGAACGGGAATGCCTTCGGTAATACAAACAATGACGCGAACGCCTGCGTCTGCAGCTTCTAAAATTGCATCAGCAGCAAACGGCGGCGGCACGAAAATCATGGTGGCACTTGCGCCGGTTTCTTCTACTGCATCTTGTACCGTGTTGAATACCGGTAGCCCAATATGTTCTTTACCGCCTTTGCCGGGCGTTACGCCACCGACAAATTTAGTGCCATATTCCATGGCCTGTTCGGAATGAAACGTGCCTTGTGCGCCGGTAAACCCTTGGCAAATGACGCGCGTGTTCTTATCAATCAATACCGCCACGTTAGGCTCCCTTTCCGTTGTTTGCTGCGCCATTGACCGGCGCAACGTTGCCGAACGCGCCATTCGCTGCTGCGACTACTTTCTGGGCCGCGTCACTCAGATCAGTTGCCGAAGTAATTTTCAGCACCGAGTTGCGCAAAAGCTCACGACCCTTCTCGACGTTGGTTCCCTCCAGACGTACCACCACTGGAAGCGTAAGGCCCACATCCTTCACCGCGTTAATGATGCCTTCGGCAATTAAGTCACAGCGCACAATGCCGCCAAAAATGTTAACCAAAATGGCTTTTACTTTTGGATTAGCCAAAATCAATTTCAGTGCTTCAGTGACGCGTTCTGTTGTTGCACCACCGCCTACATCCAAAAAGTTTGCCGGCTCACCGCCATAGAGTTTAATCACATCCATAGTCGCCATTGCCAAGCCCGCCCCGTTGACCATGCAGGCGATATCGCCATCCATTGTGACGTAGTTCAAATTGAACTTACTAGCCGCCGCTTCAATAGGATCTTCTTGCGTTAAATCCCGCATTGCCTCCAACTCTGGGTGGCGAAATAGCGCGTTTTCATCGGCGTCGAGCTTGGCGTCAAGAATCAATAAATCGCCTGCAGGGTTGATCACCAATGGGTTGATTTCCACCATGCTTAGATCAAGCTCGTTAAACATTTTATAAACGCCTAGCATGATTTTAGTCAGCTGCCCAACTTGTTTTGAACCTAAACCCATCGCGAAACCGAATTTTCGGCATTCATAGGCCTGCAATCCTTGGACAAAATCGACGTCAAGCGTGAAGATTTTTTCCGGCGTGTCCTGCGCGACTTGTTCAATGTCTACGCCGCCAGCGGGCGAGCCTACAAAAGCGATGCCTCGGGTTTGGCGATCAACCACGATGCTGAGATAAAGTTCTTTAGAAATATCCGTGGCTTCAGTGACTAACACTTGGTTGACCGGTAGTGCACGACCGGCGCTTTGATAGGTGACCATCTTCGTGCCCAGCATTTTGAGCGCGGCTTCACGCACGGCTGCCAGGGTCTTGCACAATTTTACGCCGCCCGCTTTGCCGCGCCCGCCCGCATGAATCTGTGCTTTAACGACCCACTGCTCACCGCCAAGACTCCGTGCTGCATCGACTGCGCCTTCTGGCGATACTGCCACGTGCCCCATCGGCACAGGCAAGCCGAACTTTACAAAAAGCTCTTTCGACTGGTACTCGTGGAAATTCATGCCTACTCCAATTAAAGATTTCTGGGTGGTGCTGCTTCCAGCAATAGCCCTATTCTGACGAATCTATTTGGCTACGCCAAGGGGGTAAATAAAAAAAAGTAATGCGCCTTACAATGCAATGTAATAATGCGTAATTACATGGCATTCGTATTTTACCTTTATGATTGGTTAGGTAGTGACCTAGCTAATTGCTTTGCCCCAGTAAAGCGCCCGACTATCCCGACTCTTAGTGCCTTTGCGCTAGCGGCCTTGACGTGAAAAACAACCCATCTAAAGTTTCTAAAGTGAGCTTGAATTATGGACAGTAAGGGTCAATTGCAGCGCTGGAATGAGTTAATTTTGCTCAGTATATTTCGAATATTCCAGGGCACCGTCTTTTTGCTGGTGGCGTCTGCGGGCGCAAGCTTTCTGCCCCAGCGCCCGGATATGCCGATTCGAGCTGTCGCGTTTCTCTATTTGTTCGGCGCCATTTTGCTTTGGTTATTAGCCCGGCGTAGTGACGAGAAAATTACCACTCAAGTGTTGGTAGGTGCGGCGTTGGATTTAGGGATGGCCGCTGTCGCGCTGCACTTTTTTGGCGGCCCTGCCAGTGGCGCGGGTGCGTTGATGCTGATTACCGTGGCGATTACCGCTTTGCTTTTGACGCCAAGGCTGGCGGCATTTGTTGCAGCCGTCGCGGCCCTAGTCGCCGTCGGTGAAGCCGGCTATAGCGTTTGGGTGTTGGGGGATGATTCCCGTAACTGGGCGCAAAGTGGCGGCTACGGCTTAAGTTTTTTTATTATCACTGGCTTGATTTATTGGCTCGGTATCCGAACCCAAGAAAGTCGGGCGTTGGCCGAGCAGCGTGGACAAGATTTACTTAGTCTTGCAGAAGTTAATGAGCTAATCATTCAGCGGATGCGCACGGGTGTGCTGGTAGTGGATTTAATGGGCGAGGTCGAGCGCTACAACGAATCGGCCTGGTATTTATTAGGGATGCCAAGTCCGCGCGAACGCAATTTAAGTCGATTTGCGCGACCGTTACAGGTGCGCATGCGCGAATGGCTTATTGCCGGGCGCCACGACCCCGCACCGTTGACGGTTGCCAGTGGCGTGCCGCCGGTCATTCCGCGCATGACCAAAATCGGGGCTCATTTGGATACGCGCGTGCTTATTTTTTTAGAAGATGAAACCCAGCTTTCGCGCCGCGCTGAAGAGCTGACGTTAACTTCGCTGGGGCGACTTTCCGCCAGTATTGCGCATGAGATCCGCAACCCGCTCGGCGCAATTGGCAATGCCGCCCAGCTTTTGCAGGAAAGTATCGACATACCCGAGTTGGATCGTCAGTTGGTGACGATTATTTATGGTCAGTGCAAACGTATGAATGGCATTGTAGAAAACGTTTTGCAGCTCTCCCGCCGTGAGCGTTCCCGCCCTGAAGACGTGGCTTTAAGCGAATGGGTGGAAGATTTTTTACGTGAGTTCAAACAAAGCCTGCCTGTGGGCCAAGATTTTATTCGGGTTAGAATTGAAAAGCCCAACCTGCGCGCCCTGGTTGACCCCTCGCAATTGACGCAAGCCTGCTGGAATCTAGTGCGTAATGCGCTTGCTTATGGGCGACAACCTGATGCGGTACCAGAAGTAATCATTTGGATTCGCCAGCTTGTCGATCAACCCGGTGCGGTTATCGAGATTATTGATCGAGGCCCCGGCATTCCAGAAAAATTGCGCGCTTCGCTATTTCAGCCATTTTTTACCACCCGTGCAGATGGCACGGGCTTAGGCTTGTACATCAGCAAAGAGTTATTGGAGGCGAATCAAGCGAGCATTGAATATGTGCCTGTGCCTGCTGGCGGCTCTTGTTTTCGCATTCAACTGACCGCGCCGGTGCCGCGCAGTGGGGTTTAACGACTCAGAAGAAGCGCCGTATTGCGACACTATTCGGTTGTGAAGCGACGTTGAGTCAGCAAGTTTAAACGTTATATACATTGAAGGGTGATTAAACCCGAAGTCATAGCGGTTGCCAGCATGCGGAGAGTGCGACCTTCATAATGCACCTCGACGAGCACTGATTCTGATTGGAGTGCTTGGATAAGCTGAAGATGCCAAATAGATCGTATCGGTATGAATTCAAATGCCTGAGGTTGCTCGGAGAGGAAAAACCCCCGGATCATCCCGGTCAAGCCGCCAGCAAAGCTGCATGTGGCATTAGAGTTCATGAAAAGGTCAAACGGGATTTAAGTTTGCTTAAATGCTTCGGACGCATTTAGCTTCTTTGCGCGCTTTTCACCGACTACTACAAAATTCCAACACAGAAAATAGCCGCAGCATAAAAAACTGCTGACAATTGCAGGGGACCGATTTGCGCCTGCTATCCATACTTCCATCGCCGCGAAAGTGAAGTGCGCTAGCACGCCAAAACCTGCCCAAATAAGTGCATATCGACTTTTGCACCAATGCGCCATTAGCCCCGGCAATAACGGCAATAAAGCAATGGTAATGGCAACCGCAAAAGGCAGCCTTGCAGGCACCCACAAGCCGTACCATAGTAATTGCAAAAATGTAAGGGCATAAAAAAAGAGCCAAATTGCGGTACGAAAATGTTGCGGTTTAATCAAGTTAAATCCTGTGTTCGCGGAAGGGGGAATGGATTTAAATCTCCACGGGCGGCAAGGCGCTCAAGACCTCTTCCATCGTGGTAGTGCCGCGCGCCACGTGCTGTGCGGCTGATATGCGCAAGGGTTTCATGCCATCTTTAACGACAATGCTGGAGAACACTTGCAGGTCAGTTTCTTTGGTGATCGCTTGGCGGCTGGTCGGTGTTAGCTTAAACATCTCGTAAATACCGACACGGCCCAAATAACCCGTCTTTCGGCATTCTAAGCAGCCTACGGCTTTGCCAATGCGTTTGGGCACCGGTACGGTCCACGGATAAGTTAAGGCGCGCCATTTGGTTTCATCGACTTGCTCGGTGGAAGTTTTGCAATGCACACATAGCGTACGCACCAGTCGTTGCGCCATGACGCCCGCTAAAGTGGCTTGCAAGAGGTAGTGCGGCGCGCCTAAATCCAGCAGACGCTGTACGGCGGCGGGCGCGTCGTTGGTGTGCAGCGTGGAAAGCACTAAATGCCCGGTCAGTGAGGCCTGAATCGCCATTTGCGCCGTGGCTAAGTCGCGAATTTCGCCCACCATAATAATGTCGGGATCTTGTCGCATCAGAGTACGAATGCCCTCGGCGAAGCCTAAATCAATATTCTGCTGCACCTGCATTTGATTTAAATCGGGTGAAATCATCTCAATTGGATCTTCAACGGTGCAGACGTTGATATCGGGGGTAGCAAGATATTTCAAGGTTGAATAAAGCGTCGTGGTCTTACCCGAACCGGTAGGCCCGGTCACTAAGACGATTCCGTTGGGGCGTTCGATCAGCTCTTTCCAAAATTTTTCTTCAGCCGCTGTAAAACCTAATTGACCAAAACTTTTTAGCGCCACATCAGGATCAAATATGCGCATTACGACCTTTTCGCCAAATGCGGTCGGCATTGTCGATAAGCGCATTTCCACTTCACGCCCGGTTGGGCTGCGGGTCTTCAACCGACCATCTTGTGGTCGGCGCTTTTCTGCTAAATCCATGCGCCCTAGAATTTTGATGCGCGAGGTGACCGCGAGCATGACGGTGGTGGGCAGCTCAAAAACCTTGTGCATCATGCCGTCAATGCGAAACCGCACCAAACTCATATCGCGACGCGGCTCTAAATGGATATCACTGGCGCGCTGCTCGAATGCGTATTGCAATAGCCAGTCGACAATGTGAACCACATGTTGATCGTCGGCACCGACGCCGGCTTTCCCAAGCTCCAACAGCTGCTCAAAATTGAGCAAATTAGACCTAGCATCTGCGCTTTGATCTTTGGCGTCCTTTGCCCGTTTAACCGAGCGGGTTACGCCGTAAAATTCCATCAAAAAGCGATTGACGTCTAGTGGGCTGGAGACGACTAATTTAATGTCCCGGCGCAAAATTTGCCGCAAATCACTTTCCCAAAGCCGAAAAAAGGGCTCACTGGTGGCAAAAGTGACGCTTTGCTCGTCGCGTGCAATCGGTAATAGCTTGTAGCGCTGTGCATAGGCTTGCCCGATGACCTCGGTCACGTCAGCGAGCTTGATCTTCATCGGATCAATTTTTAGATAGGGCAAATCTGCCTGTTCTGCCAACCATTCCGTCAGCGATTCTAAAGTCAAGGTTTTGTCGGATTGCGTCTGGTTATGAAGTTTTAGATTCGCGATCACCACCAGCGGGTGCAGTTCTAAACCGCCGCGGGCGATGCGCACATCGCTACGCACTTTGTCGGCATCGCTGAGCGAGAGCAGGCGATCTTCGACCAGGGCAGCCAGCACGCTTTCTAAATCCAGCTTGCGATTGGCACCAAAGCGCGCGGCAGTTTGGAAGCGGGCAATTTTTGGGGTCACGGTGTTGCCTTTTCAGCGACGCAATCCCTAGTTTAGGGATGCTTGGTTTAATCTAAACCGAGTTTAGCCGCAAATTAGGCCAAAATTGTGCGCAGCAGCCATGACTTATTACGCTTGGCGCAGGACGGCTTAGGAGGTTAACCTCATGGTTCAATCTTCAAATGGAACATGCAATGGCAACAGATACGGCGAAACCTGGATTTATTCGGCTCTTTTTTGGCGGACTATGGAGCGCTTTCAACGGTGTACGCCGCGTGGTTTTTGGTGTGCTTGCGCTCGTTATCCTTTTAGTTGCGATTAAAGCGATCACCAGTAGCCACAAGTCTTTTGATCCTAAGTCGGCTTTAGTCATTAACTTCAGTGGCGCATTGGTAGAACAATTTTCCGGTGATGCGCAAGAGCTTGCGATTGCCCAACTAATGGGTGATGAGGCCAGTGAAGTGCGCGTGCGTGATGTCAAAAAAGCGCTCGAATACGCGGTAAAAGACTTAAATATTGACCGCGTGCTGTTACGCGTGGATGCCGATTTTGCGGCGGGTCAAGCCAGCATGCGGGAAGTAACCGACGCCTTGTTAGCGTTCAAAAAAGCCTCGGGTAAGGAAGTGATCGCATACGGTAATGGCTACTCGCAAAAAGGGCTGTTCATTGCTGCGGCTGCGGATAAGGTCTATATGAACCCAGAAGGCATCGCCTTAATTGAGGGTTTGGGGCGGGTGCGGACGTATTACAAAACGGCGCTGGATAACTTAGGCGTCACGGTCAATGTATTTCGCGTTGGCAAATACAAGAGCTTTGCTGAACCTTACTTGCTCGATGGCCCGTCCGATGCTTCCAAGGAAGCGGATAGCTACTGGATGAACGATGTATGGGATCGCCAGCTAGCTGATTTTGGTGCGATGCGCAAAATTGACCCAGCGAATATTCGTTCGATGATCGAAGAATTACCGCAGCGGCTTGCGGCAGTGGGCGGCGATGCGGCCAAACTGGCGGTACAAGAAAAGTTTGTAGATGAACTGAAAACCCCCGATCAGCTGCGCGATTTGATGATTAAGAAAGGTGCATTGATTATTGATGAGGAAAATCCAGACCGCGTGGACTTTCGCAAGGTTAGCCTTAGCGATTATCTGACTCAGCAAAAGCTGCTGAATCGAGAGAACTTAAAAGCGGATGCAGTTGCCGTTATTGTCGCTGAGGGCAGTATCGTCGATGGCAAAGCGCCACAGGGCCAAATTGGCGGCGAAAGCACAGCCTTACTGGTGAAAAAGGCGCGCGAGAATCCCACCATAAAAGCCTTGGTTTTGCGCGTGAATTCCCCAGGTGGAAGTGGTTTTGCCAGCGAGATGATTCGTCGCGAAATTGAAATTACAAGGGCTGCGGGTAAGCCGGTGTATATCTCAATGGGCGATGTTGCCGCTTCCGGTGGCTATTGGATTTCGATGGCGTCGGACGGCATTTTTGCTACGCCCAGTACAATCACCGGCTCGATCGGTATTTTTGCGATTATTCCCAACGCTTCCGTGGCACTGGACAAAATCGGCGTGCACTCGGGTGGTACGACCACCACTTGGCTTGCGGCGGCAGGTAATCCAACGGCACCGCTAGATCCTCGGTTTTCGGAAACCTTGCAAACCTTGATTAATCACGGTTATCAAAACTTTGTTGGCAAAGTGGCATTTGCGCGCAAGAAAACGCCGGAGCAGATCAATGAAGTTGCGCAAGGGCGCGTTTGGAGTGGCGCGCAAGCGATGAAATTAGGCTTGGTAGACACCATGGGCGACCTAAACGCCGCAATTAAAGCCGCAGCCGCCAAAGCGAAGCTAAGCACCTACGCCGTGCGCTACATCGAAAATGAACCCGATGGTTTCACCGCATTTTTGCAAAGTTTTAGCGCAAAAGCCGTGCGCGCCACGAGCGAGGCTTTCAATGCGCAGACGCTTCCGGGTGCTGTGTTTGGTACGGTAAAAACCAAGCAAATACGCGATGACTTAGCGATGTTTGCGAATGCGCGTACCAATCCGTTTGCCACCTATGCGCATTGTTTTTGTGATTTGCGCTAAGGTTTGAGGTTTACAGCGATTGTGCTAAAGCCTGCTTTAGCGCAATTTTTGCATGCAAATAAACCGCCTGTTCAACCCGCCAACATCGCCCGCATCGCCGCTAAATGCCCAGCCGCCAGTTTTTTAATGCGTTCGGCCTGCGCTTCCGGGGGCGGTAGATCAATCTCTGGTAGCTCAGACAAAAATCGGCTTGGGTCGCAGCCTTCAATTGCACCGTAGCGGTTGCGCGCTTTCGGATAGCTCAGCGTCAGCTGTTTGCGCGCCCGGGTTATTCCCACATAAAGTAAGCGCCGTTCTTCTTCCAGGCGGCCTTCATCAATGGCGGAATGGTGCGGAAAAGTGCCGTCGTCCATGCCGATTAAAAACACATGATCGAACTCCAAGCCTTTGGCGGAATGCAGCGTCATCAGGCGCACCGCGTTTTCGCTGTCATCATCCTTGCCCGCCAGCGATATTTGCGTCAGTGCTGCGTTTAAGGTGTTGAAGCCGCGCCCCTTAGCGATATGCGCGGGCGCGTAGCTGGATAGCCAAGTCGTGAAATCCGACAAAATTTCGCGGCGGCGCTCAAAAATCGCCGGGTCGCGGTTTTGTAGCTTTAGCCATTCCAAATAGCCGCAGCGCGCGATCAGCTGCAGCGCGATTTCGCCAGGTGTGGCGTATTCGGCGAATTTGCGCAGCTGGGCTTGCAGCTCAGCAAACTGCGTCAATGCGCCAGCCGCACGGCCGGTCAGGGTTTTCAGCACCGCATGGCTGGATGCGGCCGCTAACATCGAGCAGTGTGATTTGGCCGCCGCTTCCGCAAGTCGGTCAATGCTGGTATCGCCCAGCTCGCGCTTGGGCGCACGCACGGCGCGCATAAACGCGACATCGTCGTCTGGATTTGCCAGAAGCCGCAAGTGTGCGATTAAATCGCGGATTTCTTGACGCTCAAATAAGCTGGTGCCGCCAGACAGCTGATAGCTAATGCCTAAGCCACGCAACGCCAGCTCGACCGCGCGGCTCAAATGATTGCCGCGATACAGCACCGCGATATCGCCTAAGCGCGTGCGCTCCAGCGCCTGCAAATTGCTAATGCTGGCGGCGATGAACTCGGCCTCTTGGGTGTCGCTGGCGAATTCTTTCAGCGCAATCGGATCGCCGTCCGGGTTATCTGACCACAGCTTTTTCTCAAACACATGCGGGTTGCGCGCAATCAGCTGATTCGCCGCATGCAAAATTCGCTTGGTGCAGCGATAGTTTTGCTCCAGCTTGACCACTTTCAACTGCGGATAGTCGCGCGCCAACAAATTCATATTTTCTGGGTTAGCACCCCGCCAGGAATAGATCGACTGATCGTCATCCCCAACTGCGGTTAGCATACCGCGCGTGCCGGCCAGCAAGGTCAACAGCTGATATTGCGCGGCGTTGGTGTCTTGATATTCATCGACTAATAAATAGCGAATTTTATCCTGCCAGCGCGCCCGCACTTCCAGGTTGTCGCGCAGTAGCTTCACCGGCATCGCGATCAAATCATCAAAATCCAGCGCCGACAGCAAATCGAGCCGACGCTGATAGTCGCCAAACAATTTCGCACATTCCAGCTCGCGCGGGCTGCGCGCCAAGCTTGCCGCCTCATCCGGGGATTGCAGCGCGTTTTTAGTGCGTGAAATCAACGATTGAAACAAATTCAGCGTTTCGGTTTTGACGCCTTTGATCGCCAAGTCCTTCATCACCGCACGTGATTCATCGTCCGCCAGCACGCTAAAATTGCGCTTCAAACCTGCGGCAACATGCTCAGCCTGCAAAAATTTCAAGCCCAGCGCGTGGAAGGTCGAGATAGTCAGGCCATCTGGCTCCTCGCCCAGAGTGCGCGCAATCCGCTCGCGCATTTCGCGTGCGGACTTATTAGTGAATGTTATCGCCGCGATTTGTTTGGCTTCGCAATGGCCAGAACGAATCAACCAAGCGATTTTTTCCGTGATGACCCGCGTTTTGCCCGAGCCCGCACCCGCAAGCACCATCAGCGGCCCGTCAATATAGTGTGCGGCTTCGTGCTGCGGTGGGTTTAAGGACATGGCTAAGTCTTACCGGGCGCGGCAGTCTGCGCAAAGAGGACGCGTTTGTCGAGCGGCCGTCGCGTTTTGAGGTAAGCACTGATTCAAAAACGCCACTGTGGCTTTGCGGCTAAACCGAAACTAGCGTAAATGGCCTGCGCTGCGGTATCGCTGGCAACGACACAATTGCAGTAGCTTTGTCATGTAGTTACAATTGTGTAATTATTCCACATAGCCCGACACTTTGTTCTCCTGGGATTCTCAAAAAACAAGCTCAATCTCGCCAAGCATGGCGTCAGTTTCGACACCGCTCAGTTCGTCTTTTCTGACCCGCTACAGCTAAGTCGGCAAGATCGCGACGAAAATGGCGAAGTTCGTTGGCAAACCGTGGGGATGGTATGCGAGATGCTGTTGGCAGCACACACATAAGCTGATGACCAGAATGGCGCAGAGAAAATCCGTATCATTTCTGCGCGTCGCGCGACAAAATTAGAGAGGAAAGAATATGAACAAGGTTCCTGAAAGCGTTCAACGCGAATTGGCTGCCCTGCGCGGACAGCCTGAGAGCAACATTGACTTTTCGGATATACCGGAAAGCACATCCAGCGACTGGAAAAATTCGGCACGCGCCATGTTTTACCGCCCCGTGAAGCAACAGCTGACGGTGCGCATTGATGCTGACGTTGTCGAGTGGCTCAAAAGCCAAGGAAGCGGATATCAAACTAGGCTCAATCAGATTTTGCGCGGGGCGATGCTGGGGCGTTAGGGAATTTGTGAAAAAGGGCAAATCGTGAAGAACCGGTGCGT
>JAYUUS010000086.1:0-5077 GCA_043754435.1 Rhodanobacteraceae bacterium
GTACCGATCGGCGCGTCGATCTTAATAGCGCCCTTGACAGCACTGAATTTTTTGCCTTCAACGATGACTGAAAAATTATCGCTCAGTACGCCAGCGGCATAGCCAAAAACGAATACCGTGCCGGGTTTGCTGCTTACCTCAGCGGCAAAAATAGCCGCACTGAAGGAAAGGGCGCCCGCTAACGCCAGTACAGGCAGGCTGTGTGCTAGACCGTGCGCAATCGCACGCGCAAGACGGCGTTTCTTGGCGATATTGTTTGGTATGTTTGAAGCTTTCCGGCCATTGGCCTTCACAAGAAAATTAGTCACGACCATCCAGTACAAATTTGATGGCGTCAAGTTAGGCGATCAAGTTGACACTCTCGTGTCTTAAATATTTCTATTGAGTTTCTGAAATAAGTCAATAATGCTGCTTTTTTATTGCTGTTTTTATAGCTGATGCGTGCAAAGCACCTCGGGTGTGGCTGCGACTTTGGGTATCACTAACTAAAACCCAATACGACAAAGTGGTTGTCTTGGCACCTCGCTGGGTTAAGGTAGACGGGAATTTTATTTACGAGCTTTGTATGCAAAACCATCAAATCGAACACGGGCTAAATGCTGCTTGTCAACAAGGGCTGATTCATACCGCGCAACTAGAGCCGCTCAAAGCATTTTTAGTGAGTTTTAATTTGGCGATACCAGAGGCGATGCCTAGCTACGATCCGACTGCCAGCAAATTTAGCTTTTCGCATGTGCTTTACTATTTTGGCGGCTTGATTGCGATTAGCGCCATGTCTATTTTTGCGGGTTTAGGCTTTGAGCTCCTAGGCTATGGCTTTCTGACCATTATTAGCATCGGCTACGGTGTGCTCGCCTTGGCACTGACCGAGTGGTTCCTAAAGCGCAAACTGGATATTCCAGCCGGAATCATGGCGGCTTTGGCGGTGACGATGGTGCCGCTGCTGGTGTATTGCATCCAGCGCTTGAGCGGGTTTTGGTCGGAAAGCAATGGAACCGATAGCTATCGCGACTTTCACGTTTATATCGATTGGCGTTGGATTATTATGGAGTTGGCGACGCTCGCCGCTGGTACGATTGCACTTTGGCGCTACCGACTGCCGTTTTTAATGATGCCGGTATCGCTAGTCGGCTGGTATTTTTCCATGGATGTAGCGCGCTTTTTTGCTTCGGAACCAGACGGCTGGGACTTTTACCGCCCGGCCTCCATTGTGGTTGGCTTATTGATGGTGATTGCCTCGTTGCTGCTCGACCGACGCACCGCGCGTAAGCCGGATTTAGGCTTTTGGCTGTGTTTGTTTGGCACCCTGGCGTTTTGGGGCGCGCTGAGCTGGTCAAACAGCGATATGTGGTGGCAAAAACACGTCTATGCACTGCTGAGCGTGCTGATGATCTTCACCGGCGCGCTTTTAAATCGCCGCATTTTCACCATACTGGGCGCGATTAGCTTTTTCGGCTATTTAGGCTGGCTTTCCTTCGATGTGTTTGCCAACAGCATTTTGTTCCCATTTGCGTTGTGCGCAATCGGTTTGGCCCTCGTGTTCTTCGGTGTCTGGTGGCAGCGTAATGAAGCCCGTATTGCTGGGTTGTTGCGCCAACAGCTTAATTTGGTTGGCTAATGGTCGTCATCGCCCAAACAGCGATCCGCAGTTACCGGATCGCTGAACTGCCAAACGCCCAAAGCTCCAACAATATGTTCGACGTCTTGATTTTGTTGGTCGGGCTTTCGCGCGAATTGACATTGGGTATATGCACGATAGCTAATCCGTGCTTGAGCGCTTAAAAGCACGTGAAAAGGCTGGCTTTAATACAGCTGAATGAAGCGCGGCGAAAAATATTTAGTGCTTGGTCGCACCGATGCATCAGCGCTCTTGGCGCGGATTAAATCAGCCTTGACCGCGCTTAATTGCTCCACTTTGCTTTCCCCCTGCGCCACATACAGGGAATAACGTGCAGCAGCGCGCACCAGCAGTGCGTGCGCGAGCGCTTTGCCCTGTAGGCTGTCCACGTTGGTAAGTGCTGCGGCTTTGAAGTCGCCGCCAAAGTAGGATTTGGCTATTTGTGCCAATGCCGCTGGTGCCGCTTGCCGCGCAAGTGGGGCGGCAGCTGCAAGTGCGGAAACTGCGGCAACTTTGAGCGCCGTCGCGCGCGTGCTAGCGGTACTTGCGGCGCTGCCGGTGCGGCTCAATAGCGCCGCATCAACATTGCTAATGGCGCGGTCTAAATCCGCGCTTAAGCGCGCTGCATCTGCCTCTAGAGCACTCAATTCCGCTGATTTCGTGCGCATTGCCGCAGCAAGCTCGGGTTTTGCAAATGTGCTGCGCGCTGCACTGAGCTCACGTTTTAACGCTTGCACGGCGCTGCGCACGCGCGCGATGTCGGCGCTGGCAAGTGCTGGCTTGGCAGCCGGCTCAACATCAACAGGTGCGGGCGCAGTAGGCACCGGCTCAGATGTGGGCGGGCGGCTGGGCGGTGGTGCTACCACAACCGGAGGCTTTACCGCCGGAGGTGGTGTAATAGTGGGCGGCGTGACGGTATCGGGTACAACGGGCAGCGTTGGCGGCGCAATAGGCGCGGCACTTTGACAGCGGCGCTTAATCTGTTGTTCTACTGCCACCAACGGTGCGACGTCGCGTGCGCCGGCCAATGCGGACTGATGCGCACTATTGTTCAGCGCTGCCAGTGCCGCCGGACAGTTATTTTTTGCGCTGGCCGCCATTGCTAAAAAGTGGTGCGGAATGTAGGGCTCAAAACGCATGCCGTACAGGCGAACTTTGGACTGTGGCGTGGGCTCCGCGCTCAGGGCTTCGCGCATTTTGCTTTCTACCAGCGTCCAATTTTGATCTTCGGCCGCGCGCACGCCGTCTTTATAGGCGTCTTTGAAGTCGGCGTAGCTCTGCGGCGCGAACAGGAGCGCAAGCAGCAAAAAGACCGGCTGGATAGGCAGTTTTTTTAACACGTTTTTTGACAGCATAGTCGCGCGCATTAGTAACCGGCCTCGCGCAGGTAGTCATCACTTTTTGAGGCATATAAAGTGTGCGGGGATTCTGTAATTACTTTGCGGGCAACCGATACCTGGACATTTTTGCTTTCGCCCAGCGCATTACTCAGCTCGACCCGGTACTGGCCTTCCAGCAAAACTAGGCTCAGCGGCGTCACGCCCGGTGCCGGTATCGGGATGGCTTTGCCGCTCGCATCGGTGATCGAAAGCACTTTGCTATAGGGCGCGGTGTCAATCACCACGGTGCCACTGCGATCCGCGAATTGTGCCGCATCGACTGCGGCCAAAATGCGCATGCGCGCCGGGCGCACCGCGTCATCCCGAGCATATTCGCCCAGGGCGCTAATCATAGCCTGTGCGCCTTTGATGTCGTTGCCTTGTTCCAGGGCTTTCAACGCAGCGGTATTGGTCAGCATTAATAGCTGCGCTTTCAACACGTCTAGTTCAGCCGATGGGTTGCTTTGCGCTAAGCCGCTAATGCCATTTGCGGCCAGTGTGATGGATTCGAGCGTCAGTTTTGGGTTAGCAAGCAACGTTTTGACCCGCGCTATGCGCTCAGCTACACCGACTTTGGCTTGCTGTTCGCGCAACTCACTTTGGTAGCGCGCCAAATCTGGAAAGCGCGGCAATTTTTCGAACATGGACGTCAAAATAATTTGGGCGTCTTCCAATTTATCGTTTTGTAATGCGATCTCATATTGCCCAATGATCTTAACGCCCACTTCGCGCTCCATCGCGGCAAGGCGTGTATCGTCCGCTGCTACGAGTTTGCGCAGCTCATCTAGCTCGGTGAATAGCTCGTTCGGCGTTGAATTGTGCTTGAGCGCGGCGGTGACGGCTGCCAGCTGCTTATCAATGAGCGCTTTGTTCGCAATCAAATCTCGGCTGTTGCTAATGCGCAATTGCAGTGCTTCGGCTTGCTTTTGAGTAAATAATTCGGCGTTCAAAGCCATTGTGTAAAGCGCTTGCGCGTCGTCAAATTTTTCTGCGGAGATCAACGCAGCTAATTTTTGATTGACCACTTCAAGCAACTGATCGACCCGCGCTTTGGTAATGGCGCTTTTATCGCTGACATGGCGCATATCGGAAATGGTTTGCGCGGCATTGTCATCCATCGGCTCAAACAGCGCACCGCGTGCGATTTGCTCATCAAAAGTAGCCGCCATGCCCTGCAATTGGTAGCGCCCGGCTTTGCCGCCGCTGCTATCACGCAATGCGAAATAGCCCGCTGCGCCAAGGCCCATAACTGCTGCTGCCGCAATCGCCAGCCATTTGTTTTTGCTTGAATCTGACTTGCGGTAGGAATACGGCGCTGAGGCTTCTGCGGGAGCTGTGTTTACGGGTGCAACTTGGCGGTCAGCCTCGCGATTGGCATTCAGTGCCGCCTGCTGCTGGCGTAATTTGGCGTTAAGCTCCCCATCGCGCATGGTGTCAAAGGAAAACCCCATTTGCCGCAGCTGTTCGGTCCAAGGCTGATTCGGTGCTAGCTCGGCTTTAGCGCGCAGCTGCAGGGAATGCACGAACACATCCCGCAGCGCATGCGTGAACTCAGCCATCGTGGCGTAGCGATCTGCAGCTTTTTTAGCCAACATGCGCGATAGCACGGGGTTGATCTCGTCTAACTCCGGTGGCAATACCGGCACCGGCGAGGTCAAATGCTGCATGCAGACTTGGATTGGGTTGTCGCCCGAATACGGCACTTTGCCAACCAATAGCTCATAAAACATAATGCCGAGCGAATAAATATCGCTGCGCACATCAATTTCACCGCCCGTTACTTGCTCCGGGCTCATATAAACCGGGGTGCCGACGATCATGTTTTCGGTGGTGATGCGGGTCTGGTGGCTTGCCAGTTCGCGCGCGATGCCAAAATCGGTCAGCACCGGCACCTTGCCGCCGCGCATCATCACGTTTGCGGGTTTTAGATCCCGATGCACAATGCCCTGGTTGTGTGCTTCTTGCAGGGCGCTTGCGACCTGCACCACGATCGCGATGGATTCACCGACCGCGATGCCATCGCGTTGACGGTCTACCAACGTGCCGCCGTCTAAAAATTCCATCGCAATGTAGGCAACGT
>JAYUUS010000087.1:0-15450 GCA_043754435.1 Rhodanobacteraceae bacterium
CGCAGGTCTTTTAAGTCCAGCACTGCTTCTTCGGCAAAATAGATGTGGCCTGTAAACCCGAGCGCATCATGTCCAATTTGAGAATTCGCATCGCAGCGCACATGCCAGGAATCGCGGCTGTTGAAATAATAGCCGTGTTTAACATGACTGGTTAGTGCCACCAAGCGGTCATCGCCGCCATTGAGCACCGCCACTTCGGCGTCCGCTAAAATTTTGAGCTTGTCGCTGAAATAGCGCTCCTCAGAACCATGCCAGGGCAAATGTTCGGGGAATAAATTCAACACGCACGCCACTGCCGGTACGCCCATAAAATCAGCGGTTTGATAGCTTGAAAGCTCAATGACCCACCAGTCTGGCGCTGGCTCTGCGTGCAGCAATTCCAATAAAGGCACGCCAATATTGCCGCACAGCGCGGTTTTTTGCCCGGCCGAGCGCAGTAAGTGCGCCACCAAGGCGCTAACCGTGCTTTTGCCCTTGGTGCCGGTAATACAAATGGTGCGATCTTTCATATGTTCGGCAAACCAAAGTGCGCTGCCTGAAACAATCCGAGTGCCGCGAAAACGCGCCCAATCGCAGGCAGAACTATAAAGTGAAATACCGGGCGATTTAATCACCGTGCCGTATTGGCCCAAAATGCCCGCCGTGATTTCAGCGGTAATCAGCTCCAAATAAGGGTCGCCGGAAAAGTCCCAGCGCTGCGCTTCTTCAGGGCTGAGCAGCAGCGCTACGCGCTTTTCTGGGTAATAGCGCCGAATCGCGGCCAATGCCGCTTGGCCTTCGCGCCCAAATCCCCAAATAGCGGTGCGATGAATACGAAAAGAATCAAAACCTGCGGACAAAGGAACGCTCGCTTTCAGCAAAATATGGGGTGCGAGTGTAACGATTTGCGTGCGGGCAAAAGTGATCTGGCAGCTCAATAAAATCGCTGGCTTTAAATAAATGCTTTGTATTTCTTTCGCAAAATCCGGATGATAACAGCCATCGAAATTGATCTTGCGTCAAATTTATTTTGACAAGGGTGTGCATGCAGCTCTGTAATTTTAAGGTGTTTACGGTTGTGCTTCGTCAGGCTAGTTTTGCTACGGCTTTCGCGTGGATGGTTGGCGGTGTGTCACCAGCGCTAGCCGAGCAAAGCATCATTTCTGGGCCTGTGGGTAGTCGCCAATTTGGCGCACAAGTGGTGCATTTGGACAACGGCAACTTTATAGTGGCCGATCCTCGATTTCGAGTATCTGGCAGTCAGGTCGAGATAGGCGCTGTGTATTTGTACCGGCCCAATGGCACGTTGGTATCTAGACTTACGGGCTCAAGCGATGGAGATCAGGTGGGGCAGGAGCAGATTATTGTGCTGCCGAGCGGTAATTTTTTGGTGCGCGCGCCCTATTGGGGCGTGGGAAATCAGGGTGCAGTGACTTGGTGTTCAAGTACGCTTGGCTGTGATGGCGCTGTTGCAGCCAGTAATTCCTTAGTTGGCAGCAGTGATTCGGATTATGTTGGCGAAAGCGTGCACGTTTTAAAAAACGGCTCCTATGTGGTGCTGACGCCCAGGTGGGATGAGGCTGCGATGGTTAATGTGGGTGCAGTTACCTGGGGCAGCGCAGTATCTGGTGTGACCGGTGTCATATCGATTAGTAATTCCCTGCTCGGTAGTCATGAATCGGATAATGTAGGTTTTGGTGGCCTCGTACCCTTAAACAACGGCAGCTATATCGTTCGCAGCCCCTATTGGCGTGCTTCCACCGCACCCTTTCGGTATGGCGCATTGACGCGCGGCACCGGTACGAACCCACTTATAGGACGTGTTTCGGTAACCAATTCTTTCCTCGGTTCGCCACAAACCAATAGCTCGAAAGATTTTTTCGGGTCTGAGATCATTGAGCTGGATGGTGGAAATTACCTAGTTGTGGACGTGGGCTGGAACGACGGCCCCTTTGCGGCAGTGGGCGCGGTCACTTGGATCGCCGCTGGCGACAGCTTGGTGGGGTCGGCTAGCGTTTTTAATTCTCTAACCGGCACCAACACGAATGATCGCGTCGGTTCAGTCACAATCGCGTTGAAGGATGGTCAATACGCTGTCGGCAGCCCTAATTGGCGCTCTGGGCGGGGCGCTGTCACCCTAAGTGCGGGTGCGAATCGGATTGTGGGCCGGGTTTCCGCAACGAACTCGCTGGTGGGTAGCAACCCTGGTGATCAGGTTGGTGTGGCATTGACGCCTTTACATAATGGCAACTTGGTCGTGTCCAACCCTAATTGGGGCGGTGCGGATGGCGCTAGATTAGGCTCGGTGACCTTCCTCTCTGCCAGTGCGCCAATCACCGGCCCGGTAACGGCCAGCAATTCACTCTACAGCGTCGAAACGTCATCTTATGCACCTAACTTTATTGTCACACCCTTAAGCAACGGCAACTATGTGGTGTCTTGCCCGGCCTGCACGGTCAACGCACGCCCTCAAACAGGTGCGGTTATTTTTGCCTCCGGAGTTTCGGGAATACGTGGGCCGATAAGCACCGCCAATTCGCTGTATGGCAGCCAGGATGGCGACTATGTGGGCCGGACAGTTTTGGCGCTTGCCACAGGCAATTACCTCGTGCTGAGCCCTTATGTGGCAAACAAGGTTTTTGATAATGCAGGTGCCGCAAGTTTTGGCAATGGGCAAACCGGGCTTCAGGGTGCCGTTTCGCCGCTCAACAGCTTGATGGGAGGGGCGCCATTCGACCAAGTTGGCGAATTTGCACTCGGCTTACAAGACGGCAGCTATGTCGTGGCAAGCCCATCATGGGCGAATGGTTTGGCGGCGCATGCAGGCGCGGTGACTTTTGGTTCAGCGGCGAGTGGCGTCGTGGGCGAGGTATCAGCGCAAAACTCACTGGTCGGCAGCACGGTCGATGACTACGTATCCAGAGGCGGCGTCGTTGCGCTGAGCAGTGGGCGCGTGGCCGTGACGAGCAGCAATTGGAGTCGTGCAACGGCCAGCGCCGTGGGTGCGGTCACGCTCGCAAACGCAGCGACTGATCTGATTGGGCCGGTCAGTGCGGCGAACTCTTTAATAGGCACCAAGACTAATAACCAGCTGGGTAATGGTCAAACTGCTCTGCAGCTAGATGGCAATGTTTTGATACTCAGCCCAAACTGGGCGGATGTTGTTAGCTCGCGTTATCGCGCCGTCAGCTTGATACAAGGTCGTGCCGGGCAGGCGGATCAAGTGGGGGAGTTGTCAGTACGCAACAGTGTTTTTGGTGCCAGCTCTGCTGACACTCTCTCTCCCCTCACGCTTGCGTACGACGCTACGCAAGGCCTGCTTTTTGTCGGTCAACCGGGGCAAAACCGCGTCGTACTTTTTCGCGCTGATGCGCTGTTTAGCAATGGTTTTGAACCATGAACACCTGGCTTGCTTCTCACTGGACAATCTTTATCTATGTCTGAATCCATCACGATTTTAAAACAGCAGCGCGTACTTGTGCGATTCGCTCTTGCCGTGCTGGCGCTCTGCACTGCAGCTGCAATTAACGCTGCCGTGCTGTGGCGCGCACCGCACGATGCGCGGGAGCCGCTGCGCGCAAGTATTGAAGCACCTGACAAAGCCAACCTAGCGATTGACACGCTGATTTTGCCGCGTCACGTCATCACCGATACCGGCGTGGTGGTGAACCGGCGATTCAATGAAACCCGATTCGGCTCCGCTGGCAACTGGATTTGGGCACAAAATGTTAGCCCCGACAATGTTGACGCGGTTTATAAACGCACCCAGCGATCAAGCTGGCAGCCTGTAGTCGGCTGTCCAGATCTTTTAGACGGCTCAAAATTTATAGTCGGCGCAATCCATTGTGAGAACGGCAGCCTGCTGCGCTATCGCGGCGCGCAAGTTATTGCGCGTATCGATCCACCGCCGGGCTATCGTATTCGCGACATTGTTTCTGAAACCCTAGTGCTGTTGCAACGGGCTAGCGATGCGCGCTACGCCACCGGCACGATTCAATCCACGCGCATTCTTATAGCTACTATACAAAGTGCTGGCTTAATTGACCTCAAGCGACGTCTCACGCCCTTGGCATTTAGCTTGTCTAATTCGTCAAGCTTCAGCATCTATTTGACGCCCACGGGTTACACATTCGTGCCTCTCGTGGTTTTCAATGACACGACGCTCACCAATCTCAGTTTTCCAACTGCTGCTACGCCGCTGCTTAACCAACAGTGCTTGAGGCAGTCCGCAACGTCGCCTAGCCAGCGCATTTTTTACAGTATAGAGCGTCTAGCCCAGCAAAAATGGCTGCGTGTCTATCAGTTAAATTCAGCTTTTACGCTGGTATACGAGGAGCTATTGGCGGAGTCTGACGAACTACTGTGTGCTAATAGTGCTGCACTAATCAAACACCGCCCTGGCGGCGACGAAATTCAATTTATTGGTGCCGGCGCACCGCAGCCAAGCGTAGTTGTTACCCATCCGCAGGACGGGCCTGCTCGCGTCTATGTGATCGGGCAAACGGCGGTTGCGCAGTTCGCTAATCAAAGCATTCGACTGCTCACCGGTACGAATACCTTTAGCCCTGCGCTCAGTGCAGCGCGCAGCGCACCTTATTGGATCACCTCTGAGTTTGCTTTTGGCAGCCCCTTGCGTGAGGTGTATACCCAGGTCGATCTTGACACGGATGCGGTGCGGATCGTTGATCGAAGCCGGGATCATGCCACCGGTAGCATTACCGCGACGCAAGTTTGGAATACTGAGTATTTCCAAACGCTAGATGTGCTCGCACCTTCGCCACAAACCTTGAAAACACCGGGCGCACGCGTGTATTTGATCTCGGTACTCGAAACACTACCCACTGGCGCGCTCCGATCAGCACGCTTGCTGGTGCCAGCCACAAGCAACACTTTGCGGGCGTTGCGCGACCAGGCCGGTGCGGCCGCACGACTGACACGAACTACAGTCGCCGGACAGTCCATTTTTGCTCAGTCTGTGCCGGATGACGTGGGTTCGGCACAGCTTTATCGGTGGGATTTTGCCGGGCAATTGCTGTCGCAGGCAACCATCGTTAGCGCAGAGATGTTCGGGCAAGCAAACGGGCAGGTGCTGCTCAGTGATTTATTGGGTGCCACACGTCAGGTTCGCATGCACGATGGCACAAACCAAATCTGGCAGCGCCCGCTACTGACGGGCTGCGCGGTGCTGGCGCTCGATAATTTTCCGGCGCTGGATTGCCTGCAAACCGTCAACAACGTGGCGCTTTCCAGCATTGCCAAATTGGATTCAACCACCGGCACAACTGTTTGGACGCGTACGATTACGCCGGTGGACATCGCCGAGTCCTGGCGCGCGCGGCAAGCCTGGCTGCGCGAAGGGCAAGTGTTTTTGCTGAGCTGGACTACCGGCAGCTTTGGAAATGTACAGCGGCCTGGGCGTTTTTCGTCCGCACGCTTGGATGCAAACACTGGCGCACTGTTAAGCGTCGGCCCAAGCTTGAACGCCCCAATGAGCAGTATTGCTTTTGAGGCGCGCGAACGCTATCTATTCGGCGATGATTGGCTGCGGTTTTCCGCAGGCAATTCAACTTTAGAACCCAACATCCGGCAGCGTTTTGCGATTCGCGTCGGGCCGACGGGGCAGCTTAGCAGCACGATGCTGGGCATAAGCTTCGTCAGCGGCGAGGGCTTTAGCGAAAACTATATTTACACCACTACCAACGAAGGCCCGCGCTGGTATGCCACAGACGGCTTCAACTTTGAATATCAGACGGTTGCACGCACGTTTCCAGAACCGGCGCTCACGCTGCCGCTGACGCTGGAAATAACCGAGCGCTCCAATAGTATCGTTGACAATGAAAACGAGAATGCTGTGGTGATCGTCGTTCGTAATCCAAACAATGCCATCGCCCAAGGGGCTAGGCTGCACACCGGGCGTATGGACTGCAGTCAAGTCGATACTGAGCAAAACAGCGTGCTTTTCGATGTTCCCGCGAACTCTAATTTGACGTTGACCTGCACCGCTTGGGCTGAGCCAGCTGTGAACCTGCGCATCGCAGCAGTTCAAATGCGCCAACCCATGAATTTTTTGCTGCTGCAAAGCCCGGCGCTGAGCCAAGCGGGTGTGTTGCTGTCAGCACCGTTTCAAAATGGCTTTGAAGATTGACATGTTCCAATCTTCGTCCCTCAAAACGTCGCCAAATACTGCGCCCCGCCCAGCGATCGCATCTGCTTAACCGCCCAGCTGGCGCGCTGGTGCATCGCGCTGCTGGGTTTTGCTGCGTTGTATATATGTGGATTGGGCAGGCTGGCGGCTAACAGTGCGGCTTGATACGGTGACAAACGCGCTGGTGCCGTACCAAACGCGCGCTTGGCACCCGCGCAGGCACCGAAGGTAGCGTCGCCAAATTCGACCACGTTTAAATACATTTCTAAAATGCGCCGTTTCGGCCAAAGCAGCTCGATCAGGCCGGTAAAATACGCCTCTAAGCCTTTGCGCACATAGCTGCGGCCTTGCCACAAGAATAGATTTTTGGCGACCTGTTGCGTCAGGGTGCTAGCCCCGCGTTTGCGGCCTTTTTCTTTGACGGCTTTGGCAAGCTCGGTGAAATCAAAGCCGTGATGGGTATTGAAACGCTGATCTTCTGACGCAATCACCGCCATCGGCACGTTCGGGCCAAAGTTGGCTAGGCTCAGCCAGCAGCTCTGTGCGTGCAATGGCTGTCCAGCGCGCGTTGCTTCAAGGCTGCGGGCGATGCGGATGGCTGTGGTTGGCGGATTGACCCAGCGCAAGAGCAGTACCAAACTGATGCTAGCCAGAAAAAAACTCAGCATGCTCCAGAGCAAGAACCTGCGCAGCTTTTGCCAAAAACTGCGCTTTTTATTGATTTTATTGGCGTTCGGCTTTTCAGAAGCCTTGGCTTTAGCGGGGGTTTTACTATTCGCAGGCGCTTTAGCAATCGCCATCGCTATGGCTTAAGCAGGTGCTGGCGCAAAAATGCCGCAACCGCTAAACGCGTCCGATCCACGTTCGCTTTCTTTTTAAACCCGTGGCCTTCGTCAGTGGCGATAATCGTCCAAACGGCTTTGCCATTTGCGCGCACGGCGGCGGCGATTTGGCTTGCTTCCGATGCCGGCACGCGCGGATCGTTTGCACCTTGAATGACCATCAGCGGCGCTTTGATTTTATCGGCGTTCTTGAGCGGTGAAATCGCGTCAAAAAACGTCTTGACCGCTGGCACACGTTCGTCGCCATATTCCGCGCGCCGTAAATCGCGGCGGTAGTTCGAGGTGTTTTGCAGAAACGTCGCTAGGTCACTAATGCCGACCGTGTCAACGCCACATGCCAAGCGATCTGAGTAGCGTACTAAGCCGGCCAAAGTCATAAAACCACCGTAGGAGCCGCCCATCAAGGCAACGCGCTTGGCGTCAAACTCAGATTGGGTCGCGATCCAATCCAGCAGGGAACCAATGTCGCCCACGGCATCTATGCGTTTAACACCATCATCCATTTGCGTGAAAAGCCGTCCATAGCCGGTAGAGCCGCGCACGTTCGGCAAAATCACGGCGATCTGCATTTCGTTGACTAAATACTGTACCCACGCATCAAAATTTGGGCGGGATTGGGATTCTGGCCCGCCGTGAATCAAAATCAACACCGGATGTTGCCCAGCAGTGCGGGGCCGATACGCAAAGCCCTGCACGTTATAGATCGACTCATCCTTGCCGCCGACATATTGAATGCGCTCCGGCAACACCATGCTAGCTGGTGCTAAGCCGCCCATTTCATGTTTGGTCCAGGGCGTGATTTGGCCGGTGGCGGTATCCAACACGAAGGTATCGCCCGCAACTTGCGCACTGCTTAAGTTCATCAGCACCAGGTTCAGTAGTGGATGAAAGCTTAAACCCGTGATAACGCCTGGCTTGGCGGCGGCGGTCGCGATTGGTTTGCTCATATCGCTCAACTTGTAAACTTGCAGTTCGCTAGAGCCCTCTAAGTTCACGTTTAATGCAACTTGGGTTGCGTCAACGTTGAAACTGTACTCCTCAATGTCATGCAGCATGTAAGGGCTGATTTGCGTGCTTTTTCGGGTGGCCAAGTCAAATTGAAACAGCTGCACATAGTCTTTGCCCGCATCGCTTAAGTAAAACACCGACTTCCCATCCGGCGCATAGCGTGCATCCCGCGCCCCGACGCCGCTTGCAGCGGTAATGGCTAAACGTTTCTTGGTTTTTAGATCGAACTCGATCAAATTTGAATCTAAGACTGAGGCGACGTTTTGCAGCAGCAATTTTTTGCCACCACGCGCAATACCGTTGACGTACCAAGCGCCGCGCGGGTCGGACGCTGCGGCCGTGAAAACAACATAAGTTTTGCCCGGTTCGCGGGTATCGCCCATGCGGATTTGATATTGGCCAGCCGCGTCGGTGCGCGTGTAGGCAAATTGCAGCCCATCAGGTGCATACACCGGCCGTTCGTTGCGCGTGCCTGCACCTTCAGTCAGTAATGTCGTTTCGTTAATCAACAGGTTATAGCCATATAGCTGAAATTGCTCATCACCGCCGGTATCGCGCGCATAAATCATCGCCGGTGCAGCGGTGTTGTGATTAATGATTGCGCTTAAAATAGGCTCTTGCTCAAACGTCAACTGGGTGCGCGCGCCCATGGGCGCACGCACTGCGTGCAGCTGCTGGGTATCGCCAAAGCGGGTGCCAATCAATGCACCGTCACCGTGCGGTAGCCAGCCAAAAACCACCCCTGAGCGCGCTTCCAGATAGGGCCGCATCGCTTTCGCATCACTTGGCTGCGCCGTCGGCACGTTTTCCAGCTGCAGCGCGCCTTCGTTACTGCGCGTAATTTCAACGGCACCAAGACTGTTGCAGCCCAGTAGCAAGACCAAAGCAAAGCGCATGGCATAGCTACGGAGAGCAATATGGATAGAGGCTTGAGCTTGTTTCATGGTGAATCCTAAAGGGTGACCGGGGGCAGTTTAAATGACTTTCGCCATTGCTTTTTATGGGTTTCAATAGCTTAGCCTTGGCGGATGAAAAACTCACTCGAGCACCAACTCATAGCTCGTACTGCGCCCACCCGCATCCGATTTTTGCAAAACGCCACGCGTCAGTAATTCTGTGATGTCGCGCAAGGCAGTGTCGGGTGAACACTTGGCAATGGCTGCCCATTTGCTGCTGGTGAGCTTGCCTTCAAAGCCATCGAGCAAGCGATTAATGAGCTTCACTTGACGTTCGTTCAAGGCTAACGTGTTCCAGCGTTGCCAGGCGCGCGTTTTCACGAGCACGGCGTCGAGCGTTCGTTGCGCTTGATCTAGTGCGCGCTCGAGTGTAGTGAGAAACCATACTAACCAGGGCGTAATATCCATTGTGTGTTTTTGCGTGCGCTCCAAAATGGCGTAATAGCTTTCGCGCTCGCGTTGGATCTGAGCCGACAGGCTGTAAAAGCGCTGCGGGCTGCCATCGCTGCGGGCGAGTAATAAATCACCGATGGCGCGCGCGATGCGGCCATTGCCATCATCAAACGGGTGCAGGGTAACGAACCACAGGTGCGCAAGTGCGGCTTTGATGAGCGGTGGTTCCGGCGATTCAGCATTGGCCCAAGTGAAAAAGCGCGCCATTTCCACGGGCAGCCGATCCGCCGGTGGTGCCTGAAAATGTACGCGTTGGCGGCCAATCGGGCCTGACACCACCTGCATTGGGCCAGCGGCGTCATCGCGCCACGCGGCCACACGGATTTTAGCTAGACCAGAATAGCCGGTCGGAAAAAGTGCTGCGTGCCAGCCAAATAAGCGTTCCTGGGTGAGTTTGGTGTGGCAGTTGCCGGTGGCGTCTAGCACCATCTCAACCACGCCTTCAACATGGCCATCCACCGGTGCTAACGCGCCGATGTCAACGCCAAGGCGGCGGGCGATTGAGGAGCGCACCGATTGAATGTTGAGATGTTCGCCTTCGATGGCGCTGGTCTTAACGACATCTTCGGTCAACGCCAAAAGGCTAGCCTGATCGCGCCTTTCCATGCCGACATCGGCCAAGCACCCGAGCAACCAACCCTGAGCATCACTGACTTTGGCTAAGGCTTCGACGAGCTCGGATAAATCGTAGTGCCAGTTTGGCCAGTCGCTGTCTTGCCAGATGTAGCTGATTTGCTCTGGCAAAACATCCGATGCTAATTTGTAATCACCGCTTTTCATGCGGAGATTATGCGGGTATTCGCCGCATCTACATCAACAACAACGTCGCCAAGCCCAAAAATAGCCCCATGCTGACAACATCGGTCGCGGTGGTTAGAAAAATACTGGATGCAGTTGCCGGGTCAGCGCCGAATTTCTTCAACGTCAGCGGCACACTGGCGCCGGCTAAACCACTGGCGACGCACGAACCAATCATCGACAGCAGCGTAATCCCGGCCAACATCAACGCCCTGGGATGATGCTGGGCGCGCGCGTAGAAATACATCGCCAGCGCCGCCACGATACCGACCCCCACGCCATTCAAAAATCCAAGCCAGCCTTCTTTGCGCAGCAGGCGCGGCACATCTTTATTGGTCAGTTCACCCAAGGTTAGCCCGCGCAGCGTTACCGCTAGCGCTTGGCAGCCGGTATTGCCGCTTTGCCCAGCCAGAATCGGTAAAAACACCGCCAAAAGCGCAATACTGTCAATCGTGCCTTGGAAATAGCTCACCACGCCACCGGCAATAAAAGCGGTCAGTAGATTCAGCATCAGCCACGGGTAGCGCGACAAAAAGCTGCGCTGCCAGGGCGTATTCAAGCGCTCTTCTTTTTCCACACCGACCAATTGCCCCGCTTGGGCGGAGATATCAATTGCTTGCGCTTCAAAGAGCGCCTGCCCGCGAATTTGACCAATCAACGTGCCGTCCGCTGCACAGACGGGATACACCGGAAAATGCCGCTTCACCACTTCGCGCATGGCATCGACCAGCAGCGTTTCTGGCCGCAAGGCGTAGGGGTTACGCAGCATAATGTCGCTCAACGTTTGCGCCGGGTCCGCATACAGCAATTCGCGAAAGGTCACGATCCCAACGAGCTTATTATTCGCGTCAGTAACAAACACATACGTAACCAAGGTGCGCTTGATGGATTCACGAAGTGCCTCGACCACCTCGGCAATAGTGGTATCGCTGGCAAAGGCCGCAGCAGGCCGCTCCATCAAACGCCCTGCGCTATCGGGATCGAGCGTCAAATAGGCGCGCCAAACTGTCGCTATGTCATTGGGCACCAGCGCCAAAATGCGCTCACGTCGCGCCTCGGGAAGTAGGCACCACACATCGCTCAACTGAGAGGTGCCAAGCGCACTCAAATAGTCTAAAACTTCTGGATCGCGTAACGAATCAAGCCACGAAGACGCGGATGTCGCGTCCATGAGTTTTAGCGTTGCTAACAGCTGTGCATCCATTCGCATACCTTTCATTGAGCGGCAATGTTCCAAGTGTCCAGGAAATTGAGGCTGTGTAAAAGCGCAATTGCCGTGCCGAGAGCCTTAAATTGCGCAAAACATTCAACCACAACTTTTGCGGCCCTTGCGCTATTCTCGCACTCCGAGTTTTTGCCCTACTTTTTAAACCGTGTTTACATAGGCGGAACTAAGTTGATCGTGCAGGCTCAAACCTTACTTTAATTTGAGGAAAAATCATGGCTGATCCCGTTTTGAATATCCCCGCTGAGGGCGCCAAAATCACCATCAACAACGGCGTTCTCAGTGTGCCGAACAATCCGATCATTCCCTTTATTGAAGGGGACGGCACCGGCGCTGATATCTGGCGGGCCTCGGTGCGGGTGTTTGATGCGGCGGTGGCAAAATGCTACGGCGGCGCGCGCAAAATCCACTGGATGGAAATTTATGCCGGGGAAAAATCCAACGTGCAGTTCCAAAGCTGGCTGCCCGATTCGACCGTGCAAGCCTGTCGCGACTATTTAATCAGCATCAAAGGCCCGTTGACTACGCCCATTGGCGGCGGTATTCGTTCCTTGAACGTCGCACTCCGGCAAATGTTGGATTTATATGTGTGCCTGCGCCCGGTGCGGTATTTCAAAGGCGTGCCAAGCCCCGTGAAAAAGCCAGAAGCTGTCGATATGGTGATCTTTCGCGAAAACTGCGAGGACATTTATGCTGGGATCGAATTTGAGCAAGGCTCCGAGTCCAACAAAAAATTCATGGCGTTCTTAAAGGAAAGCTTTCCCAAGGAATTCAGCAAAATCCGCTTCCCCGATACCTGTGGCATTGGCATTAAACCAGTCAGCAAAGAAGGCTCGGAACGATTGATCCGCTCCGCCTTGGAGTATTGCGTCACCAACAAGCGCAAGAGCTTGACGCTGGTGCACAAAGGCAACATTATGAAGTTCACCGAAGGTGCGTTCCGGAATTGGGGCTACGCGTTGGCGGAATCTGAGTTCGCCGATCAGGTTTATACCTGGGATCAGTGGGAACGCACCAAGGCCGCCAGCGGCGAAGCGGCGGCGAATGCTGAACAAGCGGCGGCGATCGCGGCCGGTAAAATTATTGTCAAAGATGCGATTGCGGATATCACTTTGCAGCAAGTTCTAACCCGCCCGGCCGAGTTCGATGTCATTGCTACGTTAAATTTGAACGGCGATTACTTATCCGATGCGCTCGCCGCCCAGGTTGGCGGCATTGGCATCGCACCCGGCGGCAATATCAACTATAAAACCGGCCACGCCGTGTTTGAAGCCACGCACGGCACTGCGCCGAAATATGCCAATTTGGATAAGGTCAACCCGGGCTCGCTTATTTTGTCGGGTGAAATGATGTTGCGCTACATGGGCTGGAACGAAGCCGCAGACGCGCTGATTTCGGCGATGGACAAAGCCATTGGCGCGAAAAAAGTCACCTACGATTTTGCGCGTTTGATGGACGGCGCAACTGAAGTTAAATGTTCTGAATTTGCCGATGCATTGATTGCAGCGTTATAAAATCAAACAACCCAAAATAAACTGAGAATTAAATAATGAAGCTCCTTAAATTGACCGCAATCGCGGCCGCTTTAGTATTAACCGCCTGCGCCGACAAACCGGCACCGGTGGACAGCAAAACCGAAATGGCCGCAGCGCCAGCCGCCAGCGCCGATCACAGCGCGATGGATCACAGCGCGATGGATGCCCAAAAAAGTTCCGGGTTTGAATCGCGGATCGCCGACGTGTTGGCCATGCCGCATCGCTCAGAAGCAAATCGGGCGCGCGACAAGTATCGCCATCCGGCGGAAACGTTAAGCTTTTTTGGCTTGAACGAGGCACAAACGGTGGTTGAAATCTCGCCGGGTGGCGGTTGGTACACCGAAATTTTGGCGCCGCTATTGAGCGAGCGTGGGCACTATGTGGCGGCAATGAACGACCCAGAAAAGGCCGGTAATGAAAATGCTAAGGCTTATTACGCCAAGCAAAACGGTGAATTTGAGGCGAAGTTTAAGGCGAACCCTGAGCTGTACGGTAAGGCCAGCATGGTGATGATTGATACCAAAGCACCGAATTTTGGCCCAGCGGGTTCGGCGGATATGGTGTTGACCTTCCGCAATGTACACAACTGGATGGGGCAGGGCGCTGAGAAAAATATGTTCAAAGGCTTTTTTGACGTGCTGAAAAGCGGCGGCAAATTGGGCGTCACTGAACATCGGGCCGCACCGGGAACGGATCCGAAAGTAAGCTTTGAAACCGGCTATTTGGCGGAAGAAGCGGTTATCAAGTTGGCGTTAGACGCTGGCTTTGTGCTGGAAGCAAAATCTGAAATCAACGCTAACCCTCTTGATACCAAAGACTATAAAGGCGGCGTTTGGACCTTGCCACCGACGCTCTCTCAAGGTGAAGTCGACAAAGCTAAGTATTTGGCGATTGGCGAGAGTGATCGCATGACGTTGTTGTTTAAAAAACCGTAAATCGGAGTTGTGTAAACCTGTGCCGCATGAGATTCGCGATAGTTCGCGGGTTTCATGCGGCACTTTAACTTGATGCGCTTAATATTCTTCCGGGTAGGTAAAGCCTTCAGCGCATTCGATCTGGTCAAAATCAACCGGCAGATTCAGCGTCTGCAAAGTAAGCACGCCACGCGCGATCACACTCTCGTAAGCAAATTTGTCATCAACTAGGCGATGCATGTGCAGCACCCGGCCTTCAGGATCAAAAGCCCAGTATTCCGCCACACCTGCGCGCTCATACAAACGGCGTTTGATGACCAAGTCGCGGCCAGAGCCATTCGGGCTAATGACTTCAATGGCAACATCTGGAGCACCTTTTAGGCCCGTGGGCGTTTCTTTAGTTCGATCGCAAGTGATTAGTACATCGGGCTGCACGACATTAGATTCAAAACCGTCGGTGTCGTAGGGCTCAGCTAAGCGCACGTCGAAGGGTGCAATGAAAACGCGGCAGGGTTTGCCGACGAGTTGATTTGCCAATTGCCGATGCATTTCGCCCGCTGCACGCTGATGCAGTGTTCCCGCACCGGCCATGAGCCAAAATTGGCCTTGAATAAGTTCGTAGCGTTTGCCGTCGCTTAACTGCAGATAGTCTGCGTAAGTCGCGCTTTGTAATTGACGTTGTGCTGACATGACCGCTCCAGTGTCGAAATTAGCTATGCCTTAGCAAAACAAGCAAGCCAAGGTTGCCGCTATTGTGCAATATATTTAACCTAGATTGCCCTTCAGCCCCACGCCAGCCCAAACCGGCTATCTTTGGCGTCATTGCGATCCAGATCGCAACAAGTGTCTATTATTTGTTTTGCATCAGCAAAACACGACGAAGTAAATTTAAAGTTTAAAATCGCGCCAAGGAAGGTTAAAATGGGCATCAAATGCGGCATTGTTGGGCTACCAAACGTTGGGAAATCAACACTTTTTAATGCCTTGACCAAGGCCGGGATTGCGGCGGCGAACTTCCCATTTTGTACGATTGACCCGAATATTGGGGTGGTGCCGGTGCCGGACGTGCGCTTGGATGCGCTAGCGGCAATCGCCAAACCTCTCAAAATTATTCCGACCAGTATGGAGTTTGTCGATATTGCGGGCTTAGTCGCCGGTGCCAGCAAAGGCGAGGGTTTGGGCAATCAATTTTTGGCCCATATTCGTGAAACCGACGCGATTGCGCATGTGGTTCGCTGCTTTGTCAACGAAGACATTATCCACGTCGCAAACAAAATCGACCCAATCGCGGATATGGATGTGATCGACACTGAACTAGCGCTAGCGGACTTGGACAGCGTTGAAAAAGCGATTAAACGCTATGAGCGGCTTGCCAAAGGTGGTGACAAAGAAGCAAATGCGCGCATTGAAGTGCTAAAGCTCCT
Source organism: Rhodanobacteraceae bacterium (assembly GCA_043754435.1). GTDB lineage: Bacteria > Pseudomonadota > Gammaproteobacteria > Xanthomonadales > SZUA-5 > JANNYA01. The sequence goes on from JAYUUS010000087.1 coordinate 15,280, forward strand.
ATTGGTGCATTTGGACCAAGGTAAACCGGCGCGTAGCGCAGATTTAGACAAAGAACAGCGCGCGCTCTTGAGCGAAGTGTTTTTGCTGACCAGCAAACCGGTAATGTATGTCTGCAACGTGCTGGAAGATGGCTACAGCAACAACCCTTTGCTCGATTTGGTGAAGGCTAG
>JAYUUS010000088.1:0-15449 GCA_043754435.1 Rhodanobacteraceae bacterium
GCGCGCGCATTGATTGAGCAAAATGGCAGCCTGCATTGTGTGACGATGCAGTTGCCTGCGGGTACGCTGGCGTCAACTATTTGAGCTTTAGAAACATGACGGACAAACTAAAAGTAGCCCTCATTCAAGAAATTGATCGCGGCAGCGTTGCCGCCAATCTTGCACAAATTGAGCGACAGGTGCGCGAGGCAGCCGCCCAGGGCGCAAAACTGGTCTTGCTGCAAGAGCTGCACAATGGGCCGTATTTTTGTCAGCACCAGTCCGTGCTTGAGTTTGATCGCGCGGAAAGCATTCCCGGCCCCAGCACTGAGCGTTTAGCGCAATTAGCGCGCGCAACGGGTGTGGTATTGGTCAGCTCACTGTTTGAGCGCCGCGCCGCTGGGCTGTATCACAACACCAGCGTGGTGTTCGAGCGCGACGGCAGTATCGCGGGGCGCTATCGAAAAATGCATATTCCCGACGATCCAGGGTTTATGGAGAAGTTTTATTTCACTCCAGGTGATGCCGAAATTGCCGGTTTGGCTGACGGCGCAGCGAATGGTTTTGCACCGATCCAAACCAGTGTCGGCAAACTCGGCGTGCTGATCTGTTGGGATCAGTGGTACCCAGAAGCCGCGCGGCTAATGGCGTTAGCGGGCGCGGAAATACTGCTCTATCCAACGGCAATCGGTTGGGACCCTAGTGACGTGGACGCGGAAAAGACGCGTCAGCGCATGGCCTGGATCTTGAGCCATCGCGGCCACGCGGTTGCGAACGGCTTGCCGGTGTTGAGCTGTAATCGCACCGGTTTTGAAGCCCCGCCACCAACCGCGCAGGCAGGTGCAACGGGCATTCAATTTTGGGGTTCCTCAGTGGTGCTGGGGCCGCAGGGTGAAATATTGGCAGAGGCCAGCAGCGATACGCCGGAAATTTTGCTCGCCGAGTTGGATTTGCAGCGCTCCGAGCACGTCCGACGCATCTGGCCGTTTTTGCGGGATCGCCGCGTGGATGCCTATGGCGATTTATTGCGCAGGTTTCGGGGTTGATGCGGGCTGAATTGAACGAAGTAGCTCGAAACCCGCTACTTCAACAGCGCAAAGTTGCCGTACGGATGCACTTTTGAACACAGCGCAAAGGAAAACCCACCTGCACCAATCCAATGAGTTCGCCACCATAGACCAGGGCAATGAGCGGTTCGAGCAGCTGGCCCTGTTCAATTTGCCCAATGATGGCACCTACCACTTCGTTCAGCGCATTCTCAAAGCCGCGCACGCGCCCAACCGCATCGGTTTTGCCACTGCGGCAAGCAATGATCGGTTTAATGTCCAGCGTGGTGCCCAAGGCGTAGCTGAGGAAACCCACGCTTTTCACCTGCTAGAAGCTCTATAACTCGCTGCGATACTGCACAACCTTATCCAAATTAGGCGCGATCCGCCCAATAGTAAGCGCCTGATTTTGCCCAAATAATGCGCGCAAATCCTTTTCAATCGCGTTTGCCTCCATCGGCCGATACGGCTGAATCGCCAGCTCCAGCGCTTGATCGCTGCGCTGTAGCAGCGTCCATTGCGCCAATGCGTAAGGTTTTAGCGCATGGGTAATATCAATGTTGTTGAGCCAAGCACCGCTGCAGGTTTGATAGCGCACTGGTGCGCGTCCGCTCAAATCGCGCAGCAGCCACGCGCCCGCTTCGTACATTAAACTGGCAAAATCACCGGTGCGATAGCGCAGCAGCGGCAGGCAAAAATTAAAGCCACCGGACAGTGTAATTTCACCTCGCTCACCAATCGCACACACGCTGCCATCGGGGCGCAAAATTTCGACGTTAAGCTCGGGCTGCAAAAGCACATAGCCATCAAGCTCAGCGTCAAACACAGCAATCGGCCCGGCTTCATTCATTGAATACAAATCCAGCACCGGGCAGTCAAAGCGCGCACTTAAGGATTGGCGTAAAGCGGGCAGCAGCGTCATCGAGGTTGATACCAAAGCCGCCGGCCGATGCTGAGTGGCAAGGGTTAGCAATTCGGTAAAAGCGAGTGGGTCACCGCTATACAGCTCCGCCTGCAAGGCGTCGATATAGCGCTCCCGGTCGCCTAAATCACGCCAATCGTTAGCGTGCAAGTTGATTTTTGCCAAACCCGACTCGCCGCGCGTCGGTGCCACGGAAACATAGGTAAAACAGCGCTGCTGATGCCCAATCAGCAGCAGGCCAACGTCGTTTGCGCCCGCACGCAACGTCACGCCAAAGCGCGCCAACGCGCGCTCATAAAACACCCGATAGCCAGCCGCCACGCGCGGGTGCGAAGGCAGCATTAACGCATGCCCCGTGGTGCCGCTGGTGCTGTAATGAATGATGCGCGCGGCGGAAATATCATCCGGCACGAACTGCACCACGTCGGCCGAGAGTTCTGCGCGCGTGATCGGCGCAATATCCTGAAAATATTTAGGCGGTGCGCCATTAGCCCGATAAAACGGCACCTGCGTGTAGCTGCGTTGGATCAAGCGCTGCAGCCAAATCGGCGTTAGCGCGATCCGCTGATGCGCCGCTTGCGTAACCTGCAACGCCTGCATACGCGCTTCAAACGCCGCAAGTTGCGGCAAGTCAGCCTCTATCAAGCGATGCCCACTTTGGTTGCGATAAATGGGTGCCGCCGGATCTTCAATCAAGCGCCGCAGCATCGCGCGCCCGGGGCCGTGCAAAATCGGGAAGCGATCCTGCAAATCGGGTTCAAGCGCCAAACTGGGTTCAATCATCCTCGTATTATTCCCGCATCATTCCTGCATCATTCCCGGCCCATTTTATCCGCCGCCTCTTCCGCCGCACGGCGCGCCATCGCTTCCCGCAGTAGCCGCGCGCGCGCCTCAGCCGCTCGGGATGCGGCGACTAAGCGTTCGCGCTCCGCCGAAGACAAAACATTCAAGCGATCCTGTGCCTGCGCCGCACTTTCACCCAAGGGCAGTAGCTGCATGCGCGCCAAAGTCAGGCGTGCCAACTCTTCGCGCCGGTCGCTATCGGAAACCAATTGCTCAACGGTCGTGTATTTGGCTAACTCAGCCGGAACCTGCTGCAAAATTTGCAGCAGCAAAGCGGCATTTTTTGCGTGCGCTTGCAGGGTTTCATCAGCGCACAGCCATGTCAACAACAGCGTGATTTGCAGGCGCCGACGCTCTTGCACTGACTTATTCACAGCAAAATCGTCCAGCGCCGCAGGCAGCTCTAAGCCCAAAAGCTCAAACAAGTCCGAAACAACGGCATCCACTGGTGCCACGCCCTGTGCGCCAATGCGCGGCTCGATCAACACGTCACTGCCAGCCTCAGCGATTCTGCGCATCAATATTTGCAGCGGCGGACCTTCTTTCATGGATGCGGGATTTATGGCTGAGCTCATGGGCTAAGTCTCCAAAGTAGCCGGTAAGGTTACCGCCAAAGGCGACCTAAATTTTCCAAAAACCTGGGTGCTCAGGCAATCTGCGCAGGCACCAGCCGGGCGCTGCGCTTGCTGCACCGCAAAACGCGCTAAGGCTTCATCCAAATCGCTTAAAGATCGAATCGTATCCAACGCCAGCCCATATTCATCGCTACTAAAATGACACGGTGCCATGCACCCACGCTCGTCAATAAATAGAAAGCGCTGCCCAGGCTGACAATCGCGCACTGGCATCGCCCAGCGAGTCGCAATTTGCTTGAGCCGGTTGAGGTAATTCTCATCACCGACTAAGCGGATATTTTTCGCCGCAAGTTGTATGCGCAATGCCGGCAGCGTGTGCGCAAATTGATCTAAATCCTGCGCGCTGAGCGCGTTTTTTGCATAAAACTCAGGCCGATCACGACCGCCTAAAGCATTGAAGCTAATTTCGCTAATCGGCCATCGGCTAAGCTTTGCACATAGCGCCGGAAATTCGGCGATGGTGTTTCGCATCAGCACCACATTAATGCGCACCCGCATCTTTGAGCCCTGAATCATGCGCTCGCTAAACAACTGCTGCATGGACTCGTTAAGCATTTGAAACCCACCCGCCCAACCGCGCAATTGCTCATGCGCCCTGCCCCACGCATCAATACTGACGGTAATTTCAGAAAAATTCGCCAACAAAGCTTGGCGCACACTGGCATCGACTAAGCGCGTGCCGTTCGTGGTCAGCGAAAGCGCCAAATCCAGCGACGACGATTGCGCAACCGCATGCAGCTTTGCGCTCAAAGGCAGCAGCCACGGCACTAATAGCGGCTCACCGCCCAGCCAACTGAGCAACAGGCGCTCGCCACGCGTCTGACTCCATTGCATAAGCAGCTGCGCGGCCCGCGCCACTTGCGCAGCATCTGCCTGGATGCGGGGAAATTTTAGACCACGATCATAGGCGCAAAAGCCACAGCCCAAATTGCATTGCTCAGTCACCCGCCAAACGACGACGCGCTCGGGTTTGATCGAACTGGAATGTCTATTGGACTGGCTCATACTGATTCAGATCATGGTGGAAAACATCACCCGCACGCCACCGCACAGCGATCTGTTTCTAATTGCAGCGTGCAGTGTTGAATGCCAAAGCGCGACAGCAGCATTTCAGCAAGCGTGCGCTGCAACGCATTGGCTGAATCAGCGGACGCTATTTCCACATGTGCGGTCAAAATGGGCTTGCCGCTGCTGAGTGACCAAACGTGCAAATCGTGCAGGCCGGTTACCCCTGCGGTATTTTGGATCGCCAGCTGCACTTGCGCATGATCGATATCGCTGGGCACGCCCTCCAGTAAAATATTCGTGCTTTCTTTCAGCAGCGCCCAAGTGCGCGGCAGCACCCACAAGCCAATCAACGCGGCAAGCACGGGATCTACCCACAGCCAGCCGCTGAAGTGGATCACGATGGCGGCAACAATCACCGCACCCGAACCGACTAAATCCGCCCATACTTCAAGATAAGCGCCTTTAACGTTCAAGCTGTGTTCGCTGCCCGCCGCCAATGCCCGCAGCGCAATAAAGTTCACCACCAAGCCAATAATGGCGATCACCAACATGCCGCCGGTGGCGACCGGCGCGGGGTTGCGTAGGCGTAAATAGGCCTCCCACAAAATATAAAAGCCAACGAAAAACAGCAGTGCAGCATTGATCGCCGCTGCCAAAATCTCCGCTCGCGCGTAGCCAAAGGTGCGTTTCCGATCCGGCGCCCGGCGCGCCAGATACACCGCAGCCAACGCCAGCATAAGCGCAAAGGTGTCGGTCATCATGTGCATGGCGTCGCTGAGCAAGGCCAGCGAGTGGAACCAGAAGCCGCCAATGACTTCAGCAATTAGTACCGTGCTGGTCAAAAGAAGCGCAAATTTCAGCGCGCCTGCGCTGGCTTTGCTGTGGTCATGGCTGTGGCCGGTGCTGCCGCAGCCGGGGTCAGTGCTCGGCGCGCCAGCATGAGCGTGGTCATGATGGTCGTGGTCATGGTCACCATGCTCGCTCGCTGGCGCATTGGACAAAGGATTTTTGGACTCTGGTTTTGCGCTCACATTGCTTCCTCAGCTAAATTTTTCAAAAGATCGGCTTGAGCAGCAGCTACTTCTTACGGCTAGACCAATGAATATGCACAATTTTCCACGCTGCGCCGACACGCTTTAGCACCATCGTTTCAGTCGAAGCGATGGACAGCATCGCTTCCCCCTTCATGGTGTGAATATCGCTTTCACTAGCAACATAGGCGAGGTTGCCATCGACTACGGCGGTGCGGCGCATCAACATCACATGTGCGGTTTTCATAAATGCCGCATCACTTTTGGCATGTTCGCCCAGGTATTCTGCTGCACTGCGTTGAGCACCGCCGCTTTCTAAAATTAGCACGTTCGCATCTAGCTCGGCCGCCAATTTGGTCATATCGCCGCTTGCCAGCGCCTCTGAAAAACGCTCCACGGCGGCAACTGCGTCTTTTGCTGCAGGTGCTACCGTTAGCACGGCTTTACTGGCGTCGCGCGCCGGTTTCATCATGGCGGCCATGTCGCCGTCGTGCTTTTCATTGCCATGCGCAAATACGCTGCTGGATAAAATGACGCTCAATATCAGGGTAGTGAGTTTTAATTTCATGGTGGTGCTCCGTAGTGATAGGTTTGGTTAATAGTTATGGATTGTTACGTTCGGAAAAGCTGGCCCTCTGCGCCCTCTGTGTCAGGCTTGGCCGCGTTGGTTTTAGTCTCCAGCCATCGGATCCTCCTCAGTTGGCTCAAACGACGATGGCGCTGCACCGGGCATGGGCATAGGCATAGGCATAGGCATATCATCATGGTCTTCATGTGCTTTAGTTTCGCCGCCACCGTGCTGATGCCCGCCGCTGCTAGCGACTATTGCGGCATAGGATTCGGGCGTCAATGTCGGCAGCTTTTGCAGAAACGCCACCATATTCCACACATATTTATCATCCATGCTTTTGCCCCAAGCTGGCATGCCGGACATCTTGATGCCGTGCTTGATCGCCCAAAAAGACGTGCGTGGATCAAACTGCGCAAGCGCTTGCCAGTTCGGTGGCTTTGGATACAGACCTAAACTCAACTCGGTCTCGTCCATGCCCGGCATTAAATGACAGCTGGTACACATGGCGTTGTAATTGCCAGCGCCCGATTTAATGCGGGCGTCCAGCGTCAAATCCGGTGGCACCAGCGAGTTCGAACGCACGGCAATCGAGCGATTGCGCGTTAGCTCCATGACTTTGTAGGTGGCACCCCAGTGCGGCTCATCGGCAGCCATATTAAATAGGCCAGCATAAATAAATACACCTACACCTATGGCCGCCGCAGCTGCCGACAGTAATAATAATTTTAATAATTTCATGGTGTTACCTTTAAATTATGATCCGTGCTGCATTTTTGAGTGATCCATATTGGGATCCATAGGCGGCTGCATCGGCGTACCTTTAGCGGGCGGCAGCGGCGCGCGGCGGGTCGGTTTGCCAAAGTTAGGATCCGTACTTACTTTTGCGGCCACTTTGTTACTTGCACCTTGATACCAGCCCGGATCGCGAAAATCACCGGCAGCGATGGTGTCGCGTACTTTTACGACCGTAAACATGCCGCCCATCTCCAAATTCCCAAATGGCCCGGTGCCGGTCATCATCGGCAAGGTGTTTTCCGGGCCTACCATATGGCCCATGTCGACATGATTTTGGTGCTCCGACATGCCGTTTTCGCCCATGCTCATATAGCCCGGCAGCTGCGCGCGCAGCTCGGCGTCTAAATCGCGCTGCGCCACGCCGATCGTATTGGGAATTGCATGCCCCATTGGCCCCATCGTGTGGTGGCTCATGTGGCAGTGAAAAGCCCAGTCGCCGGCAATGGCATCGAACTCAATATCGCGTGATTGCCCGACGCCAATAATTTCAGTGACTTCATTGCGCCACTGCGATTTGAGCCAACGCCCGCCGTCAGATCCGGTCACTTGAAAAATATGACCGTGCAAATGAATCGGATGGTTCCACATCGACAAATTGCCCACGCGAATGCGCACCCGCTCACCCGTGCGGCACACCAAAGGCTCAATCGCCGGGAAGGTTTTGCCGTTAAACGTCCAGAGATCAAAGTCTTGCATCACGCTCGGATCGGGCCGAGAGGTACCCGGATGCAGCGCAAAATTATGCAGCAAGATCGCGAAATCACGGTCGATATGATCGCCGCTTTTAGGGTGAATAATAAAAAGCCCCATCATGCCTAGCGCCATTTGCGTCATTTCATCGGCGTGCGGGTGATACATATGCGTGCCATGTTGGCGCAGCGTGAACTCATACGCATAGGTTTCACCCGGTTGGATATGCGCTTGGCTTAAGCCCCCGACGCCGTCCATACCGCTGGGCAGCAGGATGCCGTGCCAGTGTAGTGTGGTGGCTTCAGGCAAAAGGTTGGTGACAAAAATGCGCACCCGATCACCCTCGACCGCTTCAATCGTTGGCCCCGGCGCACTGCCGTTGTAGCCCCACAGTTGGGCGCGGCTGGTATTGCCTTTAGCACCCGTCGAAAACTCGTGCTCGACGGGTTCTGCGACTAAATGGAACTCTTTGACGCCGCCGACCATTTTGTAAGGCAGCGTCCAGCCATTTGGCGTGTAGACGCGGCCGGGCTTGGCATTTTTCGGCGCATCGAGTGTGGCTGGCGGCGCGATCGGCGGCATGGCGTGCTGACTGTGATCCATACCGGGCATGGATTCCGGCATCGCTGCATTTGTCGGTGAATGTGTTTGGGCAAGCGCAAATGTGCTGATGGCGGCACCACCGGCTAAAGTGCCGGCTAGCCCGAGAAACTGTCGGCGACCGTGGCCGTTAGCGCTGTTATTGCTGGAATTTTGCTCGCTCATGGCGCGCCTCCTTCGTGCTGATGGGATGGTTTTTGTGTCTCTAATTCCAGCGACATGCCGCAAATCGGACACTTATCGCTCGCATTGTTGCTGCGCAAATGTTCGTGCATGGGGCAGACATAAACCGGCTTGGTTTCGTCTACAGGTGCAAGCTGGATCGTGGCTTTGGGCGCTGGACTTACTGTCGGGATCGCCGTTTCGGGTTCTGCCATTGGGTCGGGTTCCAGCATTGGGTCAACTAGGTTCCCAGCTTTATCTGACATATCCATGCCCGGCATGCTGGAATCGTTCGCACCACCCATATCCATATCCATATCCATGCCCTGCATATCTGAATCACTTGAGCCACTCATATCCATATCCTGCATGTCGGCATCGGCATCCGGTGATGCCGGCAGGCCCACCGCGGCTTTTCCGATATTTTTATCCGAGGGCAACGCACCACCAATCGCGCGCGCAAGCGTTGCGCGGGCAGTCCAGTATTGGCTCAAAGCTTCCAAATAGCCCTGATAGGCATCGTATTCATCGCGTTTACCCTGCATGAGCTCGAACGCACCAATCAACATAAAATTAAAGCGCCGTTGCTGCGCCGCGACGACCGTTTCACGGGCGGGCAGCAGCTTATTGCGATAGATTTCAACCATTTTGCGCGCACTCGCGAGCTGTGCAGCGGCTGACTGCACTTCGGATTGCACCTGCAAAACCGTCCGTGCCCGCATCGCCGCCGCTTTTTCCGCATAAGCACTGGCGCGCAATACGCTTGCCTGGCCCTGATTAAAAATAGGGATGCCTAAACTCAAACTCAGGCCCGCAAAGCGTGCGCCATCCTCCTCACGATCCCGCGCGTAGCCCACTTCGAGTGCGCCCAGCCAGCGCCAGCGTTTGGCACTGCGGGCAACGTCTTGAGCGCTGGCCAAATAAATGTCTGCCGCTACCAAGTCCGCACGCTGTGATTTGGCTAAAGCCTGCAAATCAGCGCTGGCGTCTTCTGCTGACGCCAGCTCTGGCAGTTTTGCCTCAACTTTGAGCTGTGTGTCATCTGCAGGCAAGGCCAGCAGCGCATTCAGGGCTGCGCGCGCGGCAAATACACCGGCATTCGCGTGCTCAAGCGCAATTTGGGACGCCGCTGCACCCGCTTTTTCACTAGCCAATTGCCCGCGCGTGATATTGCCCGCGTCAAAAAAGCGTTGCGCCAAGTCCGCGCTGTTTTGCATGGATTTGGCCGATAAGTCGCGCAAGCTGCGCACTTGTTCGGCGCCGATCAATTGGTAGTACACCACTTCAGCATCACGCGCCAAATTCAAAACCTGCGCGGTAATTTGCGCACTGGATCGCTTCAGTTCGCCCTGCGCCAAGCGTTTGCGCGCGCCCAAAAGCAAAAAATCGCTCAAATTTTGCGTCAAGCCATAGGTGATCTTACTCAGCACGCCACTTTCCCTTGGGCGCAATCGCTCGTAATTAGCGATGGGATTGCTAATACGTGTGGCGTCCGCCACCTCGGCCCAGCTTAGGCCTAAATCCGCGTACAGCAGCTGCATTTCTGGATTGCGCAGCAGCGCTAGCTGTTGCGTAGATTGTGGCGTAAGCGGCACCGCAATTAACCCTCGGGATTGCGCGTCAGCCGATAAATTGGGCCATCGCATTGGGGCATCACTGGGCATTACTTTATTGATTTGCGACACAATTGCGTCCGCACCTCGGTCTTTTGGAATACTGACGCAGGCACTTAAGCCTGCTGCCAAAGCTAGGCAGGCAACACCGCGCACGCGCGGCACTATTTGAGGCAGCACTATTTGAAAATTCATAATCACTCCGAAAACGAAAAAGTCGACGCCAACGCGTCGGATTATTTAGTTTTAAAGTGCATTTGGCGGCGGCGTAGGGGGCCGCAGGTAATAGGTATCAGCTACTTGGGAGAACTGCGACGATGTGAAGGTGGTCGGAGCAAACGGCACGGATACATTAAATAGCGGCAATACGACCTGCAAATGCACTGCGCAATGCATCGGCACACACTGCTTTTCGCAACACGGACAGTCAGTTTTTGACTTGCTAATGACGTTAGCCTGGGATTTAGTGGCGTTGATCGCCTTTACTGCCATCCTGGCGCAATGCTCGCCCGGCTGCATTGCCTGGGTCGCCGTTGGCGGGGTGGAAATGACTTGCACTTGCGCCCACGCAGCACTCACTGATTGCAAAAGCATCAGTAGTGCGAGTAAACAATGGCCCGATCTTTGCAACATAGTCATCCAGACTACTCTGGGGTTAACAAAGTTTCAATCATTGCCTTTGACGTAGTTTCGCTTAACAAACGCCAGCGCAAACTTCAGCAAATCTGAAAGCGTATTAACCGCAGATACCTCCCAACCTTCGGTGCGGGCGCGCTTAATGGTGTGAAATGGACTGCCCACCTTGACGGTTCGCGTTTCCCATTGCGGGTCTAGCTGCAGCACCAACGTGCCACCGCCGCGCGCACGCGCCAGCGCGGTTTTACACACCTCAAAGCCTGAAACACCGCGCTCATCGGGGCTGTCAAACATCGTCGATGCGCCATCATCAGACACCACCAAAATGTGTGCTGGGCGATCAAATTGACTGCGCGCAGCATAGCTATCGCGCAATTTGGGCAATGGAAACTGTGTGCCGCCGCCGATGCAGCCGGTCAAAACCGCCAGAATTGCATCCTCCTCGCGCACAAAGCCGGGCGTGCTTATCAGCTGATTCTTGCCGCTCCAAAGCGTTACCTGCACACGTGCGCCGGTGCGCAGGGCCGACAGCGCAATCACCGCACCGGCGAGCGCTGGGTATGACAAGCTGTGCGCGGGGTTGGGCATTGAACCGGAGCTATCCACGTAAATATCCAGATCAATCGGGATGCGGGCCGGTTCCGAGCAGGGGCTTAATCCGTGCTCGCGGCGCACGGTCGTTACGCCCGGAATCGGCACCGGACAGATTAATAAAGATTGCAGCCAGTCAATTTCGTCAAATGGCTCGCCGACTTGCCAAGGGCTAGTGCCTTCTGGCATCAGCTCCTGACTCAGCGGCGCTGGGCGCGTAGGAAAGGCAATTAGATGCGGCAGCGCGCGCTCCCGGTAGTATTGAATCGTCGCCAATTGCGGCGAAATTTTTATACCGGCGGCGCGCAGCAGTTCGCCATATTCAAAAGGATCGCGCGCTTGACCCTGGCTTTGCGGTGCGGCCGACAGTTCCGTTTGAGCGCGCGCGTCTGCGGCTGCATCCGACACGGTGTCGTCAAGTGCTGCGCCATTGAGCGCCGGATCTAAAGCCGGATGCACGCCCACGTGTTCATCCGCGTCCATCTCGGTTAAACCATAGGCTTCACCGTCCAAGCCCGCGCCTTGGGTGTCCATTAACTTATCCAGTGCTGCTGAATTCTGTTTGCCTTGGCAAACGGATAAACAGGAATTCTCCTTATCTGCGATTAAATACGGATACATCAACATCGCAAAAGGCGCCGCGCCGCGCAGCCAATCCCCGGCGTAATGGCGCACTAAGCGCGCGCCCAAACGCGCGTCGCCTTCCACGCTATCCGCTAATGGCTGCAAACATAGGCTGCCGGGCTCAAGCTGCCACAGCACTTCATAAATCCGCAAATACACGCGCCACAATAGCGAGATTTGTTCGGGGTCGTTGCGCACCATTTTGCGAAAGACGGCGGCCATGTCCAGCCCGGCGCTGCGCTGCAGGCGGTCATTGATGAGTAAATCGGTATACAGATTCGCGATCATCGGCGCGCGCTGCGCTTGCTCGATCAGCGCCCGGCGAATCCGTGCAATCGCGCGTACATGATCGCTTAAATTGCCCGGCGCATAGATATGATGACCAATTTCATGCGCCAACACCTGCACCGCGTAGGCGTCCAAACCGCCCGCGCAAAGCTGGGCAAGGTCAATCACCACGCGCTGATCGACCAGTCGAATCATGGCAAAGCTTGCTGTCAAGCCTTCACGCTTCGCCGCAGTAGCGGTGTAACACCAAATCGGATCGCTTAAGCGCGTGTATTTGCTCCAACAGCTAAGCGCCTGCGGCCAAGCTTGTTGCCAGCGTTTTGCCGCCGCCGTCACGTGCGCATCGTTTCTCACGCGGGCATTACAGCGATGGGTTTTGCAATCAGCGTGATGGCATAGCTGCGGGCGTGCGTGATCGCATAAGTATCTGCAGTGCTGGCAAAACTGGTAATTTCACCCCAGCGGGAAAGCTCAACTAGCTGCATGCCTGTAGTAGCACTGGATGCGCGTGGATTTTGATAGCGCCATTGCTTGGGCATACCGGGCGGCAGCTGCTTTTGGGGCGGCGCAATCGCGCTTAATTCTTCCGACAACGCGCTATGAAAACTCATGCCGTAAGCATCGGCAATCAAGAGCCACTGGGACGCCGCACTGCGCACATAAAAATCAACGCCATCCGAACAGACAATGGGCGGCGCGCTAAATTGCCCGCCCAAACCGACAAATGCGCCGACCCGAGCGGCAATTTGATTCGCCAGCAGCGGTGCATCAGCCCGATACCAGCGCTGCGCGCGCAGTGCTGTTTTTAAAGCGTTGACATCGCCCTGTTGGGGCGCGAATAGCGCCGATAGCGCGGCAGCGGGCAATAATTCAACTCGTGCCAAAGCGCCACTGCGGTAGTGCGCTAAACCGCAGCGCCATGCACACACAATGCCCGCATCCAGGACTTGTGCCGGTGTCGTTAATGCGCCTGCCATGCCCTCCATGCACGCCAGCCAAAGCTCGGCGTTTAAACCCGGCGTCAAGATCGCATTGCTGAGCTTGGGCAAGAGGCGCTGTGGATCAAGCGCGAGCGCTTGGCTCAACGCACAAAATGTCGTGCTGTAGGCGCGCTTGAGCAATGCGAGTCGCGGCGAACTGGGCCAAATTCCCGCGCTTACCAAGCTTAAACCCACCGCGAACCCGGCATCGACAACGGCGGGTACGCGCTCCGGCAACTGCGCTTCAACCGCTGATATCAACGGTGCGATAGCTTGCCGAATAAAATCAAACAGCGCGTCAGCATTTAGCCTAGGTGCCGCATGGCGCGCGGATTCAAACCGCGCATTGAAGTAGTCGCGGCGCTCGCGCAACGCCGCGTGTAGCGCGTTTTCGGCCATGTTTTGGGCTTGCTGCGCACTCACTGTTGCCGCACCCAGAGCAAATAATTGCGATAGCGCTGATGCAGATATTTCAGCAGCATCAAATCATCATGCAGCGGCCCGTAGAGTTTGCGTCCTTGGGTAAGCTGCGCGACCAAGCGCTCAATGTCGGTCAAGCGCCGCACCGCATCTTTTTCGCCCAAGCCTTCCAAACCCTGGGCAAATTGCGCCGCAAGTACACCCACCGGGTCGGTGCGATCCAAATCAAGGCGATCATATTCCGCACACGAAGCATCAAAAAGCTGGCGCAGCCAACAAATCCGATCACTCTTAAACATCGCATTGCCCGGCACGGCAAAAAACGGCGCGTCTAAATCAGGCTTGAGCTTATCGTTTAAAACAAACGGCAATACTTGGCGCAAATCTTCCAATGCCACTTCCGTTTGCCCGCGAAAGAAGGCCATCGCTTTCGCGTAAATCAACAATGTCATTAAATTGCGCACCGACAGCCCATTTTTGGTCTGGCAGCCCAAATCCTTCATGCGGTCGCGCCCAGTGTCTTGGGCCGTTAACCAAGCCCAATCGGTACCGGCTAAGCGCGCGGTGTCTTTACCTTTGTATTCGAACTGCTCGCCTGCCGCCTCCGCCAGCTCAAATTGACTGGCAAAAAACTCCAAACGCCGCCGCACCGGCACGGGCACTGCAACTTCGCGCACCTGGGCCTGCATGTGATCCAATTCGGCTTCGGTGAAAACAATTTGTGCAGGCACCGCTTGCTCGGGCTGCAAATTCTCCTCAATGCGCATCAGCAACTGATCTAGAAAACGCGGATTAAACGGCAGCGCCTGCACGATCACGTCAATGCGGTCGCGCAAAGCATCAATCACCTGATAGGTGCCGCCGCCCTGATCGTCATTCGCGGTCAAAAACCAAGCGGAGGCCGGGCTTTCAAAAATTTGATCCATCAATTCGGCGTAACCATCGCCCATTAGCGTCAATAGCGCGCTTTGCGTACGGGTCGGAATACGGTTGTATTCATCAATAATTTTGACCCGCATCGACAGCCAGCGCCGCCAGCTAATGCGGATGTCGCGCGTGCTTTCCGCGCGCATTAAATCCGCCGGCAGTGGATTGCCCAATAAATCCGCAATCGTCATCTGCGGATGACCATGCTGCATCGCACGCTTCACTTCGCGCACCGGATAGCCCGCCAACACGCCCATCAGAATCGCGCTCGCGGTTTTACCGCGCCCTGGGCCGCCGACAAAAAGGCATTTGCGCTGGGTAGCAAAGCTCAGTAAAGGCAGCAACACATAGCTGGAATAGCTCTGCGCGCTGGGCAAGGTGAGCCTGGACTTTTTATCGCCAACGACAAATTGCGGCGAAGGCTCGCTTTGGTATTCGACGTCGTAATGCGGCGAAAGAATCGCGGTGTTGACGATCCAAAAATAGGCTTGGCGCAATTTTTCATCCAGCGCCATCGCCGCATCTGATTGCGCACCATCAGCTTCAGCAACCGGCCCACGATAAAAATCCGCCACGTCAAACTTGCGCGCCACTGCTTGCGTTTTCGGCAAAGTCGGCGCCGCTGAAATGCGTTGAAAAAGCTGTTTGAACATCCAAGTCGCCCGGCTAAAGCGTCAAATTTTAGTCGAAGTTGGGGCAGCTTTCTGCCTTAGATTTATTCAACCCCAAATACTGTTTGAACATTGAAATTGCCCGGTTAAGGCTCGAAATTCTAGCCGAATTCTGGTGCTACTTGCTGTCTTAGATTTATTTACTGCGCATCATTTTAAAATCAAATGTCGACTTATTACCCACTAAGCCGTCAGCATTTCCCGGACTTGAACGCGGCGATTGATATCCTCAAGCGTCGCCAGCGTTTTCAAATCGTAATTCGCCTGCATCACCAGCCAAGATGCTGCGTCGCCACCAAAATACTTCGCCAAACGCGCAGCGGTATCAGCGGTTACTGACCGCCGCTCTTTGACAATTTCATGGATTCGCGTCGCCGGAACTCCCAAAGCAACTGCCAGCGCGTTAACGCTGAGGCT
>JAYUUS010000089.1:0-5054 GCA_043754435.1 Rhodanobacteraceae bacterium
GGAACCTTTTCAAATATCGCTTGCGCACTCACCAGCGGTGCCACCACCTGCTCCAGCCAATTTCGCAGCGAAACGCCCAGCAATATGCGCTGGAGCTGCCTGTGGTCGAAATCGCAAGCTAATCTGTCTGCACCTGACAAGCTGCTGGTATGCTTCAACACTTTGCAGTCAAGTGGTGCTTGGAATTATGATTATGCCGGCGTTGCGGCAGCGCTGCCAACCCAAACCATTGAGCTACGCGGCTACGGTGGCGAATTTCCGCCAAGCTTGGTGGAGGACTTTAACCCGCAACGAAATCCGCTATTGTATGAAAAAGTTGTCAGCCCCAGCACGATGCCTTTGGTCACGGGGCGTTTTACTGAGCCCTGTATTGCATCGGGTGCAACACCGTGTAACGTTTACATTAGCGAGCCAGTCATGGGTCGCAAACGCATTGCTTGGACATCCAACACGCTTGGCCTTGTCAACATCAAGCGGCTTGTTGCATCGGATGGTGTTAACCCTACGTTGCAACCGCTGGCGCTAGGTGCCACGGCAAGTGGTGTTTTAGATGTGGACTTCACGGTAAATCGTACTGACGAATTACAACTCAGTGATGCCAACAATCAACCGCTTGCGAGCCTGACGGTCAGAACGTTTTACGACGAATGTTTGGCGCTGCCCCCGGTTGCAAATAGCGTCCTTCCGGTTTGTCCAAAGGGGCGCACAGCGATATTGGATCTTTTGCCCGCGCAGTCCTGTGTTTCCCCCGCCGATTCCAGCGTATGCACCGTCAATGCAACCGTCACAGAATCGCTTCCGCCAGGTCCAAGCAGCTGCGTTGAAATAGACGGTTCAACCAATGCGAGCCACTGCGGTCCAGCGGGTTTCGTAAGGCCGCTGACCGCTAGGCCTTATCTTCAAACAGTCGTGCTGCGCGATCGTCTTCAAGGTAATGCGTTTGCACTGGGTTGCGAATTGTCGCCCCACATTAACTTCTGCGCCCGATATGCGGCACCGTCCGCAGGTACCTTGAGTGCCACGCCTTGCACCTTTTCCGGTAGTACTTGCAACGCCACATTTTCGGTAAGCAAATCCAGCACGTTACGTTCGTGCCTCTGGCGCATCAATGGCGCGGATATTCCACAAAAATTACAGTGCAGCGTCGCCAATGACTGGCACTGGACCGGACCAGTCGTTAGCCCCGCAAAAGTTGAATTACGCGCCTCAAATACTGAAGCGGAGCCAGCAGATGGAGATTACAGTGCGACACAAAATTTACTAGGTTTCGTCAACCTGCAAACTTGTTTAAGCGTAGGGCAATTTCCTGCCGCGCCAGTAACCCCTTTGCTCGCGTCTTCCAGCAACTCTTTAATCTTTCCGATCAGCTGGACGGCTGTTCCCGGAGCCTGCGAATATGTTCTGGAACGCCAAAGTGGCAACGCATTGCTCATACGCCCAATAGGGAATAGCACTGCATTTACAGATACGGTCCCTGGTCCAGGCCAGTATTCCTATCGCCTAAAAGCCTGCAATAGTGCGGCCAATCAAGCCGAGTGCAGCGCTTATTCGCCCGTTGCAAGCATTAATGTGATTACCAATCCAGAGGCGGGCTTTACCCAGCCCTGCACGTTCAATGTGGCAGCTTGTGACGTTGCCGCTGCAAGCACTGCGGCTGCACCTGTGACTATCGCATGGAATGCAACGTCGCTTGCGAATCCACGGGTCGAAGAAACTGACTTGAGCACGGCACCGAACAACCCACAAATTATTAGTCCGCCTGGGGTTAGTCCACAAACCCGTAGCCTTTCGGGCGGGCGCAGTTATCGCTATGATCTTTTTAATGGCACTGCGTTTGTAAAGACCGTGACGGTAACGATGCGCTTGCCGATTGCAGCCGCACCACCGCCACCTGCGTCACTCACTGCAACCGTTTTACCCGCAGGCACCGTGCAATTGGCGTGGCAGGCTTCTAATGGTGCAAGTAGCTATCAAATGCAGCGTGTAGTTGCCTCGACAGGGCAAGCCACCGATTTGGGCAGTACCGCAAGCTTGAGTTTTATCGACGCACTTGTTCCCGCTGGCACGTTTAGGTATGAAGTACGGGCTTGCAATGGCGCGCTGTGTTCAGCGTTCGCCTTGAGTGCCAACGTTACCGTAGCAGCAGGCCCAGGGCCGGTGGCTGCTGGTGAAATCGCGGATGATCCAAGTGGCGCGCTTTACAATCCCACCCTGCACGACTATCAATCCCCGCAAGCCAATGACCCGATCTTAGCCGGTGCCAGCGCTGGGCAAGCGGCGGTCAGCGGTGGTGCGGCTAGCTACAGTTTGCCGATTCAATTGCCGCCGGGCCGTCATGGCATGCAGCCTAGCGTGTCATTGAACTATTCCAGCCGCAGCGGCAATGGCGTTGCCGGTATGGGCTTTGGCTTATCTGCCGGTGGCGCGATCACGCGCTGCCCGCAAACACTAGCAACCGATAACACGGTGCGCCCAGTGCGTTTTGATGGCGAGGATCGTTTGTGTTTGAACGGCGAGCGCCTAATTGCGGTTTCCGGCAGCTATGGCGCAACCGGTGCGCAATACAAAACCGAGCTGGATAGCTTTGTGTTGGTCACGCAAATGGGCAATTCCCGTTCCGCAAGTTTAAGCTTTGACAGCGAAGTCTATTTTCAGGTGCAAACTAAATCCGGCGAGCGCCAGTACTATGGTGCTGATGCCTCCGGCTTTAATGCGCGTAATGCGCGCGTTAAACCGTTGGGTGCGTCGAATGCGTCAACTTTGAGCTGGATGCTCGACACGCAACTGGATCGTTCGGAAAATAATATTCAATACAGCTATAGTCTGGCAGGCTCGGGCGAGAATTTGCTGAGCCGCATAAGCTACACCGGCACTGGCGCGGCTGCTGGGAATCGAATTGTTGACTTCGTGTATGAGGCACGTGCTGATCGTTCGGCTAGTTATTTGACTGGTGCCTTGAGTGAGCAGACCAAGCGCTTGTCTAGCATAATGACCTCCGCCGAGGGTGCCCCGGCGCTGAGCTACAAGTTGCTTTATAGCGAAAGTGCAGCCAGCGCGCGCAGCTTGCTGCAGTCAATACAACAATGTGGTTTTGCAGGTGCGACGGAAAAGTGCTTTGCCCCGAGCACATTTGATTGGGATCAAGCAAATGTAGGTTTTGATGCCGCGCCCCTCGATAAGCGCGGTTGGAACGCATTGCCAAAACCAAGCGGGGTTGCAAATAACTGGACTTTTATGGCCCAGGAGGTCGTTCAATTTGGCGATATTAACGGCGACGGTACGCGCGAACTTCGCGCCTCGGGCAGTTGGCGTGAAGGCGAATTCCCGTTCACCGTAGTGCAAGCTAGCTATGTGATTTCGCAAAGCGCAGACCGTTCAATTGCAGCTGCGAACTTGCTGCTCCCGACCGATCCCCTAGCGGGATTTCGCGCCAGTGAGGTCGCTGACTTTAACAATGATGGCCGCGCTGACTTTGTTATTGGGACACCGCCTAATTACACCACGGAGACGTTGCTTTATTACAACCCGGATATTGTGGTTGCCAACGTACCGCGCGAGGTTTATTCCAGCGCGCGCCTAGTGGCGGTCGCGACCAATATAGAAGCGCAATACAAACGTTTTAAGTTTATTCACAATATCGGTACGACCCTTTTTCCCGTCTATAAGGATGTTTTTTCTGTGACCCGTGATGCACCGCAGATGGTCGATGTTAATGGCGACGGATTGACCGATTTGGCCGGTTCCTACCCGTCCAGCGCTTGCCCGGCCACGGCGGGTAATACCGACGGTATGGCATTTGAGTGGTATCAAAACCTTGGGCCAAGTGCTGGCCAGCAGATTCGCTTCGATTCGGTACGCAAACGTGTGTTTTGCCTGCAGCCGTTTGTATTGAATAGTTCTGGACATGTAACCCATGAAGTCGTGACGAAAACCATCGACTTTGATGGCAATGGCCTGCCGGACTATTTTATTAGCAAACCCGTTGTCAGTACCTTGGTACTTTTCCCAGATACTTTTGCGTTTGCTTTTAACGACGTGCGTTTTACCGAGCGCAGTGGTCAAGATGTCATCGCAGCAACGCGCGGTAACCTCAATATGGCACTGGCGGGACGGGATTTGGCAGACAGTCAAGCGCAATGGATTGATATCAATGGCGATGGCTTGGTAGATGTGGTTTACCCTGAGTTGACTTGGAAGGTGCAAATTAATGTGGGCGGCAGGATGAGTCAGGCGACCCCTTTCGATACTGCAAACAACGCAACTCTAGAAAAATACTCTTATGTGCGCGGGCAGGTTCAGTATCGTGATTCTGCATTAGCCCAATTTGCTGATTTAGACAGCGACGGCAAAACCGAACTCGTAGTTCCCTACGCGTTTGAAGCGATGGGTTGCTATTCGTTAATGCGCGAAAGTCCAATCGTTTGTCCAATCGCCAATCGCAGAGGTAATCCGGGCGCGTGCAATGCCTTAGTATTTTGCCCGGCAAGCCCGCAGATGACTTTCGTACCGAACAGACCAAGGGAAACAGATGCAGAGCTAGCGCCTTATCCGATAAAGTTTTGGACGAATGGTGAGCCTTCAAACGAAACTAACAGCACTTTTCAGATAACCAACCACGAATCTAATCCCAGCATCTACAAAATGCGCGGTTTGAAATTTGTGGAAGTACGTTCCGGTAGCACACTTGTCGGGGTCACGTTGGTGGCTCAAACACTTCCTACGACGCCACTGCTGTTTTCACCTGGCAAACGCATCAATAACGAAGATCTACATGCCGATGGCTTAGACGACATGTTGTCGAGTTTTGGCTGCCGTGAACAAGGCTTAGCCGGTTCGCCACAGGCAGCTAATTGCTATGCGATTGACGTTGATCAGATCCAGGGTGACTATCTCGGCAACGACGATTTTTTCGCCGATTACGATAATCAAATAAACTTCAGTTCGGGCAGTGAGAATATCCAGGCGGTTGCTGCTTTTCCAACGCGCTTATTGCTCTCACGCAATTCTGGCGCGGGCGAGCGCGCCAGCAACCTACCGCCAAAATCCCCGGACAT
>JAYUUS010000090.1:0-5017 GCA_043754435.1 Rhodanobacteraceae bacterium
CGGTGGTCGTCATCGCCGTAGCTGTGTGCGTGGCGTTGGCATAAACGCCAAAGGTATTGTTATAGGCGCGGTTGAGCGAAATCGTATTGTTTTGAATCGTGATGTTCTGGGCGTTGTCGGTGGCAGTTGCATAAAACAACGCCACACCAAATTCCGTCATATTGTTTGATGCTGTCGTGGTTGTGGTGTTACCCGCGTTTTCCTGCATTGCAACGCCGCTGATCGTAACGTTGTCGGTGCCAACAATTTTGAAAATGGCGTCGTTAACCGAACCGGCGACTAACGCCGCATTTGCAGTAACAGTATTGGCATTGCCGACAATTGCTAACGGATTCGACGGACTCGCCGAAGTCGTGGCAATGGTATAGCCGCCTACAGGTGCTACTTGCGGATTGCCTACGATCACATTCAAGGTTGCACCACCGGCACCGACGCCAACGGCATTCACGTCAGTAATGGCAGCAGCCAGATCTGGGTAGTCACCTGGAATATTTTTGGTTCCAGTGACCTGCGCTTGCGCAGCTCCAATTAAACCCAGCGCAAGCGCAGCCGCGCACAGGGCGCGGGCGAAAACCCCATAACTGGGACGACTGGGGCGCAACATTGGTATTTTCATAGCTCAAACCTCGACGATTTTGGACGATCACATATGTTTTAACGCTGTCGCAAGGTTTAAGGCTGCTATCCCGACGACTGAAGTGCTTTGCCTTAGCAAAACATTGAAACCAAACTTGTTCGACTGCACCGCTTGCCCTCGGCAAACGCTATCCACTGCTCAAAAGCTTGAATTGATATGCACGAAAAGGGTGTCAAACCCTTATTCGCCCTCTGCGACCCTACAGTTATGCGCCAAATGTCGAAAAACGTGTTTGACGTATAACTATGAAGGAAAGATAAATACCATAAAAAAGGTTTGAATGGCTAGATTGGGTAGCATCACAGTGGAGAAATTAGGTAAAAAAAATTGCAATGAGCAAACGCGGTTTTTTAACGCGCGCCATGCTGCTCAGGCTGCCATTTTTCAAGCGCGCTGAACGCGCCGCCGATTTGTTCTGTACGTCAATGCCAGGAACGCGCGCCCGAGCCTTAAGTGTCGAAGCACCGGAATTTGTGCGCCAAACTGTCAACAGCACTGAGATTTTTTGGCATAAAGGTTCACTATTCGGTCGGAAAAGCTTTCAAAGCTTAAAATCATCAATTTATTTTGACTTAATGCATCGAAATATAGGGTTTTTTGTGAAGAACCCGTTGCCGGAATGTAACGGGTAGGTAAAAATCAGGTGATGCATGCATCCATACTCAATCACGCGCGTTACCGCTATTTGTGGGTCACCCTAGTCCTAGTCTTGGGATCTTTGATCGCCTACTTCTGGCACCAGCCGGTTGGGCCACCGAATGGCGGTTCTTGGTTGGGATACACATTAGGCACGATTTCAGCCGTCTTAATCGTTTGGCTGATGTTGTTAGGCATCCGCAAACGGCGCTATGCCTCTAATATGGGTTCCTTGCGCGGCTGGACTAGCGCACATATTTATTTAGGCACTTCACTGCTGCTGATTGGCCTGCTGCATTCGGGTTTTCAGTTTGGTTGGAACATCCATACGCTTTGCCTATTTTTGATGTTTGCCGTGATTTTCTCAGGCTTTTTCGGCGTGTTTGCCTACCTGCGTTACCCGGCGTTGATGACGCAAAACCGTGGCAATACGACCCGCGATCAGATGATCGAAGAAATTACGGAGCTTGATAAAACGGCGCTGCAATTAGCCGATCAAGTCGATAAAGCGGTGCATGATGTGGTGCTACGCTCGGTGCAAAAGACCAAATTGGGCGGCAATTTCTACGCCCAACTGACCGCTAAAGACGAGTCAGGTGCGGCCATTATTAAATTGCGCCAAGCCGTGATGGACTACAAGCCGGGCACTGAGCAGCCGAAAAAACAAGCGGGTGGGCAAACGATGGTGATGATGGTGGATTTCCTCTCCAACACCTCTAATGACAAGCAAGCCGAAGCCTTACGCCGTCTGCTTGATGTGATGTGCAGACGCCAATCCTTAGCCACGAAAGTTGCGCGCGATATCCAAATCGCGGCTTTAATGGAGATTTGGCTATTTGTGCATGTGCCGCTCAGCTTTGCCTTATTAGCAACGCTCATTGCACATATTGTTTCCGTATTTTTCTACTGGTAGGGGCCAGCACATATGAAATGGCTCATTCGACGCGTCATTAAGAAGGGCAAGGGCGCTCTGCAGTATGAATTAGACGAGCACTATGGCGACGAGCTGTCGATGGGGCGCGGCGGTAATCAAGCTATTTTTGTACCGGATTTACGCGTAGCGCTGGAACATGTGCGGGTGCGTGCGCTGGCTGGGGGCAAAAAATATCGCGTCGAATCCTTGATCGCAGCGGGCGTGCGCATCAATGGCCACATTGAACAAGCCGCAACCATTGGCCAAGGCGCAAACGTTGAGTTAGGCGGGACACGCATCACCTTCATTGATCCGCCTGAAGGCTTCGAGGCGGCCGTCGAAGTTTCGCCAATCGACAAGACCGAACAAGCAGCCATTAAAGAAGCGGATCGCCTGCCGAGTAACCTGCTAGAAACGGGTTTAAGTAAACGCCGCCCGTCTTGGCTGCTTTTTGCATTCTTTCTAATCACCTGCCTATTGATTCCGCTCGCCACGCATTATTTCCCGGCGATTGGTGCCAAATTGCGCGGTACACCGCTGTCGACTCAAATTTGGAGCAGCGGCGAATTGGCCGCAGCGCATCATTATTTCGAGCAAGATTGCCAGCAATGTCACGAAAAAGGCTTTGTCTCGGTCAAAGACGATAAATGTCTAACCTGTCACGCTGAAACCAAGGCGCATGCGAACCCTAAACAGTTCGCGCTATTTGAGCTGGCCGATGCGGATTGCGCGTTTTGCCATCGCGACCACAATGGCAAAAGCGGCATTATTCCGCCCAACCAACGCCTTTGTTCTGACTGCCATAGCAATATCAAAGCGCGCACGAACGGCGTTAGCACACTGGCACAAGTCGGCGATTTCGGCACGGATCACCCGCAGTTTAAGGTCAACCTGCCCGCTTGGAATGCGCAAGGTGCATTCACCCCGACCCGCGTGAGCATGGAAGGTAAGCTGACCGAACAATCTGGTTTGAAATATCCGCACAACAAACACGTCGGTTTAGTCGATGGTTTGAACTCCCCAGATGGCAAGAAAAACCTCACCTGCGCCAGCTGCCACAATCCCGAACCGGGTGGCGCGCGGATGAAACCGGTCGATTTTGAGACGATGTGTCAAGACTGCCACCGACTCACCTTTGATCGTCTTGCCGGCGATCGGCAAGTGCGCCATGCCAACGTGCCAGAAGTGCTGGCACAATTGAGTGAGTACTATGCGAAACGGGCGCTTGACGGCGACTATGAAGAAGCCGCTGCACCGTCGGTGGTGCGCCGACGTCGCATTCCTGGACAAGCCAATGCGGCGATCAGCGCGGATGAAAAGCGCGTGGCGTTGAGCTGGGCGCGCGATAAAGCCAACTTAGTCACGCGCACGCTGTTCGAGAGTAAAGCCTGCGGCGTCTGCCATACCGTAACGAGCTTGCCAAGCACGGACGAAGGCACATTAAATTACCGCGTCGCACCGGTGCGCGTCGCAGGCGCTTGGTATGCAAAAAGCGAGTTCACGCACGGCAAGCATGAAACCATGAACTGCCTGAGCTGCCACGATGCGGAGAAATCAACGACAAGTGCTAACGTATTGATTCCCGGCATCGACAATTGCCGTGCCTGCCACGCGGGCGAGGGCGCGAAAGGCAAGCTCGCCTCGGAATGTGTGGACTGCCATGGCTTTCATATCTCCAAATTTCCGCTGCGTGAACGCTCCAACGTGCGTGCGCACGGCGCAACACCTCCTAAAACATTGACGCTTCCGGGTCAATCCGCCAACAACGCCCCAATCGCGCCCAAAGGTGCTGGCTCGCCCTAAGGGGCTGGGCTAGCGAAATTGAGCATGACTAAAATAGGAACTGCCCATGCGACAGAAATTGATAGCAGTTGGACTCTCGATTGCGCTGGCAGGATGCGGCGGTGGCGGTTCGAGCGGCTCCACTGTTGGTACCGCACCCGCACCTAGCACCGGTGGCAATGTCAGCTGCACGGGTTCATGCGTTACTGCGGAGTCAAAGCTCAGCGTTAGCGACATCCAAGCGATCATTGGTCAGGCGGTCAGTGAAGCGCAGGGCCAGGGCGTCAATGCCACGATTGCGGTCACTGATCGCGTCGGCAATGTGCTTGGCGTTTTTCGTATGACCGGCGCGCGCACCCAAGTCACGATTAGTTCTGGGCGCAGCGTAGTGGGTGGTTTAGAGAGTATTGCGATCATCCCGTCGGAACTGGCAGCCGTTTCTAAAGCCGTGACCGGAGCGTATTTGTCGAGTGAGGGCAACGCGTTCTCGACCCGCACGGCCTCGCAAATTGTGCAGCAGCATTTTAATCCGGGTGAATTTGGCGGCCCGAGCGGCCCGTTGTTTGGTGTGCAGTTTTCGCAGCTGTTGTGTTCAGACTTAATCCAGCCACCGGCACCGGCGCTGACCGCGTTAGGCGTAACGGGTGCCACCACGGTAGGCCCGAAAAGCTCGCCTTTAGGGTTGTCCGCTGATCCGGGCGGTTTTCCGCTCTATAAAGGCGGCACGGTGGTGGGTGGTGTTGGCGTTGCCGCCGATGATACCTATGGCCTGGATCTCAATATTTTTGACAGTGATCGCAACCTGGATGAATTGATTGCCACTGCCGCAACGTTCAATTTCGGGGCGCCGCTGGATCGCCGGGGTGATCGCATCACCGCTGACGGTAAGACGTTTCGATATTCCGACGTCGATTTCGCCGATTTGTCGCGCCCTACCGGCCAACCGGCGGCATTTGCATCACTGCCGGGCAAATTGATTGACGTACCGGGTTTTTACAGCGCCGCTGCAATTCTGCCCGGCACTGCGCTGACAACTGCGGCATCTGGCA
>JAYUUS010000091.1:0-15198 GCA_043754435.1 Rhodanobacteraceae bacterium
TCATCGCCATTTCCGCCGTTCCAACTGCCTGTGGAGTGCTTAAGTTAGTTTCCAACCGTCGCATTTCATGAGACGTACTGAGGATTAGCGCTAATCAGGCTATGTTTTGACGCGCCTAATTCACGCCTATATTCATTTAGGGAAAAACAAAATATACCCAAGAATATACGCCTACTTTTCAAGCTGGCTTGTTTTACTGGCTATGTGGGGCTATTTGGCACTGCGGGCAGCAGCGCTGGTTTAGGTTATTTATGTAATTAACGGTTGTTTGTATTTATTCTAAGCTAGGCTCTCAAAAAATTGCCTCTCGTGCCCAGGCGAACAAATAACCCGTAGAATAAAAGTGATCGCGGATTCAGGCAATATTAAAATGACTAATATTAAAGAATTAACAATGGTTATTGACACCGTTGGCGCAGTATCGCTTGATGATTTCGTCAAAGCGCTAAAAAGGTTGGGTTGGAATTTTGGACGTGATATTTCCGTCTCTGATGTGGACTTGACTGATGAAATTTGCGTCAATGATGAGAGTAAGGGAATTTCGATTCTTAACAAGAGACTCCATTTTAACAAACAATTCAGTTTCAATGTTCATAACGATTCTGGCACTATATCGGTTAATTTTACTCCTAATAAGGGCGATTGGAAGGTCATGGTGTTGCATTTTGCTGACTTTCCGGAATCAGGTTCAAGAGTTTGTATAGACTGGTTTATTAATATTTTTTCCACTACTATTGGCGCTGTTATTCGTGAAATAAATATCTGTGTTGAACTTATGACAAGTAGCCAGCACAATCGTCTTTCAAAAATATAAGGCAAGAGTTTGGACGCCCGGATATTCCTTAAATTAGCGTCATGTTCATTTTTACTTTCTAGTTGTGCAGGGCTTGATAAGTGTAAGGTGAAAGCAGCTTCAGTCAACCAGAAAGCGCTTTTTTACACTTTAAGAGCCACGGGCAGATTCGAGGACTTTGACACAAAGTTGGTAAGCACGCCGCAGGGGTTCTACTTTTACATCCTACCTAAAAGGCCGGTTAGCGATCCAACAGAAAAGGATTTTTTACTTGTCTTAAAATGCGATCTTAGTTTGATCCATGGTCGAGATTTATATTGACTTGTCGTTAACATTAGGCCTCATTGCGTGAAAGTCGCTTTTTAGTTTACTGTTGGTTGCGTTTAAATTACTGCACGATTTCACTTAACGCCCGAAGCATCCCTTTCGCCTTTGCGCGCGTTTCCAGCAATTCTTTCGCGCTGACGCTATCCATTACGATCCCGGCACCGGCGCGAAAATAGAGCGTGTCTTCGACCCGTGCAAAGGTGCGGATTAAAATATTGAAGTCCAGATTGCCGTTGTGGCTGATATAGCCGAGTGCGCCGGTGTATGGCCCGCGTCCGGTTTGCTCCAGTTCCGCAATAATTTCCATGCAGCGCACTTTCGGGCAGCCGGTAATGGTGCCGCCGGGAAATACCGCTTTTAATAGCTCAATGGGGCCGACATCGCTGCGTAATCGCCCGGCTACGTTGGAAACGATGTGATGGACGTGCGCATAGCTTTCAACCGCCAACAGTTCATCGACAACGATCGAGCCTGCTTCGCAAACGCGGCCTAAATCGTTGCGCTCCAGGTCAATCAACATAATGTGTTCCGCACGCTCTTTAATGTCCCCGACAAAGGCGCTTTTTTCCTGTTCGTTCAGCGGTAAATCGCCCATTTTCCGCGCGCGCGTGCCGGCGATTGGGCGGGTTTGTACCCAACCGTTTTGCGATTGCACCAAGCGCTCGGGCGAGGAGCTAATAATCGCAAACCGCTCAAACTGCGCCAGCGCGGCAAACGGTGCGGGGTTGGCCGCGCACAGGTTGGCATAAATTTGCGCGTTGCTAACCGGCTGATCCAGCTTTGCTTGCCAGCCGCGCGAAATATTCGCCTGAAAAACATCCCCAGAGCGTAAATAATCATGCACCCGCTCGGTGGCGTCTAAAAACTGCTGCGGTGCATCTTCGGTGATCTGCGCGCTAATCGGGACGCTGCTAATCGCGCTTAAGTTGAGCGCTAGGTCTTGCTGCACTGCAATCAGCAGCGCAGCAAATCCCGGCTCAAAAATCAGTAACGCAATCCCGGTGTGGCGATTTATGGCAATTGTACCTGGTGCGCGCAGTGCGAAAGCGCGTGGAAACTCAAATGGTGTCGCCGGAAGTACCAGTGTGGGTTCGATTTCATCGCTCAGCTCATACCCCAGATAAACCACCCAGCCACCGATAAAAGGCGGCGCATTTTCAATGGCGCAATCGGGATGATGCGTGGTTTTGACTAGGCCAGATTCAAGCTCAGCAAAAAAATCCACGCTGCCCTTTTCGTTGGCGACGATCTGCTCGCCATTCGCAATGCTGAGCAAATCCCATTGGGCATGGGTTTGCTCAGACTGTCCCAGCGACTGAAACAGCGCCGGATAGCGTTTAGGATTGTGTTGCGCAAGCGCCAATAAATCTGGGCGCTCTTTTAATGTAATGACCTGCAAACTTATTTCCTTAGTGTGTGATTAGCTTGCGCGCGCTGCGTCTAAAAAATACCCGCTTCCAAACCAGCGGCAAGCGTACACGCCAGCTCGATAGCGGGCGCGAGTTGTGCCTCTGACAGAACTTTGTTTGCCCAAATTGACTCGGCAGTTTGGGCATGCGTAATGACTAGTACCGTTTCGGCCACTTTTTTAAGCCGCAAACCCGTGGCAATACGTTCAATTTGCCGCATTGCACCCGTGCCGTCACTGCCCGCTGCAATCACGCACGCGTAGGATTTACCGTTGATTTTACCCAGCAGCGCGTAATAGTTTAGATCGAAAAACTCTTTCATGGTGCCGGTCATCGAAGCTAGGTTTTCTGGGCATGCGAAAATCAGGGCGTCTGCGCGCATTACGTCGGACGCATCGGCGCTAGCGGCTGCTAATGCGATCACTTCGACGTTGTATGCGCTGGCCGCTTGCACCATAGCGGTCACTAAGCTGCGAACCGCATCAGTACGACTGTGCCAAATAATGCAAAGGCTAGGCTTACGCACTGATCGGCTTACGCACTGATCGGCTGATTCCCAAGGCTGCGCGCAAACCAAGCCTGCCAAGGCGCAGGACAAGCATTTTTGATACGCACAGCCGCCGTGTGATCTGGGACTTCGGCAAATAGCGCGCCCCCGCTGCCGGTTAGCCGCGCATTCCCTGCCTGACCGCTCAGCCAAACATGCGCGCGCGCAATTTCGGGATAGCGCGCCAACACCAAGGACTCAAACACATTGCAGGTCGCAACGCCCGCCTGTACTTGCGCGATGCTGATCGGCGCGCAATCACGTTTGAGTGTAGTCGCTGCAAATAACTCGGCGGTGGCGCAGTGCTGGCCGGTATGCACAATCACATAGTGGCTAGGAGCCAGCGCAATCGGCGTGAGCCGCACACCGATGCCTTCACCCCATTGATCCCCGCCCTTCAGAAAAAATGGCACGTCCGCACCCAGCTTCACGGCCAGTGCGGCAAGCTCGTCTGCGTTGAGCTTGAGCTGCCATAGTTGATTTAGCCCAAGTAATACGCCTGCGGCGTCACTGCTGCCACCGCCCATGCCTGCGCCTTGGGGGATTTTCTTATACAGCGCAATGTCGACACCGCCTGGATAGCACGTGTGCGCTTTTATCAGGCGCGCCGCACGCACGCACAAATCAGACTCGACGGGAACATCATTCGGGCCGACACTGCGCGTAATGTCATCAGACGATAGCAGCGTCAGCGCCAGCTCATCATATAAATTGATCGCACGAAACACGGTTTGCAGCGTGTGATAGCCATCGTTACGGCGGCCGGTGATGTGCAAAAACGTGTTTAGCTTGGCGGGCACCCGCAAATTGATGGCGACCGGCACGGGCTATTTCGCGCCTTCAATGACGATCTCGACGCGGCGATTTTTGGCGCGGCCACTGTCGGTGTCGTTGCTGGCGATGGGCTGCGCTTCGCCCAAACCGACGGCTTTTAGTCGTGCGCCATCAACCGCTAGCTTGATGAGTGTTTCCCGCACGCTTTCTGCGCGCTTTTGCGATATTTTTTGGTTCGCAGCAGCTGCACCCCGGCTATCGCTGTGGCCTTCAATACTGACGGGCAAATTCGGATAGCGCGCTAAAAATTTAACGGCTGGCTGCAAATTAAGCTTGCCGGCATTGCTCAACGTGCCTTGGTTGGAGGCAAAAAAAGCATCGCCTAAAATGAGTGATTTGCCACGCGCCGTGGTTTGTTCACGTAAACCCGCCACTTGGCGCTCTAAGGACTCGACTTGATCGCCACGCAGCGCCGCTTCGGCCTGTGCCAACTTGGTTTCGCGCGCTTGCGCTGCGGCTAATTCACGCGCGATGCTGGCTTCTTTTTGCGCCAACTGCGTCAGTTGCTCTTGCCGAACGCGCTCCGCTTCTGCGGCATCACTTTGCGCTTGCGCCAGCGCCTGCGCGTCGCTTAACGCGCGTTCCGCACTTTCAGCCTGCACAATATTTTGAAATCTGAGCTGCTCGGCTTCACGCTGTGCGACTTCTGCCTGCAAGCGCGCTGCGGCTAGCTCTAAATCACGTTTTTCCAGATGCAGTGCCTGCAAGCGGGCCTGATCTTTTGCCAACGCCACGCTGGCTTGAAATATCGCAATTTTGCGCTCGACGATGTAGGCCAATTGTTCGCGCTCAGCCGCGCTTTTCACCTCTTTCCAACGCGCCAAAGTATTGTCCACATCCGCCGCCAGCAGCGGCGCAAGCGCACGGTCAGTCTGCCCGATGGCGTTGGTTTCAACACTGCTGCCTGCATCCAGCCATTGCGAGCTTAAAAGTTCAAAATCTAAATCTCGGCCGGTGGTGGCACACGCGCTCAAGCATAAACAGAGCGTCAAAGTCACGACTTTTTGGGACGAAACTTTTTGGAACCAACGATTTATTTGGAGGGCCATTATCGTGTGTTCCTAGACGCTTCTTGAACTTGCTCACGCAGCCGCTTATTTTCCGCTTCCTGCGCCTGTACATCACTGCGCGCCTGTGCCGCTTGCGCTTTAACCCGGGCTAATTCAGCATGAATTTCAGCGCGCTCGCTCAATTGCTTAGCCTCATCATAGTTACCTGATTGATCCGCTTCGGTTGCCGCCGCCATCGCGGTTTGCGCAAAACGCCAATCCAAAGGCGCATCACGTTCGGCGTTTACGCTACGCGCCTGTTCAATCGCAAGTGTGGCCTTAGCCAGTTCTGAAGTCGGCCGTGGAACCGACGCACAGCCTGCAAACAATAGTATTGCCGCGATAAGCGGGAACCAGGATTGCGCAAAACGCTGCGCATTTGATCTAAGATGCTGCATAGTTAGAAAGAGTCTAGAAACGGATGTGCTAATTGTGAGCAGTTGTGCTCATGGCTGGCAACCACAACGCGAACACAGATTACGGAGTCCACAGGTGGATATTGGCTACTTTTTGAAATTGATGACGGAAAAGAACGCTTCCGACATGTTTTTGACCACAGGCGCCCCGGTCAACATTAAAGTCGAAGGTAAACTTTATCCACTAGGCAATACCGGCCTGCCGCCCGGCATGGTGAAAAAGATTGCGTACTCCTTGATGGACGAAGGCGACGTGCCGCGTTTTGAGAAGCATTTAGAGCTGAATATGGCTATTGCCGTGAAAGACGCGGGGCGTTTTCGTATCAATGTCTTTAAGCAGCGCGGCGAAGTCGGCATGGTGATCCGCGCGATTAAAAGCGAAATCCCAGGCTTTGAAGCGTTGAAATTGCCGGCGGTATTGCGCGAACTCGTGATGGAACAGCGCGGGCTGATCCTGATGGTAGGTGCTACCGGCTCCGGCAAAAGTTCGTCTTTAGCCGCGATGTTGGACTATCGCAATGTGAACGCCTCGGGCCACATTTTAACGATTGAAGATCCAATTGAGTTTTTGCATAAACATAAAAAATCGATTGTCAATCAACGTGAAGTGGGCCTCGATACGCATACTTATTCTGAAGCGCTCAAAAATGCGATGCGGGAAGCGCCAGATGTGATCATGATCGGCGAAATTCGCGATACTGAAACTATGGAAAGCGCGATCGCGTTTTCAGAAACCGGGCATTTGTGTTTGTCGACACTGCACTCGAACAATGCCGACCAAACGATGGAACGGATTTTAAACTTCTTCCCAGAGCCAGCGCATAAAAACATCCTGATGAATCTGTCGCTCAACTTGCGCGCTATTGTTTCGCAGCGCTTGGTGATCGGCAAAGATGGTCGGCGTTTGCCGGCGGTTGAAGTGCTGCTCAACACACCTTTCATTCGTGATTTGATTCGCCGTGGCAACATCCATGAGTTGAAAGAAGCGATGGAGCGCTCACTTTCAGAGGGCATGCAAACCTTCGATCAGTCGCTGTTTTTGCTGTATCGCGAAGGCCGCATTGAACTGGAAGAAGCGCTCAAAAAAGCCGATTCACGCGATGGTTTAGCGTTGAAGATTCGCATGAATGAAGGTGTGCCAGAGGGTGCAAACGCGGAAGCCCATGACCCGTATTTCTCCTGAGCCAAAACATCATAAAAACACGCCCGACCAATTGATTTTAGGCTGCGCATCAATGTTAGGTTTTGTTGATCGCGTTAGTGCAGTGGCAGCTTTAGATAACGCAATGCGCTTAGGCATTCGGCAGTTTGATGTTGCGCGATCCTATGGTTATGGGCAGGCGGAGCGCTTGCTGGGTGATTTTTTCCGCAGCAATCGTTCCACTATTCAAATTACCAGCAAATATGGCATCCCCCCAGCTGTTGGCCTGCGCGCCAATGCGATACGTTTACTGCGTGGAGGTGCCGCCGGGCTACGTCACGTTCGCCTTTTTCGTGATATCAACGTAGAAAAGGCAAGTAGCACATTTTGGTCTGCCAGTGCCGTTCAAAAATCCTTAGATCAAAGCTTGACGGAGCTGCGCACTGAGTATTTAGATGAATTTTTACTCCATTCACCACCCTTGGAATTAGCCAAACGCGATGAAGTATTTCAAACTTTAGAGTCTGCCAAGCGCAGCGGCAAAGTGCGTCAGTTCGGGATCAGTACTGACGCCACGAGCGCACTGGCGTTTTTACTCAGAGTGCAGACAGTGCAAATTGGCTTCAATTTAGAGCATCGAGCGCTATCGCAACCGCTTCAGGCGTTTTCAAAAACTATTCATCATGTTTTTGGTGGCCGTGGCGGCGCACAGCGTATGGCGTTACGGATCAAAGAAGCGCTTGCGCGCCGAATGACACACCCGGCAAAAAATATTTCAAAGCAATTTGAGTTTGACGGCCATGTTTTCGAAAACGGGGTTTTCGACAGCATTTTTGCAGACACATCGCAATTAAATGAAGCCATTCTACGCGTGTCATTATTGGGTTCGGGCGCGCGCGCGGCGGTCGTGTCGATGAATAACCCCAAGCATCAAGCCTTAAATGTAAACGCTGTACTCAATCCCGTACTGCCAGACTTGCTTATTGAGCACCTTAGCGACACGCTTTTTCACCCTGAGCAAAACGAATAGCACATACTTTATGGATCTAGTCCAAGGGTCAAACTCAAGCATCCAAGCGCCGCATCTAGTGCAGCATAAACCAGACGAGCGTGCGTCGGTGCTATGGAACTTATGGCGAATCGCTGGGCGTTTTTATTGGGCCAGACGCGCACTTGGCAAGTTTTTCGGGCTCAAGACGAATTTCCAAGCGCGCCCAGCGCAAAGCACAAACTTTCCTGACCTTAATATCGAGCACGCAGTCGATGCGCTCCACCAAGATGCCGTAGCGTTTGGCCTTAATCTTTCGGCTGCAAGCGTCGCTGCGATTCGCGAGTTCGCGCATCTTACTGAACTTGTACAAGAAAACTATGCGGATCGGACATTTAGCCATATCGACTGCCGCCAGGGCGTATTTGCCGATGGCGCACCGATCCCCCTCGCTTACGCAAAAAATGCCCGTCTTTGTCCACAGATTATGGCGATTATCAATGATCCAGCGATTATTGAAATTGGGGCGCGTTATTTAGGGTATAGGCCAAAATATTTTCGCGACCGCCTATGGTTTAGCTTTACCGGTAATCACGATTTGGCGCTGCGGCGTCAAATGAATCAAACGGTAGACTTTCACTTTGATTTACCGGGCAATCAGTTCACTTTTTTCTACGTTAGCTTTTACTTATCCGATGTCGATGTAAAGTCCGGGGCGCACACTATGATTAAAGGCAGCCACCGCAGTAAGCCATTGGGGATGAAGCTAGGCCGCAGTCGACGCAGCACGGATGCGTTAGAAATAGTGTATGGAAAAGAGTTTGACACGCTCATCGAAGGCACTGCGGGCACTGGCTTTTTTGAAGACGCCTCGTGCTACCACCGCGCGCTTGCGCCCACTGAGCGTGAGCGGCTGATGCTACAAATACGCTATTTTTAGCAATTATTACTGAAGTTAACAGCTAGCCTAAATTTTTATGACGAAATTTTCTTACACCATCGCTGAAAAAGCGCCGCTAATTCGTCAAATGACGAACGCCCTTACTCAACTAAAGTCTGTGGCCCGCAATCGTGCCGGGCTTAAGCGCGAAGGGGCCCAACACATACTCCGCGATTTTGATGAAATTCGAGGTGCCGTAGAGCGCTATTATGGCGCTCCAATTCAGGGTAAAAAAATATTAGAACTAGGCGCCGCCTGCCCAGAGACACGCAGCTTACAATTTGCCGCTTGCGGTAATGATTGTTCGGTAATTGACACAGATGTGTTCGTCAATAGTTGGTTTGACTGGCGCGGTTGGCAAAGTATTGTGCGCAGCAATGGCTGGCAACGACTGCCGAGGGTAATGGCACGACGCGCATTCGGGCTAGATCAACTGAAACTGCGTTTATTAACGCAAGCAATGCAGCTTAAACACCCGCCCGCTTTGCATCGTCATGTGATGGATGCGGCAAATTTAAGCTTCGGTGACAGCAGTTTCGATCTGGTCTTTTCAATATTTGTGTTTGAACATGTGGCAAAACCTGAAGAGACATTGCTGGAAATAAAGCGGGTGTTGAAACCGGGTGGCGTGGCTTTTCATCGTATTGATACTTTTGATGCCTTCAATGGCGGGCATGATTTACGCCTCAATAACAGCACCGCCGATGCGCCTAGCCCTTGGGCACAGTTGATCCCGAGCTTAGAAAGTTCCATTCAGCCCTGTGCATACGTAAATAGATTAACCATCCCAGACTGGGTCAAATTGGTAGAAAAAACTTGGCCCGGCGCGCAATTTCATCGCAATGTGCTGACCGACAAGGACAAACTTGCCAAATTCAAAGCCTTGCGCGCCGCTGGTTTCCTGAGCGAATATTCAGAAGCAGACTTACTGAGCGCTGGCTTTGATGTGTATTGGACAAAACCAAAAGCCGGAAAATTTAGCTGACCGCGTTATTCCCGCCATGCACGTGCGCCCAAGAAAATAAGTCGCAACTGGCGCACAAAGCGTTCCACCCACTCGGTTTCGAGCTGCGGCTGATTTTTT
Organism: Rhodanobacteraceae bacterium; assembly: GCA_043754435.1. Lineage (GTDB taxonomy): Bacteria > Pseudomonadota > Gammaproteobacteria > Xanthomonadales > SZUA-5 > JANNYA01. The sequence goes on from JAYUUS010000091.1 coordinate 9,529, forward strand.
GGCAAATCTAATAGCTCGCTGGCAGCAAACATCATGGTGCCCACCACCAGCGTACAGGTCATTTCCAGCGCTTGACTGGAAAGCCCCGGCATTAGGCCCGCTTGACGCGAATCCAAGGCCATCTCGTGACTAAAGTGCGATTCCTCCCGCCGCACTGCCGCACGCAAAACCGGCGAGCCGCCGCTGCGCTCGGTGACGACAAACAAGAAGTGCGCGCGGTGCTCTTCGATAAATTGCCGATAAATTTTGACTGAAGTTTTTAACATTGCGGTAGGCGGCAAGCCAGTGCGGCGCACGTCGCGCAACAGGCGCCGCAGCATCACGCCGCTTTCTTCCACAAGTGCTAAACCCAGCTCGTCGACATTGGCAAAATGCCGGTAAAACGTCGCTGGCACCACACCGGCGCGCGCCGTGATCTCACGTAGGCTCAACGCGCCAAAACCACGCCCTTCAGCCATTAACTCTAGCGCAGCAGCCAACAAAGCCGAGCGTGTGCGCATTTTTCGCTCATTGCGATTCAGCAGCGGGATGGATTCGGGCAATTGCGCGATGTTCGGCAAGACTGGCTCTGGTGGTTCAACAGATGCGGAAGTATAGAGCGTGAGCGTGGTGTGGAATGGGTTGGTCATGGGGTTGTTGTGGGCTTAACTGGCAGTTCACATCAAATACTCGGCGAATCCAGATTTCAGCTCTACTCATTGTTAACGCGACTTTGTTCGCCCGGCTCCGTAGCTTGACACCCCTTCAACTCTACAGTAAACATATGTTCACTCAAAGAACGGGTGTATCCAATGTCTAATGCAAATATCTCAACTTTTGTTTGCCTTGGCAAACGAATCAGCATGAAAACCCTTCAATCCAGGTGGTTGCGACCCTTCAATGATCCCGCGCTCATCCAAAGTACTGCACGTGCGATCAACCCTTTGCACAAAGCAACGGGCATCGGTGCCAAGGTAGTAAAAGTCAGCACTGAAACCCCAGACTGCAAGACTTTCGTTTTGCAAACCAATCAGCGCTGGCCGGGCAAGCGTTGGCCTGGGCATCTCGCTGGGCAGCATACCCTGTTCACCGTCAGCATTGACGGCCGCCAGCTTTCGCGCACTTTTAGTATCAGCACACCTAGCCGCTCCAATGGACGCATTGCCATTACCGTCAAGCGTGCGCGCAGTGGCGGCAAGCGCATCAGCGTCAGCAATTGGATGCTTGAGCACTTGGCGGTGGGCCAAATCGTGCAGCTGAGTGCACCATCGGGCAATTTTTTCTTGCAAAATCAAAGCGCATCGAAATTATTACTGCTGAGCGCAGGCAGCGGCATTACGCCCGTCATGGCGATCTTGCGCCAGCTAGAAGCCTCGGCGCGCACCGATACGGACATCACATTTCTACATATTTGCCGCAGCGAATCAGACTTCATTTTTGCCGCAGAACTGCGTGCACTCGCCACACGCTGGCCGGCGCTGCGCTTAGTCGTGCATTTTTCCAGCACTGAAGGCCGCTTTGCGCCTGCGCAGCTGGCAGAGCTAGTGCCTGAGTTAAATCAGTATGAGGTGTATTTGTGCGGCCCCACTGCGTTCGCCAGCAGCGCACACGCCGCCCTGCGCAATGCCGGCGTACACCACAGCATTCATCAGGAAAGCTTTGGCGGTTCTAGCGCTAGCGAACTAGACAATACAAGCCAACTGCACGCCATATCGCTAGAAAATAATAAACAGTCGTTTACCGCGTCTACCCAAACGAATTTATTAACTGCCCTGGAAAACGCGGGACTTAACCCAGCGTTTGGCTGCCGTATTGGCATTTGCAAAACCTGCCAATGCATCAAGCGCTCGGGCGTTGTCAAAAATTTACGCACCGGTGAAATCAGCGATGCCCCGAACGAGCTGATTTCGCTCTGTGTCTCGGCACCGCGCTCACCTCTTGAACTGGCAATTTAGTCCACTTTTTTAATTTAGGAGCTTTCATCATGGCAAAGACGCATTTAACAACCGAACAATTAGATTCCTTTGGCGCTGAGCTGGATCAATTACGCAACGAGGTTGCCGCCGATTTGGGCGAGCGCGATGCCAAGCATGTGCGAAAAATGCTGCAGCGATCACGCCTGAGCGCATCGGCAGGCCGCGCGCTGCTGATGTTTGGCTTTGATCCATTCACCTGGGTATTGGGTGTGGTGGCGCTGGCCAAGGCGAAAATTTTAGAAAACATGGAAGTTGGGCATAATGTCCTGCACGGTCAATATGACTGGATGAACGATGCGCAGTTCAACTCCAAAACCTATGAATGGGACATTGTTTGCGACGCAGGCAATTGGAAGCAAACCCATAACATTGAGCACCACAGCCATACTAATGTGTTGGGCATGGACGATGACTACGGCTATGGCCTATTGCGCCTTGCACCCGAGCAGCGCTGGCGCACCATGCACTTATTTCAGCCGATTTGGTGTTTTCTGCTGATGGTTTATTTCCAGTGGGGTGTAGCGATTCAAGACATTAAGCTAGGGCGTTTCTTCAAAGGCCGGATGACGCGCCAAGAATTACGTGAACGCGCCAAACCCTTCCTGAAAAAATCGTCGCGCCAGGTGTTTAAGGATTATGTGTTGTTCCCTGTGCTCGGCTTTTTCAACTGGCCGCGCATTTTGCTGGGCAATCTAGCCGCCAATATCATTCGCAATATCTGGACCAACATCATTATTTTTTGCGGCCATTTTACCGAACACGCGCAGGTTTACACCAAAGCCGAAGTCGAGCACGAATCCCGAGGAGCTTGGTATTTGCGGCAAATGCAGGGCTCCAGCAATTTGTTGGGCAGCCGCTATTTTTATCTGATGACCGGGCATTTGAGCCACCAAATTGAACATCATTTATTTCCGGATATCCCCGCCCCGCGCTATGTCGAGCTGGCACCCAAGGTCAAAGCTATTTGCGAAAAATACGGCGTGCACTACAACGCAGCCGGGTTTTTCAGACAGTATTTCAGCGTGATGAAACGGGTGTTTGTGTTTGCATGGCCGAATAAGCCGGTTGCGCCCGTGGTGTTGGAGGGTTGATTTCGACTGGGCGCTGCACAATGTCCGGAAATACAGCCCCAACGGGGCGCAATTCGATACCCCAGGGCAACGCCCTGGGTTATGCAGGGATTTGGATTTTTAAGCCACCTAACCCCGAGCCGACCTAGCAAAATCAAAATCCGCCGCATCCGACGCCGGGGCCAGCACATCACTGGCGACAAAATCAACCCGCAAGGAGCGCAGCTGATCCAATTCAATGCGTGATTCCACGCCGGGCACAATGCTGACCGAGCCGCGCTCGCGCACACGCCGCAATAGCTGGAGCCAAGCCGTATCACGCTCGGCAAAAGCAATACCCTCGTCATCGACGCTGTCCTCAAACTGCGCGTAAACGTCTGCATTTGGGCGTTCGGGCAAAATAGCAAAGTCGTATTGCGCAGAAGCGATCATGGTTTGCTGCGCGGAATCGAGTGAATTGAGTAATAAACCGACGCGCATTCCTAAGCTATGCAGCTCGCTAATGCGCTGCTGCCATGCGCCTGGATGCGTAAAAGCAGCGTTAATTTCGACGTAAACGCTTAATCCACTGCCCGAAAGTTTGAGGCCGTTGAGCTGCTGCGCCAACCAGGAGCACAGCGCGCCGTCGGTAACGCTTTCCACGCCAATTTGTACGAATAGGCGCACCTGCCGGCCGCGCTTAAGCTCTTCACTGCGCCGGTTCAGCGCGGCTAATAAGATGCGCCGATCAAATGCGGCGATATGGCCTGCCGCACGCGCTTGCGCAGCTGCCTGCGCATAGCGAGTAAGCCCGGCATCACCGCGCGCGGCTTCACTACGCCCGACCGTGCTTTCCCACCAAAAATTCGCCAAGTATTGCCCCTGAAGTTTGCCCAAAACACACAGCAACGGCTGCAAGGTCAATAATATCGGCACATCAGCGCGCGCGGCTTTATTGCTGGGATTGCTCAGCTCTACGGTGCTTGACGAGCGCACCTGATTGCCGCCGCTTTCTTTCAAAGAACGCGCCGCATGCCGGGCTAAGTGCAGCGCATGTTCCGCACCTTTTTGCTGCGACAACTGCTCGCCCTGTCGGCGTATCCAGGCCACGCTCGCGGTCAATTTTTCCGGACCATTGCCTAAATCGATGCGCGCTTGTTCCACGCTTCGGCGTAACTTTTCGGCCAGCTCGTCTAATTGCATTTCTGCCGCCGCTTGATCGCTACCGGTGCGCACGCCTAGCAAATACTGACCGTCCTGAAAGTATGCCAGCAGCTCTTTATTTTTAAGCCTCGGGCGAAGCAAGGCGGCAATGCCGGCATCAAGCTGATCAAAGGCCGAAACCGGATAGCTAGCACCTAGCGCCTCGGTTTGATCGATCAATATAAAGATCAGCGCAAGCTCGGGCTGGCGTGCATATTCAGCTAAAAATTCAGCTCGGCTCAGCATGCCGGAATGGCTTTTTGGGCTAGCGCCGGTCTGGCGTAAAAGACTCAGGCGTTCTAATCGCGCTGCTACGACACTCATCAAATGCCGCTGTTTGACCGGTTCAATCAGATATTCATCGGCACCAGCCGCAATCGCACGTTCGCGCTGAGCTAAGCTGTTTAGCCCGGCAAACAGCACGACCGGCAAATGCGCATGGCGCGCATGGCGGCGCAGCTCAGTCACCAAACGCAACGCCTCGTCTTGCTTGACGGATGCATCAATCAGCAGCACTTCAGGCGCGTAGTCCAAACATGCTGCCAGCGCACCAATAACATTGGGCTCAATCCGCGTGGCGACATTCGCCGTCATTAGCCAACGCGCGCATTCTTCACTAAAATTTTGATTATGGGTACACAGTAACGCGCGATGCGCCGCTTCAACGGCGGTTTTGGGCGTTTTTAGCGCCAGCACCGCGCTAACTTCTAATACGTCGACCGGTTCTTCAAAATAGCCCACCGCACCATTGCGATTGGCCAGCAAACGACGTCCCAAATCGCGGCGGTCCGAAATAACCACCACCGCAGCATCAACTTCTGCCGTACCAGGACGCGCCTTGAGCGCGCTTAGCTGGCGACTAATGCCATTAAGAAAGCGTGCATCGGCAATGACTGCGCCCGGCATGGTTTGCAGCAAAAATTGCTCCAATGCCTGTGTGGTTGAAAGCTCCAATATCCGGTGCCCGCGCTCCTTCAAGGCATCCACTAAACCGGCCGCTAAATCAGCGTCCGCGCGCAGTACCACGACGGTATTGGCATCCGTTAAGCGCGCGACTAAGGTTTTGGCTACTGGCTTTTCCGGGGCTACTGCAACAGGTGCGGGTGCTGGCACCGATGCCGATGCGTGCGCTGCCGCAACTAATACGTCATTTGCCGCATTCGCCAATAAAAAGCCGGGTAACGACGGCCCTAAATCAACCGCTAATACGCTACTGGTCAGGGCCGAAACCGCCGCTTCAATCGCGCGCGTTTGATCTGCATGCGGCTTTAATGCAGCCCCACTGTCCCCCATCACGCCAAGGCCGGTCACAAAAGGCACCAGCATCAATTCCAGATCATTCGAGCGTTTGCGCAAACTGGCTAACCGCAGCCGGTCACAGCCTTTAATTAATTGGCGCAGGGCCAATAGCAACGGCCGCAACTGGGCACTTGACCAACCTGCACGCATCAGCGCCTGCCAAG
>JAYUUS010000092.1:0-4991 GCA_043754435.1 Rhodanobacteraceae bacterium
TGTTTGTGAACACCGTGAAAGTCCAAAGCAGCGCCGCTAGCTAGTCGAAATAAGCCACCCGGCGCGCAATCGCCGGGCGGTTGCGGCGTGGGTAATGGCTGAGATTACTAAATTATTTGAACATGATTGATGCAAATCGGCGTTCGACGCGCACTTGCAGGTAAATCACCTAGGTGAACCGCTTAAACTGTGCGTGGAATAAAATGGGTCACGGATTCAGGTCTCAGTAAGCACAATCTTTTGTCAAACGGAGCGTGCGAGATAAGCCTACTTGCAAGCCAGCCCAAGCCCAGCCGCCGGACACGCACTTTTAGCCCGTTTTTACCCAAAACCTGGTAGCAACCTAAAACCCGCCGCCAGTTGATTCGCTTCCTTCCATCATTGAGCGTCAAAATTGCGCCCGAACTTATCCGAACCCAACGCCGCCAGCCGCTTGCGCGCGGCAAAAAACCCTTCATTTTCAATCATATCTTTTTCAAAACCCGCGCAAAACCAATGCCAAACAGCGTGCGCTGCTTGAGTTCGTTCGCTTTCTCAAGCAATTCTTCCAAACTACCCACCACCCGCCAATCGCGAGAAACTCGGACACGCAAAATTTGCCAAAGAATCAAGCCACTCCGAAATCCGATCAATCTAATTAGCAACCAACCAAAATAGCTTGGCCTAAGCCCCAGGCTATTTTCTTTTAAGCAACGCCTCCAGACGCCGAAGCGTCAAAATAATCCTACTTTGTCGCTCTAGCTTTTCAAAAATCTCGCAAATCCGACGCCACAAAGCCAATTTTGACCAATCTCTGCAGCTTTTTCGATCAATTCTTCCGCCGTGCCAACCGCACGCCAGTAGCCGGAGCCAATGCCTTTCACTTTCATTGTCCAGTGCTGCATATCCAGGCCCAGCTTGCGCAACGCGGGCGGTTCATGCGCACCGATTACGCCGCGCTTTCCGGGGTGCAAAACTCGTCCGGTTTGGTCGACAAATTCAATGTATTCGGCTTCACTCAACTTTGGCAGCTGAAACGTCGCCAAGCCCGCAATCGGAGCCAAGAACTCGCTTGCAAGCGACTGATTTTTCGCAAGTTTCCTCATGCGCAGCTTAATTCCGGTGTTTTTACTTTTCCCCAGGCTGCCGACGATTTTTGCACGCACCGGATTTAAATCGACATACGCCATCGCCGCTAAAATGGCGTTTTGACTGAGCAAAATCTGGCTTTTGAAGCGGCCTTCAAAAAACCGGCCTTTGACGCCGTCTTCGGTATTCGCCCGCTTAGCAATCGGTTCCTGCAATGTCAACATGCACCACGACAAGTTGCTCAAGCGTCCGCGCAGCACTGCCAAATACTCGGGCCTTTCCAGCAATCGACTAACTTTTGCGGGCGCATCTTTGGCGCGTTTAGGTGGAAAAATACGCACCCAGCGCTCGGCGATTTCCTGGTCTGACCACGCCGTTACGGCTGTTGGCTGATTTGCAATCACCAAATGCAGGTGATTCGACATCACCGCATAACTCAACAAAGAAACCGCGAAAGCGTTGCTCAGCAGCAAAATCCGCTGCACGACCCATGGTTTTCGATGGTCGTAGTTTTGGTTTGAATAGCGATCAAAGCCCCACAAAAAACTGCGGCGCACACAGCGTGCGACGAGGTGAAAGGTGCCGGATTGGCCCGGCGGCATGAGGTCGCATCGGGCGGTAGTCATGGGTTGATGCTGGCCGCAAGTCTGAGCGATTGGGATCAGATAAATCTGAGTTTAGGATCCGAGACATCTTAGATTGCAGGCTGATGGAGGGCATTTGGGTGCCAGTTTGGCTTATGATTTCTGCGTGTCCGCGATCTGCTGTCAAGCTGGATGCAAGCGCGCCATCAATGGCTAGCATGGCGATCGTGGTGCGCACGGGTTGATTCTGGCGCGCCAGCAAAGGCGCGCTCTGGGTGAGCGTATGGGATCGCTGATCGGCGTGGAAAGCTTCGAGTTTGGCGCGGTTGGGCATGCTGAATTATCTAGGGGTGCGATTCAAACTGATGTGGAGTATGGGTTTTTTTTGAGCCTAATCTGAAAGAGCCGTTCGCCGCCTTTTCAATTTCAACTACTTTCCACCTCGTTCCCGCAAAGCCCGACACCGCGCAGTCTTTTCCATGACAATCGCAAATGCGCGTGGGCCGTTGATAATGGTGCTGATTTTTGGCGCAAAGAACGCTTGTATGGATTTTTCACCAGCAGCGTCACAGCGGGTTGCGGCCAGATCGAGCACTTGCGCATGGGTTTTCTCGCCTAAGCGCGCCAGCACTTTTTCAAAATTATTCTGTAACCAAAGCCAAAGCGCGTCGCCGGTTGCTTTTTGATTGGCCTGCGTGCTCAAGATCAGCAAAACTTCGTTGCCGCGTAACGACGCGTCGAGTGAAAAATCGCGCAGTGCATCGGTCTGATCCGCATTTTCGACCCATCCTAAAGCCCGCAGCGCTTGGACGCGAAAAATCGCATCGCTGGAGCCCAACAGCTGAGCCTTGAGCTCTGCAATTGCGGGCGCTCCGCGTTCCTGCAGCGTTACCGCGAGTGCTAGCTCAAGCAAGTCTGGCTTCACCGCATTCGGCTGTGCTGCTTTGCCGTCAAGACCTAAAAAAGCGCTGCCGCGCGCGCTCAGAGTTTTGCGCAAGCTCTTGTCGCGCCCGGTTTGCGCAACAAATTCCAGCACGCGTAAGCGCTGCTCGGCGCTAGCAGCGGGCGCAGTTTTGTCTAGTTCAGTGTTGGCATCCAGGCCGAGCAGCTTTGCCGGTCGCGCATAAAGCGCAGCGGCGCGTCTGTTCGATTTTTCTGATGGCTCCAACAGGTAATCAAATACAAACCGCGAGGTTGACAGCGAAGCTACAATCGCATCCGATGAGCCGGTTTGGATAATTTTCGCGACGCGCTCAAGGTATTGTTCGCTGGTAATCGAGCCAGAAAACACCCCCGCTGTCAGCGCATCTTGCAGCGCCAAAATTTCAGCGCTGTTTAGACGGTTAGTGATTTTCAACAGCTGCATCCAATTACTCGGCTCCAGCTCAACGCGGAAGTAACCTGCACCCTGCGCGTTTGGCAGCACCCAAGTTGGGCAACGTTTGCTGTTGATGGCAACTTCGCTTATTGCCGAATCAAGTAATACACACTGCGATTTGACCTCAGCGCCGTCATTAAACTTAAAACACAAGGGCACCTGCCAAAGCTGGGCGTTGTTTTTCTGGGCACTATTTTCTTGAGCACCAAAGGATTGGAAGCGCGACTGCGTCATCGCAAGCGTGGCTTTACCCTTGTTGCATTGCAGCGCCACGTTCAGCTTGGGCACGCCATTTTGCGTTAGGAAGCTTTCAAATGCCGGCACCACCGCAGCGTCTTTAGAGGCATCCGCTAGCGCCTGTAGGAAGTCCTTTGCATTCGCGCTGCCATAGGCATGGCGCTGCATATAAAGCCGCACACCGGCACGAAAATTGTCCGCACCCAAATAAGATTCAAACATTGCCAACACGCCACCGCCTTTGCGATAGGTGATCGAATCGAAAGCACCGATAATTTCATTCTTATCCGCCACTGCATTGCGAATTTGCCGCGCGCTTTTGAAGCTATCCAAGTCCATCGCGCCGATCGCACCAGACTGAATTCGATTTTGAAAATTGAAACTTGGCTGCGCGCCCGCACCAATTTTTGCCGCCATCCACGTCGCAAACGCCTCGTTCAACCAAATATCGTCCCACCAGACGGGCGTCACCAAATTGCCAAACCACTGATGCGCTAATTCGTGCGCGTGTGCGTTGGTGTAGCTTACTTTTTGGCTGATTGGCGCATCTGGTTTCATCAGCAGCAATTGCTCGCGATACGTGATGGCGCCCGCATTTTCCATTGCACCCGAGGTGAAATCCGGCACTGCAATAATATCCAACTTCTCAAACGGATAGGGAGTAGCAAACTATTCCTCTAGTTTCGCAACGATTGGCGCGGTGTTGTCTAACGCATAGCCCATCAGCTTGCCTTTGCCGGCGGTTGCGACACCGCGAAAGGGAATCGGCTCAGCACGGATGGCGCTGGCGGGAATCGCGGCATGTTCAACAATATCAAGGTCCCCAACCACGACTGCCAGCAAATAAGTCGGTAGCTTTTTGGTGGTTTGAAACTTAATCCACTGCATATCGCCATCCCGTTCGATGCCATTCGAGTCTTCGCGGGTGTTGAAAACCGCACGCATATCGGCCGGAATTTTTAATGACACATCAAACGGCGTTTTAAAGCCCGGCTCGTCGAAGCTGGGAAACATTTGCCGCGCAAAGATTGACTCGAAATGGGTAAATAAGTACGGTTTTCCAGCATCCATCACTTTGTAAAGGCCATCAAGTTTTTTGCTGTAGCTTGCGGTGTAGCGCAGCCGAAGCTTGATTTCACCTTTCGCCAATTCAGTCGGAAACCGCAAAAGCGCCACACCACTTGAATCCATTTGCTGATAGCTGCCGACTAAATCGCCATCTGTGGTACTGACTGAGACTTGGCTGACCTCCAAGGCATTGCCGTGCAGCCAAATAAAATCCTGCGCTTTCGCAAGCTTCGCGGTAATTTCCACGTCGCCCCTGAAGGTTTCAAGCTTAGGATCAAGCTCCAGCGCAATTTTGTAATGTGTAGGCTGCACCGTTTGCGGCAAACGCCCCAGTGGCGGCTCACCTTCATCGGTGGCAAAAGCGACAGGGGAAAGCAGCATCAGCGCTAAGCTTAGGCAAAGATTTTGAGTTGCATATTTTGCCCAGGCAAAACAAGTTTTAACGTCACGCATAGTTCGCTCGAAGCTTTGGAAGTTGGCCCGAGTTTGCGGTAACTTGCGCGCCAAGTCGAACAGAAGAAATTAAACAATGAAAATCGCATTTGTCGCGCTTCCCAGGACCTGATTAGCGCTAATCCTCAGTAAGCACAATTTTTTGTCAAACGGAGCGACTTTTCGGAGTTTGGCGCACACTGAGCCGCATGCGAGATAAGCCT
>JAYUUS010000093.1:0-15085 GCA_043754435.1 Rhodanobacteraceae bacterium
CGCCACGCCGTTGTACTGACGCCGCTCGCCCCAGGCATCAAAGCTGTTGCCCTGAGTGACGGTTGCGTTTTGATCAGTCAGCACTTCAATCGAGCCCAAATGATCCATAAACTGATACACGCGTTCGCCGTTCAAGCTGTCATTGGTACCGGCTTGATACGCAGTTAACACGCCACCAATACTGCGCCGTGCAGTGTTGCGCCCGACCAAGAATTCGACACTGCCGACATAAAAAGTAGTCTCGTTTTCCGCCGTTAATCCCGCTGCGGCTGGGCTGGCGTCAATACGCATATAGCGGCTGCGATCGGCGCCATATTTAAAGCTGACCGCACCGATCAATGCGCCGTTTTTATACTTGCGCATCTCGGTCGACATATCGAAGGTGCTGTATTCGATGGCGCGATATTCGGATCCGGCGCTGCCTTTGGCGGCTTCCACACCGTTTTTGACGACATTGCCGCTGGCGTCATAGCAATAGGTTTCGCCAAAGGCGGTTGCCACGCATAACAACCGGGTGAAATAGCGCTAATCTCTTGCCATCATGAATTTTTATTCATATTTCATTGATAGAGTTTCTCTGGTTTTTCCGACATTAACCATGAGTCGCGAGCACTTAGCTTCTATCGCGCCTCGTCCTTCCTAATTTTTCGAGAATAATCATGAAAAACAGTCTTACCGTTCTGGCCGCGCTGACGCTTGGCCTATTTTCGCAAAGCGCTTTTGCTGCTCCTGGCAATCTGGACCCGAATTGGGGTAGTAATGGCACGATCTTCACCAGTGCAGGTTCATTTTCCGCAGGTGACATTCGCGTTGGCGCAGATGGCGCTGTCTATAGCGCCACCAGAACCTATATCGACGGCGTTGGCGAACGCACGCTGGTGCGTCGTCTACGACCTTCCGACGGAAATAATGGCGGCGTCACATTGGATCTTCCGGGTGGTGCATCGACAGTACTTGTTGCGCCAATTGATAGCCAACGATTCGCCGTTGTTGTGAATGGCTCCGGGGCAGTATCGCCACGGCTCTATATAGTGCCGACATTGGGTACGGATCTGCCCGTCAGTATGCCAATACCGGCCGGTGTCAGCACTGTATCCAACCCGCTCGTATCGCAAGTTGAATATGACAGCGCCTTTGACCGACTTTATGTGCGATTCAACTCGTCGTCGATCATTGGCGCTTATAAGTTGAACGGCACTCCAGACTTGGCGTTTGGCACAAACGGTGCGGTAAACATTGGCACGCCAATCGGCAAAATTATCATCGGAATCAAGGGCCGCATTCTGTTGGCCACTGAGGGAACATCAGGCTGCTACAACAACCCATCCTGCGGAACTTTCGGCACCAGCGTAGCCGTTGTTCGCCTTTTGAGTACTGGCAGCTACGATGCGGCATTTGGTGTCAATGGCGTGGCATCAGGCGGTAACGCCACAAAAGCCTTGATCGCCGTGCGGGGCGACGGTTCGATCATGCTGGCTGGTCAATCAGGCTCGAACACGACAATTTACGGTTTTAATGGCATAGGGCAACCACTGTTAACATACGGATTCAACGGGGTAGTAGTCGCGCCAGGCGTACCTTTTGTACAAGACATTGAAAGTGCCCCGATTTTTTCGCAAGCAGACCCAGCAAAGTCTGACGACCGACTGGTATTTTTGGGTAGCCAAAATGCTAATGGGGTTTCCAAAGCACGTCTGATGGCGACCAATAACTTTGGGCTTGACTACAGCTTTGGTACACAAGGTGTTGTCGAGTTCAATAACTGCCCGAGCGCACCCACAGGCGGCATTGGCACGTTTCGTGTGTTGGGCTTAGAAGTAGACCGCACGCGCGGCATTTATGTTTCTGGCACAGATGAATGCAGTAACACTTATCGTGGCTTTGTAACGCGCCATGTGTTGTAGTAACAACTATTCAGATTTATCGTAATTCACAGCGGTTTGGATGTTATTGGGCATCCGAACCCATCCGAACCCTGGGAGACTCAATAATCATTTGAAAGTCTTGGGAGCAAAACTTAAATTACGAAAAGGCCCCAACGATTGGGACCTTTTTAATTGGCTTATGGGAAAGAAAAACAATTACCAACTGTAGTTGTAACCCCGTTTGATCGACTGCAAACAGAGGTGGCTTTCAGAAAGAATGACGATTGCGGTACTAGATCTGTTTTTGACAAACTGCCAATAATATAGGTGGTGGGATAAAACTTCTGTTGCCCCCACGGCATCCCAGCCTGAGTATCTGGCGGCGGATAGACGCTAATGGGCAGAACAATATTCTTGCCAATATTCAGATCCAAGCGCATGCCGTCCCACAGGCCATAATTAATATATTGCCAGTTCAAAATAACATTTGGAGTTTCAGTCGTATAAACTGGAAGCCAACCCGAATAAATATAATTCGCAGGCAGCGCGACACCATCTGGCCCGACACTGTTCCAAGACCCAATAATCTGGTAAGTTGACGCTTCCGTACTGCCTTGTGCAATCGGGCCTGGATAGATATATAGGTCTAAATATGAAGGATATGAATAATTAAAGTCAATGTGCATAAATCTCATTCCCCCATTGCCTTGCAAGGATACCTTCGAAATTTCAATAGTATGTGAAAAACTTTGAAGTGATCCAGCTTCGATAAAGTCTTGAAGAATTTTCGAGCGCGGCGCATCTAGATTTGTCGCACGCAGTTGGGTTTTACATTCTCCACCAGTAACTGCGTCGGGGTTAGCTATAGTAGCACTTGAGTCGACAGCAAACCCAATTCCGCCATCTCTTAGATCTATAACACTGTTAACTGGAGATGCCAAGTGGCAATTGGCAGCATAAGCGCTTGAACTAGCAAACGCCAAGCCTATGACGGTATTTTTAAAAATTTTAAACATTTACTATTCCTATTATAATATTAATTTGTGAATTTTTTTTGAAGTTCAATAAGTGATTTTTCAATCTCCAAAGTATCAGGCCCTTTAACCTTTCCGAGATTAGATGAATTAATTTTTTCAGCTAAATTTTTCAAAACAGCTATCGCCAATGGCTTCCTGCCAGTTTCACCATAAATTCTGGCTAAATCCAAATAACGTCGTGCATTGTGAGTGGTTAAAATATCATTACCGGCTACTTCTCTATCGCGGATAAGCTTGACCAATATTGGTTCTGCTTCCCAGAAACGCTTTTGCTTCACCAAAATTTCACAAAGATTGGTTTTGAAAGAACCAATATTGCCGTGATCGTCATTCCAAAATTGTTTGCCTAATTCAATTGCCTTTTTAATGTTTACTTCTGCCTCGCCGAGATCTCCCATTTTTTTCTGAAGTTCAGCAAGGTTATTCAACGCGAGTGCATGAATCGGGTAATTAAGCGGATAAATGCGGTCTAATATTGCCATATATCGCATCAAAACTATTTTTGCTTGAGCATAGTTTTTAGTGTCAGCGAGTATTCCCGATTCAATTGAAAGTATTGAAACATATCGCCGATGCTCCGTTCCGTACAGTCGTTCAGTTGCTTTTTTGACAATTGAAATATCAGAAAAAGCATCATCAAAGCGATTTGAAGTTTGATAAATATAAATTCGTTGAATGATCAAATCTAATTGTAAGGTATTCAGAACATCAACGTCCTCATCACCAAGTCGATCACTAATTATTTTAAGTGCATCGTTACCGGCATCAACCGAGCTGAGTAAATCTAGATAGTACTGAGCAGTTTTGAGCGCCAGCACATTAGTAGGTCCAAATCGCCGCGCTGTTTGTTCATCTAATGTTTTTGCCAACGCGATATCAGAACGATCACTGCCATTGATGGAAATCAAATCAATCTCCAACATCCGCTGATCAATCAACAATTCTGGATCCGTCACCCCGATTACTTTTCCCGCCGCTGCCACCGCCTGCACCCGCAGCACCTGTTGCCCACTCTCCCCGTAGATTCGTGCAAATAAATGCAAGAGCTGCATTCTAATCTCTGGGCTTTGAATTTTTTGCTCTTGTAATTTGGCAGCTTCAGCCAAGGTTTGGCCTTCTTTAATAAGCCCGAGTGAGCGGTACACGTTGGCCAGCGTTACGCTTAATTTGACGAAGGAATCTGGATCAAGTCCGGCGTCGTTCAATCGGCGCGCAGCTTGGTCAAGCACTTCGCGGGCTTTGACTTCATTGCCTCGGTTTTGGCTGGGATCGGCGGCTTGGAAGGCGTCGGTCAGCACGCGGGTGATTTGCTCGGCGCGAGTTTGTTGGCTGCGGGCGACGACATTAGATGCCTGCAGCTGATTTTTCGACAGCAACAGCTGATTGCCGCGCAAGCCCAGCAGCACCGTCAGCGTTATCAGGCCAAGCAAAGCCAGCGCCGAAACACTGGCGGCCAGCCAATGCCGCCGTAGAAATTTTTTCGCGCGATAGCCGCTGCCTTGACCCGCCGCTTTTACAGGGCGTAGTTCTAAATAGGCGGCGATATCCTCGTCAAATGCGCGCGCTGACGGATAGCGTTCGCTGGGCAGTTTGCGCAGGGCGTGCAGCACAATGCGGTCTAAATCGCCGCGCAAGTTCGCGCTGAGTTTGGAGATACTTGTCGCGCTGCGATTCGCTGCGGCATCTGCATCGACAACTTTACTTGGCAGCGTCGGGGTTTTTTCAACGATAAAGGCTTGCAGCTGGGCCGGGGTTTTTAGCTCTCGACTAATCAGCGGCGCGCCACTCAATAGTTCATACAACAGCCCGCCCAGCGCGTAAACATCGGTGCCTACGCAAACGGAACTGCCTAATAATTGTTCCGGTGCGGTTGCGTAAAGCGAGAAAAAGCGCTGCTGCGTCAAGGTGTGCGGCGCGTGTCGATCTAGACTTTTGGCGATGCCAAAATCGAGCAGCTTTACGGTGCCACTGCCATCGACTAAGACATTATCTGGCTTGATATCGCGGTGCACGATGAAATAATCGTGCGCGTATTGCACAGCGGCAATCACTTGACGAAACAGGTTAAGCCGCGCGGGCACATTGAGTTTGTGTTGATCGCAATACTCGGTAATTGGAACGCCCTCGACCAGCTCCATAGCGATCCACGGGCGGCCATCGCCCGCGACACCGGCATCCAGTAGCCGCGCGATATTGGGATTAGTTAGCTTGAGCAAGGTGCGCTGTTCGAGCGCAAAGCGCTCTTGCAGATCCTTGCTGTCGCTTTCTAGTTTGAGGATTTTGAGCGCGACGATTTGCTCAATACCCGCCACCACGCGCTTGGCACGCCAAACTTCGCCCATGCCGCCTTGGCCCAACAGCCCGAGTAACTCAAATTGGGGAATGCTGCTGCGCGACTGCACCGCGCCGGTGATCGCGACGCTAAGCGAGACGGTGTCGAACGGCGTGGTTTCGTTCGCAGCAGGGTCGATGCTGGCTTCAGCTGCATCTATCGCCAATAGCTCGGTCAACTCAACGGCGAGTGCGGGCTCAGTTAGCAGTAATTCGCTTAGTTTTTGCGCCTGTGCGTGGGGCGTAAGTTCGATCAGTAACTCAAACCACTGTATCTTGGTCATACGCTTACAGCTGCATAGGGTTCGCCGCTAGACGCAATGCCGCCTAGTTTTTTGGCGAGAAAAGCACGCGCATAACGCCAGATACGGTCGGCAGTTGCCGTTGAAATCTCCATAACGTCAGCCGCTTCTTTGATGCTCATCCCCATAAAATAGCGCAGCTCCACCAGTGTGGCGTGGCGGCGATCTTCCTCGGCTAGGGAAGTTAGCGCGCTATCTAAAGCCAGCCAATCGGTAAGTTCGACCTCGTTTTCCACGGTTTCCTGGCGCGCAAATTCCAGCGTTACAATCTCAAACTCCGACCCGCGCTTTTGCGCCTTCACCTCACGAATGTGATCAACGATAATGCAGCGGATCATGTGCGCGGCGAGCGCGTAAAACTGCGTCGAGTTTTCGGTGTCTTGGCCAAAACTCTTGCGCATTTGCATGAATACGTCGTTTGCCAACTCGGTCGGGCGCAGGGTGAATTGTTTTGCTTGGCGCAATTGCCTGCCAGCGATTTCTTTCATTGCTGGGTAAACCATTTTCAAAAGCCGCGTTTCTGCACCCTCAGCGCCCATGCGCCAGTCATGCATGAGTTGAGTGATCGGGTTCAAAGCCATTGCGTGCGCCCCTAGGCAATATCCAGCTAAATCTTTAGCGCTAATAATGCCAGCTCAGCGTGACGTTTGCGCCCGCCAAAGACGCGCTGGGTTCGGCTTTATCCAGCCCGCACAGCCAAGATCGGCGCACGCAGCGATTGATTAGGTGCAAAAACTGCGCTTGAGTCGGGTCGATAAATTGGCGGTGGGCTTGGGTTCTCAACGGAATTGCGTCAGACAGTCATACAGGGCATTATTCATGTCGGCGGGGGTGATCGGCAGCTTTGATACCTTCATCATGCCTTCAATGGCATCAGCCACACCAAAATTCTTAAAAATGGAGCAAAACCCGTGCGTATCACTGCTTTAGTATTGGTCATCTTAACTGCCGCCGCTGGTTTTTGCACGTCTGCAATTGCAGCGGGGAAAATTTTTAAGTGGACCGACGCGAACGGTCAGGTGCATTTTGACTCTTCACCGCCCCGAGGTCAGGCTACCGAAAAAGTACGCATTTACAAAAGTGTAGAAGCACCGCCCCCTGCGCCCACAGATGCGGCCACAACAGCAAACGCTAGTTCGTCTGGCACCGCAAAACCTAAACTTAGCCCAGAGCAACGTACTGAATTAACAAGCTACTGCAGCTCAATGCGCAAACGTATTTCGGTACTCAAGCAGGGCGGTCTGGTGAGGGAGAAAGCGCCTGATGGCTCAGTTCTTGCACTCGATGCTGAGGCGGTTACCGAAAAACTGAAAGCAGACGAGGCAAATGTGAATTCCTATTGTAAAGCGAACGGACTTTAAATTTCTCGGCTAACTACGAAAATTCGTTAATTAAGTCATTCAAGAAGCGTTGTCCTAAATCACTAGCACGCAATATGCCGTGATCGTCGAGCAGCAAGCCGCGCTTCAATGCGCGGTGATAGCCAGCAAGTTCGGTCAATTCCATGCCGGTTCGCTTGGCAAAATCACGGCTCGGGACGCCTTCAAAAAGCCGGAGTGCGTTGAGCATATATTCGAGCGGCAGCTCGGCCGGGCTAAGCACACGGCGCTCTACCCAGGAACTTGGCGTACCGGCGCATTCTTGATAAAGCCGGGGTATTTTTTGCTTTGCTGTGCGGGTGATTTGCCCGCTTGCCAAATCAGTAATTTTTGCATGCGCGCCGGCGCCGATGCCCAAATAGTCCCCGAAGCGCCAATACAGCTGGTTATGCGTGCTTCTAAAGCCCGTCTTAGCGTACGCGGAAACTTCATAATGCTCGAAGTTCGCGGCTTTCAACCGGGCCTCACAGGCTTCCTGCATCGCCCACGCGCTATCTTCGTCGGGCAAGTCTTGCGGCGGGAATTTGGCGTAAACCGTGTCTGGCTCAAGTGTTAAGTGATAGTGGGAAATATGCTCAGGCGCTAGCGCTAGGGCCTGATTAAGATCGGATAAGGCGTCGGCTTCGGTCTGTGCGGGCAGCGCATACATCAAGTCGATATTGATGTTTTGCACTCCCGCTTTGCGCGCCAATGCAAACGCGCGCTGCGCTTCCCCGGCGCTATGAATGCGGCCTAGGCGTTTAAGCTTCACATCATCAAAACTTTGTACACCAAAAGAAATACGGTTGACGCCTGCGGCAAGATAGCCCTCAAATCGGCCAAACTCAGCCGTGCCCGGATTGGTTTCCAGGGTAATTTCGGCATCCGGCCGCACGGTTAGGCGCGACCGCACACCGGTTAGGATGGCATCAATGCCTTCGGTGGAAAACAGGCTCGGTGTGCCGCCGCCAAAAAAGATGCTCACCACCGGCCGCCCCCAGACGGCAGGCAAGTCTTGCTCTAAATCTGTTAAGAGGGCGCGGATGTAATCACTTTCAGGAATGGTTTTGGGCTGCTGATGCGAGTTGAAGTCGCAATATGGACATTTTCGTACGCACCAGGGCAGGTGAATATAAAGCGCCAAGGGCGGCAGCGTCAGGCGGCTGGGGTCAAAAATCATCGCTTGATTGTACATCGCCGCCGCGTATGCCACAGGGCTAAGCCATGATCGTTTCCTGTCGTCACCATCGGAGCGCCACAATTGCATAGCTGCCGGAGTTGCGTAGCCGCTATGCATGTGCTGCTAATGATGAAAAATTTCAAATTTTAGAAATTTAGCGGCCTCTTTGTAAGCGGCATCGGTGGCGGCAATCCTTCATCACGGGTGTATTCGGCGCTGACATGCACCCAATCACTTACTGTGCGGCCGAATTTGGCGATCATGATCATATTGAAAAAATGCATCAATCCAAGCACCAAAATTGAAATGCCGACTCTGGAACCCACGTCAGGAATTAAATTAATCTCATCAATGTTCCAACCGCCGAGGCGAAAGCAAATAAAGCCAATATTGACTAAATAAAACCCAATAACCAGCAGGCGGTTGGTTGACTGGGCAAGTTCTTGGTCTTGCGCAAAACATTTGATTAAAAATATTTCACCACTTTTGGATAAAACGCGTGCAACCCAAATCGTCATCGCGATTGAAATAACTAAATATACTACATAAGCAATATTTAACATCAAAAAATCTCCTTGTTTAAGCCTACAGAAAAACCACCTTGGGGAAAACCCGAAGCCAAGTTAGCTTTTGCGAGTTTGCTGGGCTTCTGTTTTGATCGTTCTGGAACAAGAGTTTTGATGAGCCGATTTAGATCAATGAAATCAGGGAGTTAAAAACTCTCAAATGATCATTTTGGGTTCTGAGCGCCTGGATCCCCGCAAAAGCCAATGCCATTAACTTAAGAAAATTCCGCGAAAGATTCGTCATCGCGAGGAGCGCAGCGACGTGGCGATCTCCATACGCGTCGAGTAAAAAACAAGATTGCTTCACTGCGTTCGCAAAGACGAATCGGTGCTAACTAGGATTTGCTCAGTTTTGGCTTGTCATTAGCTGCTTGCGAAATTGCCCAGGAACGACACCGGTGAATTCTTTAAACGCGACATAAAAATTGGATTGCGAGTTAAAACCCACCGATAGCCCAACTGACAATACTGAGGCGCGCGGCTCGTCGATTAACATGGCTTTGGCGGCATTAACGCGATATTGCCGAACTAAGCGCGAAAAACTCATTTGAAATTGGGTATTAATCAGCTCAGAAAGCTGGTGCGCGGACAAATGCGTTAACTCCGCAAGTTTATTTAAGCTCAAGTTTTCATCTTGGTAAATTTTATCAAGCTCAAATAAACGCTTAATTTCGCCGACATGCTTGTCGCAATCCACCCGGCTCAATGTTGAAACCGCATAAGTGGTGGCAACCGCTTCTACAGTTTTACTAGTGATATCGGGAAAACGCAGCAGCAAATGCAGCACCAGGGCAAAACTGGCGCTAATCATCGTCGCGTAAATCACCGCGAAATTGCGCCAGCCCAAAATCGGCGCGAATAGACTTGCCAAGGCAATTAGCGCTGCCATCAAAGCAAACAGCGCCAATACGCGAACCTCAAGCGAGAACCAGCGCCGTTGCGCGCGCAGGGCATAAACTAAAAGGCTCAAATGCGTGGCGGCAACGCTGCCGCCCAGCATTGCCAATGGAATGGCAGCGCTTAAAGGCACCAGCGCGCCGCACAACAGCACCGCTACCGGAAGGCAGTATTCCCATATGCGCCAACGAGGCTCTCGCGGGCGAAGCAGACCTAAAAATAGCCAGTAAAAGCCCATCGACTGTAGATAGACCACCAGCACATAGCTGCGGCTAGCTAATTCCGGCGTCTGCGCCAGCAAAAAGCGCGCATGAAACAGCTGCGTGCAGGCAAGGCAACCCAACATCACATAGCCCGCAGTGCGGGATTGTACGGGCAGAACTAAACCTCGATAGGTGCTGGCAAAACTAAACGCTAAAAGCAGAGCTGCGCCTACAGAAAACCCAATGCTAAGCAAAATGATTGATAGAAACATGCGGCAATCTTCGCACGTCGAGGCTCAAAAATAGCGCGTCGGGTCCGCAACCCCAGCCTGAGCAAATCCAGCAGAGCGCAATCGGCAGGCATCGCACACGCCACAGCCCCGGCCTAGGCTATCAGCCTGATAGCAGCTCACAGTGGTAGAAAAATCAATGCCCAAACGCCGGCCTTCGCGCACGATATCGGCTTTGCTCATTGCAATCAGGGGCGCATGGATGCGTAAACCTGCGCCTTCGACACCGGCTTTAGTGGCAACATTTGCCAAGGCTTGAAACGCAGAAACAAACGCGGGCCGACAGTCTGGATAGCCAGAAAAATCGACCGCATTGACCCCGGTAAACAGATCATTCGCCCCCAAAACTTCCGCCCAGCCTAAGGCAATCGAGAGCATGATGGTATTGCGTGCTGGCACATAGGTGATCGGGATGCCGAACGTGGGTTCGGTCGGCACTGCCATATCGTCTTGCGTCAGCGCCGAGCCGCCTAAACTGCGCAAATCGACCGGCACGCATTTATGCTGCACGGCACCGAGGCCAATTGCGTTGTTGCGCGCAGCATCAAGCTCGGCGCGGTGTCGCTGTTGATAGTCAATGCTCAGCGCATACGGGGTAAATCCGCGCTCCTTTGCTAGAGCTAGGGTGACGGCAGAATCCATGCCGCCCGACACCAGCACAACCGCACGGCGCTCGGCTGGTGTTGAATCTGAGGTGCAGTCCATTTTGCTCATTTGTAGCCTTATTCGCGTTTGTTGTGGGGCCTTAAAGCGCGACGCGATTGCGGCCAGCACCTTTTGCCTCATAAAGTTTTGCATCAGCCGCACGCATCAGTGCGGCAGGCTCTTGCATCGCATCATTGAGCATAGCGACGCCAAAGCTCGCGGTCACGCCGACCCTGGCTTTGCTGAGCTGATGCGAAGTTCGCTCGGTGTGTTTGCGCACGCTTTCCGCGTAAGCCACAGCTTGTGCGACCGACACTTCCGGCAGCAAAACACCAAATTCTTCGCCGCCTAAACGCCCGGCTAAGCCCAGCGGCGGTAGTTCATGCACCAAAATTTCGGCAAACCGCTTTAACACCAAATCCCCATCCAGATGGCCGTGTGCGTCGTTAATGGGTTTGAAATAATCCAGATCAGCGATCACTAGCGCCAAACTCATATTTTGCCGCCGCGCCTCGGCAATTTCTTGATTAATCAGCGCCAAAAAATGTCTGCGATTAGAAATGCCGGTCAATTCATCCATGACGGCTAAATCGACCAGTTGCTTTTGGTAATCCGCTTCAACGCTGCCCAGCTCGAAAAACTTGAAGACACTATCGCCAAGTTTGATGCGATCCCCGTCGGCAAGCTGGGTGCGCTCGATCATCAAGCCGTTAACAAAGGTTTTATTGGTGGAGCCTAAATCCTCCAGCACATAAAGGCGGTTATCGCGAATAATTCGGCAATGGTGGCGCGATACGCTGGCATGTGGAATCGTCAAGCCCGACTCGGAGGAACGCCCAATCGTCAGCGGCGCGCCGTCAAGCTCAATGCGCGTGCCCAGCAGCGGGCCGGCAATCGCCACCAGACACGCGGGCTCAAGCCCGCCAATGCGTTCGGCGGCACTATTTTGCGAAATTCTTTCGGTGACTCGGGTTCGGATGCGCATCGACACGGAATTGGACCTTATAGTCGTGTAAGTCTAGCAGGCAAAACCTAATAACGCTCCGTTGCCGGAGGCCGCTTGAGTAGTGCCTCAGCAGCATCAATCTCACGCGCAAGCGCATCGGGGGAACGCGTCAGCCCGGCTACTTTAGCGTACAGCGCGGGCACCACAAACAGCGAAAGTGCGGTCGAAATGGTGACGCCAAAAACAATCACAACACCAATGGTATAACGGCTTTGTGCGCCTGCGCCGTGGGCGAATATCAGCGGCATAGCACCCGCCACAGTGGCGACGCTGGTCATTAAGATCGGCCGCATGCGCACCACCGAAGCTTCAATGGTGGCTTCAATCACGCTTAAGCCTGAATCCCTCAGTTGATTCGCAAACTCAACGATCAAAATGCCATTTTTTGCTGCCAAACCCACCAACATCACCATACCGATTTGACTGTAAAGATTTAAGCTGGAGCCCAGAAAATAGAGGCCAATCATCGCTCCGGCTAAGGCCATAGGCACCGTCAACATAATGACGGCTGGGTGGATAAAGCTTTCAAACTGCCCGGCAAGCACTAAATACACAACCAGCAGCGCCAGTGCAAACGTCAAAAATACCGTGCTTCCAGATTGCTTAAATTCACGCGAGTCGCCTTTATAGTCAAAGCGCGCCTGGGGCGGCAGCACCCGCTTGGCGGCTGCCTCAACCGCTGCAAGTGCCGGGCCTAAGGTCGCACCGGGAGCAAGCCGGGCCGAAATTGTGAGCGCACGCAGGCGGTTAAAGCGGTTGAGATTCGAGGCCTCGGCGCGTTCACTTAAAGACACCACGCTCGCCAAGGGCACCAGCGCGGCCTGACCACCCGCGCTGGTGCGTAAAAATAAGCCCGTGGCATCGGTTGAGCTTTTGCGCGCATCGCGTTCGGCTTGCAAAACCACATCGTATTCTTCGCCGTCTTTAACAAATGTTCCGACTCGGCGCGAACCCAACATAGTGTCGAGCGTGCTGGCAATTTCTTCTTGGCTGATGCCCAAATCGGCGGCGCGGTTACGATCAATATCAACTTTGATTTGCGGCCGAGTATCTTTGTAGTCATGGTCTACACCTAACAGCTGCGGTATTTTTTGTAGCTCTGGCAGTAGCAAGTCGCGCCAACTCGCCAGTTCCTCGTAGGTTTGGCCTAGCAACACGAATTGCACTGGCTGACCAAAACCCCGGCCAAAACCTTGACGCATTTGCGGAAAACCCTGGACGCCGGGAATGCTGGAGATATCTTTAGTAACTTGCTCCATCACCTGCTGCGTGCTGTCAGCGCGCGCATTCCAGTTTGGCATCACGACTACGGCTTGCGCGGATTGAAATTCTTCACTGCTAGAGCCACCGGAACCGCGTGGCGCTCGGGTATTCAGTCGCGCAATTTTCCCTTCATCGACATAGCGCATTATGCGCTTCTCAACTTCTGCCAATTGCCGCACGGTGTAATCAAAACCCGCACCTTCGGGGCCGTTGAGCGTCACGAAAAACAAGCCACGATCTTCTGCTGGCGCTAGCTCGCTGGGTAAAATCTTGCCCAACCCAAAAATCACCAATAGCGCTACGCCTAACACGCCAACGCCGAGCCCAATTTCCCCCAAAAAACGCTGCAAAAAACGGCGATAGGCTGCGCTCATTTGTACATTTCGCGCCTCAATCCAGCCGCTCAAGCCCACTCTGCCATGTTCAGTTTTGTCGAGTGCGTGCGGCCGCAGTAGTACTGCGCACATCGCAGGTGAAAGCGATAAGGCGACGAAGGAGCTCACCGCGACAGCGGAGGCGATGGCGACCGCAAGCTCACGAAATAAGCGCCCTAAATTACCTTCCATAAACGCAATCGGCACGAACACCGCGATCAACACAGCAGTGGTGGCAAGTACCGCAAAACCCACTTGACGGGTGCCACGATACGCTGCGAGCAGCGGGGTTTCCTGCTCCTCGTCGATACGCCGCTGGCAATTTTCTAGCACTACGATGGCGTCATCGACCACTAAACCGATGGATAAAATCAGTGCCAGCAGCGTCAACAAATTGATCGAAAAACCAAACGCTGCTAGAAAGATAAAGCTGGTCATCACACACACCGGCACAGTCACGGCGGGAATCAACGCCGCGCGCCACGAGCCTAAAAATAAATAAATCACCGCTACCACCAGCAAAATCGTGATGCTCAGCGTGAAATAGACCTCATGCACTGCCGCCTCGATAAATTCGCTGGTGTCTACCGCGAGTACCATCTTGGTTCCGGGCGGCAAATCGCGTTCAATTATCGCGACCTGGGCTTTGACCGCGCGTGACACATCCAGCGCGTTTGCAGTGCTTTGCTTGATAATGCCAAGGCCGACCTGGGGCTGTCCGTTGCCACGAAAATAGGCGCGGTTTTCCAGTGCGCCTAGCTCGACGCGTGCAACCTCGCTTAAGCGTAATAAATGCCCGTCCGTGCTTTTACGAATCACCATATTGGCAAAGTCATCCGGGGTTTTGTAGGCGCGCGGAATGCGCACGGTAAAATCGCGCTCAGCCGATTCAATGCGCCCGGCCGGCAGCTCCACATTTTCGCGCTTCAGCGCCGCCACGACATCGCCCACGGTCAAGCCACGTGCGGCAAGCTCATCATTTTTAAGCCAAATACGCATCGCGTAACGCGGCGCGCCCGCCATCATCACGCGCGCCACGCCATCAATGGTGCTTAGGCGATCCAGTAAAAAGCGATCCGCATAATCCGCCAATTCCAGTGAATCAAGCTCAGTGCTGGCTAGATTCATCCAAATCATGACGTCCGCATCGCCATCCACTTTCGCCACCTGCGGTGCGTCCGCCTCCAAAGGCAATTGTGCTACCGTGCGCGAAATCGCATCGCGCACGTCATTGGCAGCCGAATCAATCTCGCGATTCAAGCTAAACTCGATTGTGATTGAGGAGCGGCCGTTGCTGGAAACTGAAGACAGTAGCTCGATACCCGAAATACCCGCAACCGCGTCTTCCAAAATCTGCGTGATCCGACTTTCTACCACCTGCGCCGGTGCGCCACGGTAGCTGGTTTCTACATTAACCACCGGCGGATCAATATCGGGAACTTCGCGCAACGGCAGTTCGCGAAACGCCAACGCGCCCAGCGCTACCAGCAGCACGCTCATCACCACCGCCAACACCGGGCGTTTTACGGAAAGGTCAGATAGCGTCATAAATTTACAGCTTAGCGATAGTTGAATACAGTATCAGACAATGACGCCGGTCTATTCAACGTGCACGGGTATTGAATCGGCACAGGTTTTACATTGAAGTCCGCTATTGGGCGCTATGCTTAACGCTTCAGGATTACGGGAGCAGCTGTGGATAACGACCAAACGATTGAACTGCGCGCGCGCCCGCCGAAAATTTCAGCGTGGTTGTCTAGCCTAGGTG
>JAYUUS010000094.1:0-4933 GCA_043754435.1 Rhodanobacteraceae bacterium
CAATGCCGGGATAGCTCAGTCGGTAGAGCAACTGATTCGTAATCAGTAGGTCGGAGGTTCGATTCCTCTCACCGGCACCAATTAAATCAAAGACTTATCCCCGAAAAAGCCCGCCAAAAATCACGGCGGGGAAAAGTCCGGGGAAAAGTCAGGCTTAAACGGCAATGAACAACTGAGGCAAACGACAAAGAGTGGCGTGTGAAGCCTCTGCTTCTTGGCACACAGATAATCTGTCCTCCACTTCTAAAAGATCGTTTTGCAATGAAGTTAAACCGCCCTCCGTCCACTTAATCCTTCCATCGCGAAACGGGTGTTCAGGGGAAAGCGGATGCTTCCAAGATGCGGCAAGCGGGTCGCACGAGGCCCACCAATTAATGCACTGTCGCATTCGTCCCACATCTCTTTGAGCGCGCGCATAGCTAAGATGCATTGTTGTGTCGCAGCGATAAAGCAAGTCTTCCTTCGATGCAACCACCCATAGATCGCCAGAGTCTTTGATGGAGTATCGGACAACTCCCCAAAAATTCATTTCATTGAGTTTGCCATTACTGGCGTATGGACATGCCTCTGGAAGCTGCTTAAATACCGACAAGGTCATTTGCTTGCCGCTCACGTGTAACGCTTGTATCGTTACCGAAAGAGTTTCTAGGCTGGCTTTCTTTGTTTCTACTTGCATGGTGATGCCCTTATAAATCAGTGGTTTAACCTATGATCCCGAAATTTGTTTCGGGATCATCCTTTAGCTTGCTGAAGTCGGCACAATCGGCACAGACAGGTCATATACGTCCATCATTGATTCCGACCTGTGCCCGCTGGCTTCTTGTTTTTGCCCGCGAGTGCCTGGCGTATCAGTCACCCCGCGTCGTTTCAAATCGTGCAAAGAAAACCGCTGCTCTTCCGTCAGCTCCCCATCCTCCAACATCGCCGTCATAAATCGCTGCCACGCGCTGTCCAAGCTGGATTTTCTCAGCGCGGCGCCATCTTCCGACACAACCACCGGCCGGTTTTCCGCGCGCATCGGTACCGGCATTTTTCTAGCTGTCCAAATTTCGTCACGGTAGGCAATCAGGAAATCCCAAGCAGCGCGTAGTCTTGGGGTCCATGACACAACATTGTCACGGCTTCCTTTTCGCCTGTTTGTCATGATGCCAACAGCGCTTCCGGCAGACTCACATAGCGTCACAACCTCAATGCCGCGCAGTCGGCACAAATAAGCCAAATCGGCCACAGCCCACAGATACGGCGGACAACCGCCCTTGCTGCTACGTTGCTGCTGACCGCGAGCGTATGCAGATTTGAGCATTGCGGCCATGACGACAGCCGTGGGCAAGCGGCGCTGCTTGCGCTCCGTCGGCATATCAATGCCGGTTGCCGGGTTGACTGGATCCGCATAGCCACGATTGGCAGCCCATTCCCAAACCCGAGAAAGGTAGCGCCGAGCGTGCGCCGCTTTGCTGGGGCCAGACTTGGCGAGTGCGTCAATTAGTATTTGCACCGCAGGCCGCGTGATGTTTTTTACGCTGGCCGTGCCAAACAGTATGCCGCCGCGCATCGCGTAATTACAAATCACGCCACGGCAATAGGCGTAGTCCTTTTGCGTTGACGGCGATAGCTTGGCATGTTGCGGTGACGCTGCGAATTCATCGCATAGCCACGACAGCGAACCGCGATCAACGCCTGTGCGTTCCTCGGCAAGCCGGTGCAGGTCTGATAGTTTTTCATCTGTGCCACCGATTCGCTTTGTGCTGCCATTTTCTTTGATATACCAACGCGACCGAGTGCCATCCCAAAACACGCCGCGCGGCAACTTTGCCGGGTCAATGTGCTTTGGCATTGTGGGATCAAGCTTGCGCGGGCGACCGGTGCGGGGCATTACGCTTCCGTCATCGCAAAAAACATCGGCGCTTCATAAATTCGCTGGATCCATTCGAGGCGACCGCGAAATGATTGCGCGGATTCTTCCCCGAAAAACATAAATTTATCTAACTCGTAATCGTCCAATTCGCGCGCATCTTCGTAGTCGTGACCATCGGCGCCGTAATGCTTTTTTGCTGCCTCAACGGTTTCAGCTAGTGTTGTTCCGGCCCACCACTCCCACTCGTCTAACTGAAAAACTTTAACTTTCTCAATCATCGCATCATCTCCAACAGCTTAGATTTTTCGATCTCTTCAGTATTCGCCGCAGATTTTAACCCACCCGCTGCATTGACTAGGTCGACCGTCGTCCACACGCCGGCGCGACCCATAAAAAAGCGGATGCCCTGATCTTTCAGGCAGCGCTCGACATCACCCCGGCGCTGATAGCCAGTGCGCTCTTTGAGTTCTTCGTAACCGATTGTGGAGGTGTTGTTCATAGCGTCGGATGCCTGAACAGCGCAAGGCATGCATTGCACGTTATTTTTGCCGGATCAGAACTGCCATAGTGTGCCCAGCTCGGGACGTTGCAGGCTGGGACGTTGTAAAGCAGCTCCATCGGAGTCTTGCCAACATTCGCAAAATGGATCGTTGTCGCAAACTCAAAGCGCTCTGGCCACTCGCTAAGCGGTCGCGCCCAAATCATCCTATTTCGTCCGCGATACACCACAGTTGGCACAAAATCAGCCCGCGTTGAGTTGGCATTAGCCAAGAAAAGAACAGTGTAAATGTCGCCGGTTTTTCGATTGCGCCAAGGGCCTTTGAATGCGGCGTTGCCGGTAAATTTCATTTACGCCACCTTTGCTAAAGATTGTTCAAGAGCAACCAGCGCGCCGACGTTTGCTTCGACCAGCGCTTTAGCCTGCGTGCGCGGATGGTTGGCCATGTGCATTTGCACGGCCTCTGCGTCGTGATTTACACAAATATCGACAGGGCGCCGAAACGCTTGCTCGATGCCAAGTGAAGCACCGCCGCCACCGGCAAATAAATCAACGATAAGTTCAGGGCCGAACTGGAACGAATACTGATTGCTCACGGAGTTTTCCCCTCAATAATTTCGCGCATAAGATTGAATGTTTTGATGCACTTTCCGCGACCAGCGCGCCACTGCGGTGCTTCGCTCTCGATCAGCCTGCACAATTCCGCCCAATTGCCCACCAACCCGGCCCAGACGCTGGATACTTCGGCCATTTTTGGGAAAAGCGGTACCAGTTCAGGTGCAAATTCCAATAACTTTATGCAGCGCGCTAGGTCGCTAGGGTCGCGGGGATGGCTTAGTCGACCCATTCCAGATTCCAATGTTGGCATTGCCCCAGGTGCTAAGTGATTGACCATCGCGATGCTGGATAAGCCGTGCTCACCGATTTTGATCCATTGCGCGAGTCGATCTGGCTGCGCGGGCACCTTGCTGATGATCTGAGCGGTCAGCGCTGCGATAGCCTCGGGCTGACCCCAAGCAAAGTTCACGTCGGCAAGTCTTGCAAGGTTTGGGCAAAGCACCGCACCTTTGCCTGCGCGTTTCGCTAGGCCAATAAAATCACCGGCGCGGAGGCTACCTTTGACTAAAAAGCAGTCATTGACACAGGTCATGGTGTAGGAATAGTTCATGATTGCACCAACCTAAAATCAGTTACCCAGGCAAAGGTCGGCTCTTTCCATGATCCTTCGCCATGCTTCGCTTCCCATAAGCACGCGTAGGCATCCTTTGCACTATGCATGCAGTAGTCAGTGTTCTTTGGGTTTTGCATTGACCAGCGAGGGCCGCGCTTGTAAATGCACAGGTCGGGAATATCGTCAAAGCGTCGGGCGCCGCATGCAATTGCATCCGCTTCGCTAATAGCTCGCACGTAATCCAAGCGCACGCTGACTATTTGCACCTCGACGCGGGACGCCGTGTGCCCGCGAATAACCCATGCGCCTTTGACGGGCAGCTTTTCATTCGCCCGCCAAGGGCATGCTCTGATCGCATTGACGTCTGCGACGTGCCAGTTCTTTCGCCCTAGCACAACCCGGCCGGAATCATTCAATTTCGCGGGCACACGAAACTGCGTCATGCGCCCGACTAGAAGGTTTTGCACCTCCCAATCTTTGAGGATTATTGAGCGCATCATGCACCACCCCGCGCAGCTGGCCTTTGTCGACGCACATGCAGCTCGATTTTGGCGACTAGACCTGTGAGCAATAGAGTTAGGGCAATCAGCACGTCTAAGCGCGTCATGCCGGGCCGAAGGCTGCACGAGAACGTGTCCGGGAAAACCGCGTCAGCGCGGCGCACAACGTGCAAATCCTGATTTTCATCGACGACTAGCCGCATGGGTACATCGCACAATTTGCAATGGACAAATGTGGCGCAGGTCGCGAGTGAGTCTGTGAGCAAATTCATTATTCGGCTTCCTTCTCTTCCTGGCGTTTAACCGCTGATTCAATCGCTTTTGGCAGCTCTTTGACCAAGCCGTCGCGGTCTATGGGGTGGGTTTGCATCAGCTCATAAGTGATGTGTGCAACAAGCGCGTTGAGAAAATCGCGGCGCGCTTGATAGCTCATGCACTTCTGGCAGCTAATCATGGCAACGCTTCGATTTTCGCGGGCGCGGGCGGGTTATAGGTTCCAAGCATTGGTTTTTCACGCCATAGCGCGGACTTGGTTTCTTTCGCGCCAAGTGCTTCCACCATCAGCACCTCCGCCTTTGCGCTGGCAATGATCGCGCCTGCAACTTCGCAAATCGCTTTCGTGCGCTCAATGTCAAGCGGCTTTTCTGAATCGCCTAGGCGTTCCATTTCCGCAAATAGGTGATCCCTTAGATCGTCAATACCGTTCTTAGACATTTGCATGCTCCCTAATTTTTCTTTCCAGTTTTTTGTGCACGCGAATCACGCTCTTCAGTTCGACCGGATAGCGGTGGAACGAGTTGCGGGCCATCAATTCGGCGCGGTTTATTAGCTCTAAATTACTGAGCTGAGTGTTTTTTGAATCCCCGTTCTTGAAGGCGACAACCAAACCAAGCGGCACTGGGCCGTTT
>JAYUUS010000095.1:0-4920 GCA_043754435.1 Rhodanobacteraceae bacterium
TGGCGACCGCTTTGAGTTTGTCGGCGACCTTTATGGCATCGCCGAGCAATCCAGGCTTAAACGCTATTTTGACGAAGTCTGGGAGCGCGCCGTGCCTGCAAGTGAGCTACGTCGACTGTCGTTGTAGATCAGTTTATTTACTGAATTCGGAAACTGACATCATCCATATAAACAAATACCGGGTTGGCGTTTTGCGTGCGTTTGAGGATAACTGCATCCAGGGTTACATTGGCAGCGGTAATCGTGCCATTGCTGGCACCGGCCCACGCATCCCATTCCGCCTGATCGTCGAGTTTCCACTCCAGGAAAGTCCAGGTATTCGCCGGCAGCGCTTTCGCCACCGACTGTTCAGTGCCATCGGAATCATCAACGGTCAGGGAAACGCTGACGCCAGGAGCGGCTGTGTAGAGCCACAGGCCAATGCGCCCGCCGGCTTTTTGCAGGCTGGTATTTTGCGCGGGGTTGCCGTCGCCAGAAAGCAGGCGAACAAACCAGTCCGCGCTGGTTGCGGTGTTATCGATCAAGCCGATTTGTTCGCTCCAGCTGCCATTTTTGAAGCGCACATTATTGCGTTCTGCGGTTGATGCGGTGGAAATTCCCACAGTGCTGCCGGAGGCGGTAGGCGCTGTGTCGAAATGACCTTCGCCGGTTTCAAAGCTATCCAAAAGCGTGCTGCCAGATGGCACGGTGCCAGCAATGCCGTCAGCAAAGCGGGTCCAGCTGAAGAATTGGCCAGGATCGCTGCGGTTGCCGCCTTGATCGGGAAAGTGCTGATGCCCTTTAATGCGCAGCGTCGTGGCCTGCACGTTTTCGGTGTCGGTTGCGCTACCGCGATAGACGCTGCTGCACGGAATTGACCAGCGCGAGCACATGCCTTTGACGATGGCGATTAACGAGGTGTAGTCCGCGCTGCTATACCAGTTCGATTGGCCCTTAAAGCCTTCTTGCTCAATACCAAGTGAGTAATCGTTGTTGCGAAACGTGTGATTTGCGCGCCGCGCCTCACGCACCATTTGGGTGACTTGGCCGTCGCTGTTGCGGATCAAATAGTGCGCGCTGACTTGCGCGCTGCCGGTCAAAAATTCCGAGATTGAACCGGCGTAATAGCCTTCCATTTGGTGAATGGAAATATGTGTTGGGCTGCCATTGATGCGCGCGCCCTCGTATGGGGATTGTTGATATAGCGCGGGGCCAAAATCAGTGCTCTTGGCACTTGCCTTAGCGCTCAAGTCAACGATGGTTTCACTGATCGGATCAATGCCTAAGCTTTGTACTTCCACCTTATCTTTGCTGACATCTAACGCGACAAAAGGCGCACGCTGCTCGATCAGCGTTTGTATAGTGAAAGCCTTTTCATAAGCGATTTTGCGCGCCGGGATGCGCACGCCGAAGTCGTCTGAACCCTGATCCAAAGCATTGAGTACGCTGTAAGCAAAGCTTTCGCGCACATGTTCTGCAACATTGCTTTTTTGGCTGCTGCGCGACAGGCCCATCGCGGTCTCTAACACTTCGCTGAGCGCCTCCGGTGCCAGGTTTTTGAGGTTAGCCGCGCGCATGTCAGCGGCAAGTAAAGCGGCGGCGGCTAGAATATTCAGCCGTTGATCGATGATGACTTGCTCTTGGCTTAAGCCCAGTAACTTGGCCGCGTCACCCACTTGATCTTGATAGCCCGGCTGACCGCGATACAGCCCCATCACCCCAAAAATCTGTGCAAAACCGTAGTGATCGTCGTACAGCGTCGCTGCTTGGATATTGTTCCAGCGCGTTTTGGTGTAGGCGATCGACTCCAAAATGCCTGCCGGAATTTCTGGGTAGCGCGCATAAGCCTGTTGAAAATACTGCTGATAGCGTGCGCGCTCGGCAAGCTGCGCCTGTTCATTTTTGGTGATCGCAACCGCGACTGGATCCAGTGCTGCGGCACGCGCATCGGGGGCAGCAAAACTACTTTGAGCAAGGGCCAACAGTAAAGCAAGAGATAAACTACGAGACTTTGACATGATCACTCCAAATGCAGGGCAAGGCTTCGCGCGGTGTACGCAAAGTAGGCTTGGAAACGCGACTGAGATAGTGTGTTGGTGCGTTTCGCGCGTCTTGCAAAATAGCTGTAGTTGATTGCAAAAAACTTTGTGCGTCCAGCCGGTGCCGGATGTGGGGCTAGCGTTATGAATTGACGCGGCCAGAAATGAACTCAGCAGTGAAACTCACTAATGCGAACGCTAGAGCCAAAAGCGTGCAGGCGGTACTGGCCAACAATGCCAGCATGCCAACACCCGCAATCGTATTCACCGGCCCGCAGGGCCCCCAACATCCGGCAGCGCAGATCATCGTCGAAAGCACCCAGGCACCTGCTGAAATGCCCGTGGCCTTGATAAAAAACAGCGAGCTTTGGTGAATATTGGACATATTGGCGTTTCCTTGACCGTTGAGTAGTCCGGGAACAATGGCGCGCAAGCTGTAAAAACCCTAGCGCAATGGCGGCAGTCTAGTTAAAGCCGCCTGCCAGTTCTCAATTGCGATACCCCGTGCCCACAGCGTTTTTTTAAATCCAAGCCCTAGCGAACTGCATTACAGCCTAGAAATCACCGCATCGGTAAACTCAACGGTGCCTGCCGAGCCACCCAAATCGCGCGTGAGCCGGTCTTTTGCGGCTAAAGTGGCGCGGATTGCATGCCGGATGCGCTGCGCTTGTTCGGGTTGCGCTAGATGATCCAGCATTTGCGCCGCCGCTAACAGCAGTGCGCTTGGATTGGCAACGCCTTTGCCTGCGATGTCGGGTGCAGAGCCATGCACGGCTTCAAATATAGCGTCGCCGGTGCCAATATTTGCACCCGGCGCTAAACCCAAACCACCGACTAAACCGGCGCATAAATCCGACAAAATATCCCCGAAAAGATTGGTGGTAACGATCACGTCAAACTGGTGTGGATTCATCACCAACTGCATGCAGGCATTGTCGACGATCATTTCGTTGCAAAGGATTTCCGGGTATTCCAAGGCAATCTCACGCGCCGTTTTTAAAAACAAGCCAGATGTTGTCTTCATAATGTTGGCTTTGTGCACGACGGTTACTTTTTTACGCCCTAATGTGCGCGCTAACTCAAAAGCGTAGCGTGCAATCCGCGCACAGCCGCGTTTGCTGGTTTGAATTTGTGACGTTGCCGTTTCACCATCGGCGCTTAATGTTTGCCCTTCGCTGCGATATGCGCCCTCGGTGTTTTCCCGCACCGTAATTAAATCAATGTTTTCGTAGCGGCTTTTGGTGTTCGGGAATGAAATTGCCGGACGGATATTGGCGTACAAATCAAATCGACGGCGCAACTCAACATTGATAGAGGCGAAACCTTCGCCAATCGGCGTTGCCAGCGGCCCCTTTAGCGCAACGTGATGCAGGGCGATTTTGTCGAGCGTGGCTTTTGGCAATAGTTCACCCACGGATTCAAACGCGGTGACGCCGGCGAGCGCGAAGTCATAGCTCAGGCCGCAGTTCATCGCGTCCAAAACGCGCAGACAAGCGTCGGTGATCTCGGGGCCGATGCCGTCGCCACGAATAACGCAAATTGTTTTTTTCATTGAATTGTTCTCAAATTAACAGTTAAAATGTTACCAGCTTAGCGATCAAGCTCGGTTTTAACGAATTTGACGCTTGATTTGGATAGGCTTGAGGCGATGTTAGCGATGTTTGGCACCACAAGCCTGAGTACCTGCATAACCGGAGATTTAACGTGCAACCGCAATATTTGTTATCAACCCGATTTTTGCTTACCCGGCTACTGGCTAGCGCTATTGCGATCAGCGCTATGAGTACCAACGCCATCGCCCTTGAGAGCCATTTGCCAACCGTCACTGCAATTCCAGCGGCAGTCGTAGAAGGCGATACTTTCAGCCTTTTGTTAACCGGCACCAGTCCAGACGGCTGCGGCCTCGCCCGTGATTCGATCAAAGTGCTCGGGGATGAAATTACCGTCGTTTTTATTCGCGCAGGCGGTGCTTTGGGCATTTGCACGCAAGTGCTAACGCCTTTTAGTTTCCCAATTACGCTATTTGAAGCGGGCGCTGTCGCGAAAGCCGGCACCTATAAAATACGGATTGAGCTGGCACCGATTGAGCGCAATAGCCAAACGGTGAACAAGCTGCTGGCGTTTGCGCTGGTGCCGGTTACGCCGGTGGGCAAACGCCCGATCTTGCCGGAAAGCGGCCAATGGAGTTTTGAATCGGGTGGCCCTTATGCCACCAGCGGCAGCGGCGTCGGCTTTAATATTGAGCGCCAAGATCAGACCATCGTTAATGTCAGCACTCTGTATGGCAGCGACGGCAGCCCAGAGTGGTATATCAACTCCGGCAAATTAGTCGCCAACACACTGCACTCTGAATTGTTTAGCGTAAACGGCGGCCAGAGTCTTTTTGGTGCCTATAAGCCAGTAAAAGAGGTTCAGTACAACGGCAACGTGCACCTGGAGTTCAATTCGCCCGTGCATGGCACCGCTTGGTACACCCAGCCGATTGACGAAGGTTTGCTTTCTGGCCTGAAGCTGATGCCGATCTCGATTACGCGATTTAATTTTGGCTTTGGCGCGGGGGCGGGTGCGCTAAGTACGCGCTGGGCTTTAGTAGGCGAGGGTGCCAGCACCATTGAAAGCAAAACGTTGGCATTAACGAATGCCGCAAATGCTAGCAACACAGCGTGGAGCTATGTGTCTGGGGAGTTTCGTTTGAATTGCGATCTATACACCGCACGCCCCGCACTTTTGCCGAAAAGCTGCAGTTTGACTAAAAATGGTGTCAATCTCGCTCAGTTTGACCAAATCGGCTACTCACGCATGCGCGGTTTAGACGCGGCGGGGCAAGCGGTTAGTTTGTTTCGGCTTGACTAATTCGTTTTCGTTTCAGTCGGCGGCTCCAACAGCGCCACCCAAGTTTCTG
>JAYUUS010000096.1:0-15011 GCA_043754435.1 Rhodanobacteraceae bacterium
GCCCAACAACGCGCCGTCGATTGGCAATTCAAGGTCACCGACGCCCGCATAAAGCTCAAGCGTCTGTACCCCATTTTTAAGAGTGGATGAGGCACTAGCCACTATCCCAGCTTGTATTTTTACATTCTCCCCAGCCATGCCACTGCCGCGCTGAATGCCGGGTTCATAGCGCAAGCCTTGCTGGCATTTGATCGGCTACAGGCAGAGCAAGCGGATGCTGTGCATGCGTCGTGGAGCTGTGTGGCAGGGTTTGCCGCGCTGGAGGGCAGCGATTCTCTGCGCGCAGATACATGGTTCAAACAATGTGCGCAGTTGCAGGTGCCTGCTGCGATAACTTGCATCCCGCTCTTTGGCGACGCTGGGCTTTTACTCAATGGCTATGTGCGTAATCAACATTGGTTGGCTTTGGACAAATTGGAGCGCAAATTTGCAGAGCGCGACCCTAAAGATCCGAACTGTGTCAATGTCGCCCTTTTGATAGGCGGCATAGCGCTACGCGCTGGCGACGCAAAGCTTGCCGATGCCATGCTGCAACTGCTAAGTACCGACCCGCGCTCAAGCGCATTTGCCGTGGGCTTTGCTTTATTGCAAGCAGACTTTTGTCTAGCCAAGAAAAGTCATTGCCAGCCCGCGCGGCTGCGCGCGGAACTGGCCGTAGCCAATAATTTGGCGGATCGCGCTTTGCTGACTGCCAAGCTTCTGCAGCTTCAGGCCCCCCACTGTGAACCAACTTTGCAACAGCGTGCACAGGCTTTGCAGACGCAATTGCTGCCGAGGCAGGCTCCGCTGCTGACTCAACGATTAAGTTGCGCACTGGCTTATTGCACAGGGTCAGCGGGTGTCGATGACTGCCCGCAGGGCCCGCTTGGTCTGTATTAGCAAGGTTTCAGGGCTTTAAAAGAACTCCGTAAGGTTTTGATCAGTGTTTTGGCAGCGCTGGCGGCGCTGGTTCGGGCACCGTTGCGTCGCGGGTCTTCCGCTGGAAAGGGAGTGGTGTCGTGAACCTCATCAGAAAGGAGTCAGTTATTGTTGGAGCCTACGAGTGCTTGCGCCCAAGCTTGAGTCGAATACGTATTTTTCTGGTTCTGGCATCGTTGTGGGCGCTGACCAGCACCTTGGCATTTGCCCAAACATTTCCCCAGAGTTGCACCGGGAACAACTATCAGGATTATCGCGATCGGGTTTTTCCAACTGGAGGCACCGTTCGTATTTATAGGCATGCACATCAAAACTCTGGTTTCCTGTGGTGCAGTCCGGAAACCTCAGGTTGTGATGCTGCTGGCATGTACAAGCAACGCTCCAGCTCAAATGAGCTATTCCGAACCCTGACAATCCCAGCTGGAGGCCGACTGGATATTCAGGTTGACCCGGTACGAGACACTTACACGCCCAACGCCAGCTGTCCACTCGCCCCGCAAACAGCTTACCAGCGATACACCAGAAGTCCGGTTGGCATACGGATTCGCGAAGCCAATGGCACCCTAGGTGGCGATAATGGGTATGAGCACTACGTTGGCACCAACTTGGGTCACTATGCTATTTGTTTTGGTTATGCATATTCCAATGAAGCTTGGCCAGGTGACAAATGGACGGCAACCGGCGCGGGCGAAGTTGTAACCCATTACTGGCTGGAATTTGACCCTCCTATCAATGGTAATAACCCAAACACTAACCCGTGCGCGCCTAGCCCGCCACCCGTGCCGCAAAAACCCATTCCCAAATCTGGCCAACCATGCACCGCAACCCGCGGCAACCCGGTCACACTTGCCGGTCACACTTGCCGATGGGTCTTGGCATAAATCACTGCAATGCTTGAGCTTGGGTGGGGCTGGCTTGCCGATCAATATTGGCCTGCATTATTCCAGCAATGTGGTAGCGCGAAGCTTATTGAACACTGCCGCCTTGCCACTCGGTTGGACCACGGATTACACGCGCTTTTTAACGCTGGCGACGTCGAACGGCACCACCACGGCGACGTTGACCGTGGAAAGCGGCGACCAGTATCAATTTGTGCGCGCGTCTGGCGCGACCGCGTTTGTTAATCAGCAGGCCTATGATTACAACACCCTGAGTGTGGATGGCAGCGGCAATTATGTGCTGCGCTATCTTGATGGCGATTTTGAAGTGTATGCGGCTAGCACCGGCGCGTGGATCCAAAAGGGTGATCGCATTGGTAATCGCGTCAATATCAGTTACGACCTCGCCAGCCAGACCCGCACGATTCGCAACGCGGTCAGCGGCCAAGCACTGCAACAAAAGTACAGTTTGGTCAATGGCGTGCTGCGTTTGTTGCGCATCGAAGATGAAGCGCGCAGCGGGCAAACCGCGCGGGTCGTCAATCTGGCATACAACAGCAATGGCAAATTAAACGCCGTAACCGACCCAGCTGGCCGCGTACACCGTTTCGATTACGACCGCCCCGACCAGGCGGATATGGTGACCCGCTATTTTAATCCCTTAAACAGCGCCGGTGCCGCAGCAGCAACCATGATGGTTTACAACCCCAACGGCCAAGTCATTACGCAGCACCTGCCGAATAACAATTACACAAATTTCAATTGGCAGCCCTTATCCAATACCGACTACCACTTAGAAGTAGTGTCCAACGAAGGATTTCCAGCTTCAGAACGGCGCGAACGCTTCCTGTTCCAAACCCAGAATGTCAACGGGTCGTTCACTTCGACCGGCCGCATTCTGCGCCAATACGTCGTCAATTCCACCACGCAATACACCGAGTTCCGCTACGACGCCCGCGGAAATCGCACCGATGTCTTCGATCCCAAAGGCCGTCGTACCCAGTACCTGTACGATGCCAATGGCTTTTTGATCGAAGCGCGCGAATATACGGCGATCGGTGGCAGCAGCTTTGACGCCACGCTGTTTCAGGTAAACAGTTTTGGCCAACCCACGCAGATCACCGATGCGGGCAACACGATTGATACTTATGCCTACAATGCCACGACCGGGCTGCTGGAAAGCGTGACCAAGCGTGGCATTTGGCGCAATTCGGCGGGCTCCATGATAAGCGCACCGCGCACGACGACTATTCAATATGACAACCTCATCGGCTTGACCTTAAACGGTGTGGCTGGAGTCAAATCAGGTTTGCCTACGCAAATTACTTATGCGGATGGCACAGTCATCAAGCAGGAGTACGACACCCGGGGCTACCCGAGTGTTCACACCACAGATGCGGGCACCGGTAAGCTCAACATCACCGACATAAGCAACTATGACTGGCGCGGCTTTTTAGTCAGCTCTACCGATCTGCGCGGCATCAATACCAGCTATGAATACTTGAATAATCCAGCTGGCGGGCAGTTTGGCAACTTGGGCATTGCCACGGCGTTGGTTGTGGACAGCGCCGCGGGCGGGCGCCAAGTGCGCAGCGAATACACCCGCGATGCCATGCTCAACCTAGTGCGTAGCCTGGACGATGCCGGCGCGGGCCGTTTGAATGCGGAGCGCCAGATTAGCTGGGGAATGATTGGTATGGAGGCGGAATATTCGCCTCTGAGCGAGAAGGTCAAGGAGAAGCA
Organism: Rhodanobacteraceae bacterium; assembly: GCA_043754435.1. Lineage (GTDB taxonomy): Bacteria > Pseudomonadota > Gammaproteobacteria > Xanthomonadales > SZUA-5 > JANNYA01. The sequence continues at coordinate 3,540 of JAYUUS010000096.1, forward strand.
GAACGGAGGCACCGCCGTCTGGCGTGAGCAGAAGTTTGAATATAATGCGATGGGCGAAATGCGAACACTGACCGAAGTGGGCGCGCAGGACGATGGTTCTAATCGAGTAACGACGCTCAATTCCGATAGCCACGGCTGGTTGGATACCGTGGTCGCCGCCGACGGTCGAACGATCGCTGATTATGAATACGACAGCGACCTCAGTGGCACCCTTCGAGCCCTGGTGGACGGACGGGGTACCAAAACCAGCTACACCTGGGATGACAAGGGCCGGCTCAAAACCATCACCGAGGGGGATCAGGCGGTGAATGAAACGGCAGCAAACGGCTCGGCGACCACCCGCGCGAGCATTAGTGCAGTCACCACCCAGAGTTATGACAACGAAGACCGCCTGATTCGCTCGCAAGTGACGCAGGCCGATGGCAGTACCCGGATTTTGGCTGAGTATGTCTATGATGGTATGGATAGGATGCAAACGTATAAAGACGGTTTAGGCAATCGCAACGAGTATTTTTATGACTTCAACCGCGACTGGCTGATCCAGCAGAACATTGGCGACAACAACATCGGCCAGCGCCAGATTAGCAACTTCAACTACGATGCCGCTGGCCGTTTGCGCGAAGCGGTGGTCAATCCGGGCTTGAGTCCGAATCTGGCGTTAATGACCACGTTTGCCTATACCTTGCCCGGTAGTACCGACAAGTGGCTACTGCAAAAGGTCACCAATCCTCGCGGCAAGGCCACGGAATATAGCTATGACAGCATCGGCAATTTGTTCCGCAGCAAAGATGCCGACGCCACTAGCTTTGAATACAGCACCAACAACCTAGGCTATCTGACCAAGATGGCTAGTTACCGGCCGGGCAGTTCCGTGCCGGTCAACGCAGCCACCGATTACACCGTCAACTTGCTGGGCGAAGTTGAGGCCTTAAGCCGCAACAGCGCGGGCTTAAGTCCAATGGTGGAAACTTGGGCTTATAAAACCGATGGCGCACTCAAGCAAATGACTGATCTGTCCGGGCAAATCATCCGCCAGTTTTATGACACCACCGGACGCTTAACCAGCGCGGATTATGCCGGCACCACAGCCGACCCGAACGGCGTCCGCAGCGACGCCAGCTATAGCTATTTTGATAATAATTTGCTGAAAACCGCCACCAGCAAACCGGATGGCAGCACCAGTGAAAGTACCAGCTATGAGTACGATGCCGCGAATCGCCTGCTGAACCGCAACCGCAGCGGACGCACCGTCAGCTATGGTTATATGAAAGACCACACGCTGGCGAGTATCAACTATTGGAACCGCGGCAATTTAAGCTTTGCCCGCGATGGCAGCGGCCAAGTGCAATCGATGGATCTGTGGGGCGCCAGCAACCGCAGCACGTATAGCTATCGGTCCACGCAACAGCTAGACAGCGTCAGCCGCTCGCTGATGTTGGATGGCAGCAGCAAAAATCTCAGCACCACCTTTGGCTACGACAACGCGCGCCGCTTGAACAAACTGACCTCTACCGGCACGCATGGCAGCTTCGCGGTCTTGGATTACCCACTTCTGGATGAAAACGGCAGCCCAAAAACTTTTGTCGAAACCCTGAGCAGCGAAGCGCCACGCACCACGAGCTATAGCTACGACAATTTGGATCGCTTGACCCAAGTTAATTATCCCAGCGTCAATGCCAGCATTCCGGGCTATAGCGAAATCAACCAGTATGATTTTACTGGCAACCGTACGGAGGTTCGCAAAAATTATCCTTCCAGAAAATCGCTCAACCATGCGGATTACAACCGGGATGGCAAAGGCGATTTATCCTGGTTCCAGAGTTCCAACGGATTGATGAACTACTGGTTGATGGGCGGGCCCAACGGTGGACAGTTCCAAAGCAGCGTCGCGCTGATGCCCACCAGCGCGGAAGCCGGCTGGAAAGTGATGCTGACGGCAGACTTCAACAGCGACGGCATTCCCGATATCGTTGCGCGCAATTTCACCACCGGCGCGAACGCGCTTTGGATCATGGGCGGCATCAATGGTAACAAGCGCTTAGCCATTTTAGCTTTGCGCGCGGTACCCGGCGGCACCTGGGAGCCAGCCGCCGCCGCCGATTTCAATAACGACGGGAACAAAGACCTGATCTGGCGCAACTACAGCACCGGCGAGAATTACATTTGGTTCATGGGTGGCGTGGATGGCGCTAGCAACGTGACCGAACGCTTGATGGGCTACCTTGGTGTTAATTGGCGTCTATGCGGCGCAGGCGATTTTGACAAAGATGGCGTGCCAGATCTAGTCTGGCACAGCCCCACGGACGGCGCGTTCACGATCTGGAGAATGGGTGGCAGCGATGGCGCTACACAGCAATCCGGTGGGTATACATCAAGCGTCAGCACGGCAGGTTTACGGGTTGACTCAGTGGCGGATGTCAACGGCGATGGCAATGCCGATATCAGTTGGCGCCAGCTAAGTGATGGCACCTCGTTCAGCTGGCTGATGAATGGATTTAGTATTGCATCGAACCTGAGCACGAGCAGCTTTGCCGCAGCAGGCTGGAGTTCCGCCAATACCAACCAGGAAATGGCCAATTCCGTTCGCCAAATCAAAGCTTACAACGCCTTCGATGTGCTCACCAACGGCGGCGAAACCAGCAATACCAATCAAAGCCTGAGTCAAACCAGCGATGCGCAAAGCTACGCCTTTGACGCCGCCGAACGCTTGATGAAAAGTGCCCAAACCGATGGCAGCAGTATTGAGTATCTGTACGATGCCTTGGGTAATCTGATTCGCAGCAAACGCACCTTGGCCGGACAATCAACTGCAACCAGCACCGACTACGTAATTGATGAGTCGGTAGGCTTGCCCGTATTGCTCGGTGAAATCACCGGCAGCGATGAAATGCTCTACGCGCACGGCCCCGATGGCTTCCACGCGCAGCGGCCCTACACCGGCGGCAGCTTGGGCATAACGCAGTACGCCCTCAATGACCGCCTAGGCTCAGTGCGCATGCTCACCAATGGCCGGGATATCACCAGCACCACGCACTACGACGCCTGGGGCCAAATCCGCACTCAAAATGGCACGGCCAAATCGGCGTTGGGCTTTACCGGTGAGCAGAGTTTTGCCGACGGCACGGTGTACTTGCGGGCGCGGCATTATTTACCAGCGCAGGGGCGGTTTTTGCAGCGGGATAGTATTGACGCAGGATTTGCTGGACAGGATACACAGGGGCATGGGCGCTTTACCTATGCTGGCGGCAGGCCGACTGCTACGACTGATCCGAGTGGGCATGTGAGTCTTACGGGTAGCGGGGGGGCGTATGTGCCACCGATTCCAGTTAGGCCACCTGGTTCACCGCGGGGTTATCCGAAGTATCCGGTGGCGCCGCCAAAACCTGGAGGCAGCACGCCCGATTGCTTGGCAGGCGGATTCTCGTATTCCGGACCCCGAGGAACAGTCGCAGTTTCGCCATCTGGTCGCACGGCCCTGGTCAAAATGAGCAATGGAAGCTGGCAAGTATTGATACGAGGTACCGGAACCGGTAAAGCGGGAAACGGGGCTGAACTTCGGGGTCGGGGGTTTGGTGAGGCTGGTCAATGGAGCGGTAATGCAAAATATGGCGCTCAAGAGATGAAGGGCGGACGCATCAACACACCGGACATGATATGGATCCGTAATCAGCTACATGGGCGTGGCGTTGCGGGCGCGAAAGTAGTGGCGATCGGGCACAGTCTTGGCGCGTGGGAAGCCCTTGCTCTGCAGGCTGAAGGCACGGTGCGCGGGGGCGTCGTATCGATCGAAGGCCCGGGCGCGGCGATGCAGAAACATCTGATTCCCGCGCTAAAGAACGGCAAGGTAACGGCGATCTGGAATGATGGCGATCCAGTTACCGGAAACCTTGCCACGGGACAGTTTGCGGGCGCAGTGCCAGGCGAAGCTTTTGCGCACCCGAATTTTTATCCAGTTATCAACCCGAACCCCGGCAAGTCCTGGCCGGACAATCATAATGATGGGGACGCCATCAAAAGCCGTCCAGGAGTTGCCGGATCGTGGGGTAGTCAACGCGGGTGTAACGATTATGGCTGCAATTTGGAGCCCGACCCACCATTTGTTCCCCCCAATCCGCGCAACTATTTCCCTTGGAAATAATGCTTCGCGCGCAGGTCAGCCGGAAAAAACGGACTGGCACAATCGAGCTACGGACTAAGACATCCTACCTCTAACAACCCAAACGCCAGCGGCCCAAAAGCCGCTGGCGTTTGCATTTTCCCCCAATAAAACTTGACGCAAACCAATATAAACATAAATTGTAAATCCGACGCGCCCAAGCACAATCGCTGCAAATGCACGCGCTGCGCAACTACTTTCGTCGGCACTACTTTCGACCGTCGCCGTAATCAACCCCGTCAACCAAACAGCATAACCAGCAACTCGTCGCGTTTAACCCCGTGATTTTCAATCAAATCATTCAAAATGGCGGACAGAGTTCCTATTTTAATTGGCCGATGATTTGGAATGGTGATTGCATGCGCGGGATCACGACACTGCAAGCGAATATGGCTGCCGGTTTGGCGTGTGCTAACGTAACCTAGCCGTTCTAGCGCTTTGATTAGTTGATAAGCATCAATGTCGCGTGGCAATTTCATGCCGCCAACACTTCATCCCTGACGTAGTGCAATCGAATGACTGCTGGCATTTCATCGCTTTCAAAATGGCAACGTATGGCATCGCGTACGTTTTCACGCAATTGTTCGTAGGATTTCGCATCCGTAAATATCGAGTAACCCAATGCACGGGCCACGAAGCCGTCTTCAGGCGAATCTTCGACGAGGAATACGATTTCGTTCATAACTGCTCCTTGTGCCCGCAAATGATAACTCAATAAATAAACAAACACGCTGGGGTTGGCAAGGCTTTGGGCGCAAATCGTTGACTATTTTATAGGCCGACTTCGTTCGCTGTGAGCACGCGCAGCTGGCTGATTTTCAGCCCTTGGGCGTGTCGATTTTTAACCCTTGGAAGCTGCATCGCACAAGCTAGGCGCGCGTTTTTGTTTGGCCGTTACTGCGGATTGATCCTCGCAAACTCGGCCCGAATGCGTTCCATACGTTTTCTATTGACGCCCAAATCAGAATACCCCACGCGCGACTGGGATCGAAATTCAATCTGATTGGCGGGCAGATTTAAGGCAAAGCTGGCGTCATCGCGAAAGCCAAACAGTGCGGTTTTGAAGGTAACGTCAATTTGCTGGGCGTTTTCAAACACAACTTCGCTATTCGGCTCGGTCTGGATCGCGGCTTTGAGTTTTGCTAAAGCGCTCGCGGCGTCGCCAGTAAAAGTGATCGGGCTAGCCTTAAAACCGTCTTCGGTGTTGAGCGTGCTGACGCAATTTGGTTTGGAAGTGGAACAGGCGGCGATTGGATGGGCGGTGCCAAAACCTTGCGCGGCGGGCGTGTTTTGCACTAAATAAATCAGTCGCGCCACATAAGCCAGTGCCAAAACCAGCAGAACAATACCGACGCTGATAAGGATTTTGCTGACCATTTGGCTCAGGCCGCCTTTGCCAAGTTCGTCAAAGCCGCGCGCGCTTTCGCCAGTTCTAGCTGCAAAGCGTGCGGCGTTCTGGTGCCATACTCCGCCAGGAATGCACCAATTTCATCCATCTCAATTTGCCAAGCGCTTTGCTCGACGTTTAGCAGCGTACTCAACGCCTCGTTTGATAGGTTCAATCCGCTGAGCTCTAAATCGTTCGCGTTCGGCAGGTTGCCAATCGCGCTGGGTTGCGCACTGACGCTGCCGTCGCAGCGCTTCAGCGCCCAGGCGAGAACCCGTAAGTTATCGCTAAAGCCGGGCCAGAGGAACTTTCCATCCTTGCCTTTACGAAACCAATTGACGTTGAAAATTTTAGGCGCGTGCTTCAGTTGGCTACCGACTTTGAGCCAGTGCGCCCAATAGTCGCCAAAATTAAGGCCGCAAAACGGCTTCATCGCCATCGGGTCACGCCGTACCACGCCAACCGCGCCAGTCGCTGCTGCCGTGGTTTCCGACGCCATCGCGGCACCCAGCAGCACGCCGTGCGCCCAATCACGCGCCTCGAATACCAGCGGCACCAGTGATTCGCGTCGGCCACCAAAAATTATCGCCGAAATAGGTACGCCAGCCGGGTTTTCGGCTTGCTCAGAATAACTAGGGCAGGCGGTCATGTTGACGGTAAAACGTGAATTCGGGTGTGCGGCCGGGCCATTCGCGGCATCAAATGCGTTGCCTTTCCAATCCAACGCGGGCACGCGTTGATCCAAACCTTCCCACCAGGGTTGATTGTCGTCAGTCAGCGCGACATTGGTAAAGATCGCATCGCGGTTGAGCATCGCTAACGCATTGGCGTTGGTTTTTGCACCTGTGCCCGGCGCTACTCCGAAAAATCCAGCTTCTGGGTTGATCGCGTAAAGTCTGCCATCGGCACCGGGCTGCATCCAACAAATGTCATCACCAATCGTCCAGACTTTCCAGCCCGGCATTGAAGCAGGTGGAATTAACATCGCCAGATTTGTTTTGCCGCAGGCGGAAGGAAAGGCGGCGGCGACATAATGCGTATCTCCAGCTGGGCTTTCGATGCCGACAATCAACATGTGCTCAGCCAGCCAGCCTTCTTTGCTGGCTTGCACGCTGGCAATGCGCAGACTGTGGCATTTTTTGCCCAATAACGCGTTGCCGCCGTAGCCTGAACCGATTGACTTGATCGCCAATTCTTCCGGGAAGTGCATGATAAAGCGGCGTTCTGGATTTAAATCGCCAGTTGAGTGCAGGCCCCGGACAAAACTGCCTTCGCGCTCAATTCGCGCCAGCGCCGCCGCCCCCATGCGCGTCATCATGCGCATATTAATTACTACATACGGACTGTCCGTAATTTCCACGCCCAGGCGTGAATACGGCGAATGGATCGGGCCCATGCAGTAGGGAATCACATACATCGTGCGCCCGGCCATACAACCTTCAAATAAGGCGTCGATCTTGGCGTGTGCTGCTGCGGGCGCCATCCAGTGATTGTTTGGGCCTGCGTCTTCACGTTCCGGGGTGCAGACAAAAGTCAGATGCTCAACCCGTGCGACGTCCGTTGGATCGGAACGATGCAAATAGCAATTCGGGTGCGTTTGCGGATTCAGGGCGATTAAGTCGCCGGTATCTAACATCATCGCTTTGAGCGCTTGGTCTTCAGCTTCAGAGCCATCACACCAGTGAATTTTTGCCGGAAGCGTGTGTTTTGCTGTCTCGGCTACCCAAGTTTGCAACGCTAATGAAGTGCTTGACATTAATAAATCCCTTTAAAATCAAAGAACTATCGCGCAGACACCGCGCTTTATGGGAACAAGGTACGCGCAAACATTAAGGCTTGGCAAGCGGCTGTAATGCTGGCGTTCATCGCGATGCAGATGACTGAACCGTGCTGGTAAAGCAGCAATTCCCCATTTAGCCAAATTGAGCGAATGGGGAGATTTTTCCGCAAGCACCTAAACGTCCGTGTCGATCACGAGCCCCATGGATCAGCCTTTGATGCTAAACCGGAACGTAACGCATGCACATCTTGCGCCATACGCACACGCTCATCCGTCGGAATTGCGTTGTTGGCAAATAAGTCATCAAGTTGCGCAATAGGGAAGCCAGCACTAACTGCCGCTGTGGGCAAATTGTTCAAAAATTCTGACATGCCGCGTGAAAACTCAGTTGCGTTGATCGTTAAAGCGTTCATTAACAGCGCCCATTAGAAAATCAGAAAATTGTACTGTCAGATTATCTTGCATGTTTGGTTCACCCGACCATGGGTGCGATTCAAACTGATGTGAAAACGTTGCGTCTTTCACGATCCTAGGGAACTCGTCATTGCGAACGCAGTGAAGCAATCTCTTGATTGCACCGCGCCAGTCGATGAACAACAAGATTGCTTCGCTACGCTCGCAATGACGAAGAGTTTTAGCCTCCACATCAGTTTGAATCACCCCCCCCCCGACAATCGAATCAAAATCAGGATGATGTCATTTGCCGTCCCCTAAAAAAGCTAAACACTTGCGTCAAAACCCCATAAATTTAGTCTATAATTTCAGTAATTTCTGAAATGTCAGATATAGTGGAATCGCGTCCATGCCTAGCCATCGCTCACCTACGATTATTGTGCTGTATGACGGTGATCGCCCGCATTGGCACACCCAGCTTTTGGCGCTTAAGGCGAATGACCAACGCAATCAAATCAAGCTAATCAATATTCGTGACGCGCACTTCTCGGCGCATGCGTGGGGCTTTGCGCCTGAATCCTTAGCCATGACGCTGCATGTGCGCGATTTAGCGGGCTATTGGCATATAGCTTTGGATGCACTGCACTTATTGCAAAGCGCGGTTGGTTTGATGCCGAGGCTAAGAAACAGGTATTTACCTAGCCTTCGCTTTGTTTTCGATACGCTTAATGTGATTCGAATCACCAAGCTCGATTGGGAGTGCAGCAATGACGACTGTCTATTGATTGAGTTGAATGACAATAATTCGTGGGCTTAAAACGCGTGCAATAGGAGACGGCAATGCTCGATTTTGGCGGAATAAAGCGGCTTTTGATTACCGGCGCAACCGGTTTTATCGGTCGCGCGTTGGTGCAAGCCGCGCAGGCTGCAGGCGTGCAAATTACCGTGCTGTCACGTAATCCTGAAAATGCGGTCAAGCTTTTGGGTAAAGTTACTGTGTATCGCAATGCCGCAGACATTGCTGACGATGCCCACTTTGATGCCATCGTGCATTTAGCCGGTGCCAACGTTATTGCCCGGCCCTGGACGCTTAAGCGCAAGCGCGTATTGATGGCAAGTAGAATTCAGATCGCTGAAGAACTGCTGGCTTTTCTAGCGCGTGCAAAAAGTCCGCCTAAAGCCTGGGTGCAAGCCAGTGCGGTCGGCTTTTATCCGACGCAGTCGGCACAGGTGCTGGATGAAGCTTCTGCACCCGGCACCGGTTTTGCCGCCGAACTGTGTCAGGCGATTGAGGCAAAATCGTTAGCCGCCAAAGCTTTTGGCCTGCGGGTCGTGAATTTGCGCATTGGCGTGGTGTTGGGCAAAGAAGGGGGCGTGTATCCGATGATGCGTTTAGCAACGCTGATCGGTGGCGGTGCCAAGCTTGCAGGCGGTCAGCAATTTTTTGCGTGGGTGCATGTGCAAGATGTGGTGGCGATACTGGCGCAAGCTACATTTGATTTGCGCCTGAGTGGTGCAGTCAACGCGGTTGCGCCGCAAGCCGCTACGAATCAGGAATTCGCCGATATCCAGGCAAAACAGCTGCACCGGCCTTTATTGTGGCGGATACCCGCGTTTGTATTGCGCCCGGTGCTGGGCCTACGCGCGCCGCTGTTGCTGGAAGGGGCGCAAATTGCGCCGAATAAGCTAGTGCAGATAGGATTCAGCTTTCGCTATCCCACACTAGCTGCCGCACTAGCTGAAATTGGCTAGCGCGGTTTTGGGTGGAAAGCGCTCTAAGGAGTTTGGTTAAAACGAATACGCTGCACTTGCGCCGAACAGGCAAATGCAAGTGCGGCGCCCGGGATTAAAATTTTCATGAGGTTCTCAATTGCAGTATGCAAATACCATTAAGTGGTTGGGAAATTCGCCATCGAAAACGCTACACGCTCAGCGGCATCTTTGGAAAGCTCAGTCAATGACTCAATTTTCTTCAGGCGATTGCCTAAGCCATTGCCATTCGCCATTTGGATTGCCAAACCTGGGCGTGCATTCAGCTCCAAAATCATCGGCCCCAAATCCCGGTCCAGCACGATATCCACGCCCACATAGCCCAAACCGCTGAGTTCTGAGGACTCGGCGGCAATCATCATCAGCTCGTGCCAGCGCGGAATCTGTAGGCCGATAATGCTTTGATCGGTGTCGGGGTGTTCGGTAATGGGCTGCCCGGACCAAACCCCGCGTCGGGTGGTACCGGTGGGCAAGTCAATGCCGACGCCAATCGCGCCCTGGTGCAAATTGGCTTTGCCATCCGATTGCCGCGTAGGCAGGCGAATCATGCCCATGACTGGATAGCCTTTGAACACAATAATGCGTATGTCCGGCACGCCTTTGTAGCTGACGTGATCGAAAATCGGGTCAAACTGCACGCAATATTCGACTAAGACGTGATCGGGCTGGCCGCCTAAGGAATACAGGCCGCTCAAGGCGTTTGAAATGTGGTGATTGAAGTCATCACGATCAATATAGGAGCCCGAACTTTTGCGATAGCGATCCCCGCGCCGCCCGGTAATCACAAGAATGCCATCGCCGCCGGAACCATGCGCGGGCTTGACGACAAACTGCTCTTTATCCTTAATTTTCGCGTGTACTTCCTCGATTTCGTGCTCTTCACGTACCAGCGCGTACAGCTCAGGCACCGGCAAGCCTTTCGCCATCGCCATTTGCTTGGTGATGAGCTTGTCGTCCACGCGCGGGTAATATTTGCGCTCGTTGTACATCAAAATATAGTCGGCATTGCGCTGATTTAAGCCAACAAGGCCAACTTCTTTGAGGCGTTTAGCGGTGCGGATGAGGCCTGCAATCATGGGATTTGTTCCAAAATTTCTTTGAGTTGTTGCATTAATTCAGTGATTTCTGGGCAGCGGGTTTTAACGGTATTCCAGTTTTTTAGCGCTTCGCGCATGAGTTCGACGCGGCCGCCACCGATTCGCTGCTGTAATTTCTTTTTGCTTAAAAACGGCTGGAAGACATCCTCTTTTAAGCGAATATGACTTCGAATCGTATGCCATTCGCCGCCAATTTCTGCAGCGAATCCAGCTAGCAACCAAACTTCAATTTCCGGGGCAATTGCCACGCTTGCTAAACGCACTTCAGCGCTCAAAACTTTTTCACGCAGATGTGGGATATCGCGAACGCAATCCGCATCCTGCAAGAAAATCCACACAGGATGGGATTTTCGGAACGCTTCAAGATCGTTTGCAACTTTATTGTAGGCGTCCGCATGCCCACGTACGCGTGGGTTGAAGAGCGCCGATATTTTTGCATTGGGACGACCTAAGTCATCAAATATTCGACGCATTACCGGAAGCGCAATGTATTGGTCTAAAAGCGAATCTTCCAAAATTAGCAAGACGTTCAAACTCACAGCGTTTGTTCCAAATAGCCTTCGGCGAATAGCTCTTCGATGGGCGTATTCTTCAGCGCGTCCATTAGAAATCCATGGTCACCGCAGCTTTTAACTTGACTAGAGCCGTCTTCACCTCGGTAGAAAATTTGGGTAGCAGCTAGTTCCTCTTGGCTCAACCAAGCCAGCAGCCAGGGCGCATGCGTGGTGACGATGACTTGCGTGCCGTTAGCTACAAAGGCGCGCAGTAATTCCAAAACTAATCGCAAACGCGCCGGATGCATGCCGTTTTCGATTTCTTCGATGCAAATAACGTTTGGTTTTTGGCGCTGAAATAGCGCGACAACCATGGCGGCAAAACGCAACGTGCC
>JAYUUS010000097.1:0-14931 GCA_043754435.1 Rhodanobacteraceae bacterium
CCTTCGACAGGCTCAGGGCGAACGGCTCTGATATCGAAAACTGTTGATTAATTTAAAGCAAAGCTGGATGCGTTTGGCGCTTGAACTTGCCGAGCGTGCATTGGCGCAGGACGAGGTGCCGGTGGGCGCAATCGTGGTATTAGACAACCAAGTAATTGGGCGCGGTTACAACCAATGTCGAACGCTAAATGACCCTAGCGCCCATGCCGAAATCTTGGCGCTGCGCGATGCTGCGCGCACGCAAGGCAGCCACCGCCTGACGGGTGCCACGCTCATATGCACGTTGGAGCCGTGTGTGATGTGCGTTGGGGCGCTCGTGCATGCGCGCATTGGCAAACTGCTATTTGCCGCTAGTGAACCGAAAACAGGGGCATGCGGCAGCGCCTTTGATTTATTGAGCGACCCCGCGCACGGCCATCGCGTCGCGCTTGAAAAAGGCCTGTTGGCGAATGATTCGATCCAGCTCCTGCAGGACTTTTTTGTGCGCAAGCGGATAGCTCTCCTGAAAAATTAGGATTAACCCGCGCCGCGTGCGGTCAAAAGTTCCTTTTGCAGCTCGGGAATTTCTGGATGGCGGCTGTCAATTTGTTTGAGCAAACTCAAGCGGCGCTCGGCCGCATCGAGTGCGCCGGCGTCAATTTTCGCGTGGATATCGCTGACCACACTTTCCAGCAGCTGCCCGCGCAGGCTATCGAGCGTTTTGTCCGGGCCTAGGGAGCGCAATGAGCTGAGAATGTTAGCGGCATTTTCAAAATCGCTATTTTCCACGCTTTGTGCCAGCTGCACTTTGAGGGCCACGCTTAAACGTTCGACGCGCAAGGCAATATCCCTGCCAGGGCCTAAGCGCTGTACTTGCCTGAGCAAATCAAAAGCATTCGCACCCGGCGGGTCAAGCAGCGCGTTTTGCGTAATCGCGCTATCAATATCGCTGAGTAGCTGCGCGCGGCGTGGATCATTACTGTCCGCGCTATCCAGCACAACCGGTGCAGGCGGTGTGATGCGGCCAGCGGCAATTTTTGCTTCGAGTTTTGCCTTGACTGCGCGCAAGGTGCTGGCGCTAGCGCCGCGATCTGAAGCCTGCTGGATGAGCCGTTCCGCCATATCGAAACTGTCGGCTGCAATCGCTTTTTCGGCTTGACTAATCAGCGCTGAGACGATTTTTTGCAGCCCCTCACGCGCAGCTGCATTGTTTGGATCTAACACCAACACCGCTTTAAAAAGATCGGCAGCGCTTTGCCCAGGCGGCGAAGTCAATTCACCAGCAGCGAGTGCCGTTTTTGCTTGATTGAGTAATTCTGAAATAGTCGCGCGCTGTTGGTCGCCATCGCTTTGCAGAGCGCGCCATTTGCGCATCAGCACTTGCCGCGCCTGCGATTCAGGCTGCGCGCTTTCCCACTCGCGCTGAATGCGGTCAATCGCGCCCGAATCTTGACTGGCGATGGCACCCTGGAGCAATTCTGCCGCCGCCGCTTCGCTGGCCGCGACCCCGGATTGCGCCTGGGCATTGTTTGGATCTAAACGCAGCACTGCTGCGTAACGCGCCAGCGCGCCGCGTATACCAAGCCATTCGCGCGCGCGCTCAAGCTTAAGCGCCAGTTGCAATTGCTGCTCGATTGACGGTGTCGCAGCCTTATCTGGCGGCGTTGGAATCGTTGCGCGGGGTTGGCTCAAGCGGGCGCGCAGCGTCGCCACACGCGGGTCATCGCGATGCCGCCGCGCTAAGCGCTCCAGTAATGCCGCACTTCGAGCCGGATCGGTGCTGAGCACATTCTGCGCCTGCATCAATAGCGTCGAAACACTGCGCGCTACGCCTGCTTTTGCCGCGCTATTTTCAGGTGCCGCTTGTACGGCGCGTTCATACAGCGAAATCGCATCAAATTCAGTATCGTCAAACCAGCGTCCTGCGGCTTCAGCGCTTTGCGCTTGCGTCATCAGTTCCGCGATTTCTACGGTATCGCTCACCTGCTTGCCAACAATTAGAGTGCGAATTTCATCACGCTTGAAATAAGCGCCGCCCGCGCCAAGCACGAGCACCGTAATTATCCAAGGCCATGCACCCCGCGATGGCGCGCGCTGGGGGATGGGCTTGCGCCATGCCGCTTGATCCATCGCCGGGTCAATTTGGCCAAACGCTGGCTCGGCGCGCAGCTCCGGTTTAGGTTTGCCCAGAGTAGGCTCGACGCGCCCGCCGCCTGTGCCAGCACTGCGCACATTGAGGGGAATGCTGGGTTCAATGCGCTCACGCGGTGCTGGCTGAGCGCTGGCGTGCGGCACCACATTAAAGCTTTGTTCACCGGTCGGCGCTGAGTTAAATGAGGATGCCGCGTCAAACTGGGGCTCAATACGCACGGGCACAGCAATTTTTCGCGTGCTGGGCAAGGCCGCAACCGGCATTACGGATTGCTGCTCCGTCTTAATGCCGCGCTGCGATGATGAGCGCTCATCAAGCTGCGCTTCTCGCACTAATGTGGCAAGTTCCCGCCCGGTCTGCACGCGATCTGTGGCCTCTTTCGCCAGCATGCGATCCAGCAGCGCCTGCAAATGCGCGTGATTTCTGGGCAAACGCGGTATAGGTGCGGTCATATGCATAATGCCAATCGCCAAACTGTCGCTGGCGGTGTAGGGCACTTTACCGGTCAACATTTGATAAAACACCACGCCCAAACTGTATAAATCAGCGCGGCCATCAACTTCTCTGCCGCGCAGTTGTTCTGGGCTCATATAATACGGTGTGCCTACGATCGAACCCGCGTTGGTCATCATCGTAGCGCTATCTACCGTGCGCGCGATGCCGAAATCGCTCAGCACACACGAGCCGTCGTCACGCAGCAAAATATTATCGGGCTTAACGTCGCGGTGGATATAGCCTTTGCTGTGCGCGTAATCCAACGCCAGCGCCATCTCAAACACCACGCGCAGCGCTTGCTCACTCTCCAAGGGTTGATTGTCCACCGGCATTATCGGCCCACCGGAAAGGTATTCCATGGCAATGTAGGGCTGCTCGCCGCTGACGCCCACATCAAAAATACTCACCACATGGCGATGTTGCAGTTTTGCCGCGATGCGTGCCTCGCGTAGAAAACGTTCGGCAAAGCGCGGATCACTCAGCAGGTGGCGGCTCATCAACTTAAGCGCGACCTCACGGTCGACCGAATCCTGATGCGCCAAATACACCTCCGCCATGCCACCTTTGCCCAAAACGCGCAGCATGTGATAGCCAGGAATTGCTTCGGGGAAGTTTTTAGGCACAGTCAACAGATGAACAAACGTAAGTAGCGGTGAATGTAGCGCAAAATGGCTGCTTCCGCCTGAGCTATCCGTTTTAGCGAGCAAAACTGCACACAATCCATGAACCTCGTCTTTGCGAGCGCAGCGAAGCAATCTAGCTTTAAACGACAAGATTGCTTCACTGCGTTCGCAATGACGAATCTTAGGCGGTTCATGGAGAGCGAGCGGCAACTCATGCTGAATGCCTAAAATTTAGGCCTGATGTCGTGGCCTTAAGTCAGTGATGGCTGGGGTAAAGTGCTAGCTTCTGGCGCACGCTAAATAGATAACTTAACTTTGTGAAAAAATTGCGGTTCGATCAATATTTACGAAATGTTTTGCTAACACTGTCGTTGAGCTGGTTTGCAGTGCTCGCGCTCGCCGAAGCAAACTCGACCTATAAAGATATGGAATGGCTCGATTTGATGCCGAAAGAGGAAGTTGAGGCCTTAAAAAACGCGCAAGGGTTGCCCGTCGATCACAACGCCAAAGGCGAACAAATAGGCAGTTTTGTCACGGTGCCGGGGGTAAACAACACTAAAATTCGCCTCGCGGGCTATGTCGTGCCGGTTGAGCAAACCGACGATGGGCAAATGACCGAGTTTTTTTTCGTGCCCTATTTTGGTGCCTGCATCCACGTACCGCCGCCGCCGCCCAATAACATTGTCTATGTCAAAATGGTTGCTCCGATTCCTGCCGCCGATATGTTCAGCGCCTATTGGCTGGAAGGCACGATCAAAACTGAGCGCATGAGCAACGATATTGCCGCGACCGCATATGTGATGACCGGCGATTCCCTGAAGCTGTACGAATGAGCGCGGAAAATATACGTCCGCTTGATCAGGGCCTACACCTAGATTTACGCGAACGCCTCAGCTACGCAGGCTATCTTTCGCTGGATCAACTGCTCAGCGCGCAAAACCCGCGCTGCGAGCCGCCGAATCATGATGAGATGCTGTTTATTGTGGCGCACCAAACCTCTGAGCTTTGGATGAAGCTGGTGATTCATGAACTGCGCGCGGCGATTACGCATTTAACTGCGGATCGCGTGGATTCGAGCTTAAAAGTGCTGTCGCGCGTCAAACACATCCAAAAGCAGCTGTATGAAACCTGGGCGGTGCTGGAAACGCTGACGCCCAGCGAATACTTAGGGTTTCGCCATGCGCTAGGGCCAGCGAGTGGTTTTCAGTCTGAGCAGTACCGCACGATTGAGTTTTTGCTGGGCAATAAAAACGCTGATACCTTAGCCGTGTTTGCGCACGATGCGGAAAAGTTCGCACGCTTAACAGCAGTGCTGCGCGCGCCCAGCCTTTATGATGTGTTTCTGAGCTATCTGGCGCGCCACGGCCACGCGATTCCGGATTCGTGTTTATCGCGCGATTTTTCGGAGCCACATCGCCATAAGCCGGAATTGGTGCAGGTATTCAAAAAAATCTATGAAGCGCCGCAGAAATACTGGGATGCCTATCACTGCTGCGAGCAGTTGGTCGATGTCGAGGTCGCGTTTCAGCTCTGGCGTTTTCGCCATATGAAAACGGTCGAGCGCATTATTGGTTATAAGCGCGGCACCGGCGGCAGTGCCGGGGTTGCGTTTCTCAAACAAGCGCTCGATCTCACCTTTTTCCCAGAATTATTTGATGTGCGCACCGAGATCGGTGTCGCTTAAACTAGCAAGCCACCTTTCTTCAAAGACGATTTAGGATCACCGATGTCCCTTTCCCTGAAAGATCAGTTGATCGCAGCAGGTTTGGTTAAACGCGACGCCGCGAAACCCAAACCCGCGCCGCGCCCGGCGAAATACCCCACACAAACCCCCGTGGTTAAACCGCCGCCAAAGCCCGCTGAGCCTTCACTGGCCGAACTCTATCGCGCGCGTGATCTAGCCGCACAAAAGGCGCTGGCCGAAGCGCAGCGCCTGAACGTTGAGAAAGCGCTGGCGAAACGCGCACGTAAAAACCAAGCGCTCGCGCTGATCGCGGGTAAAGCTGTGAACACCAATGAAGGTGAGCAAGTCGTGCGGCATTTTGAATATGCGCGCAAAATTCGCCGAATTTATTTGACCGCTGAGCAGCGTAGCCAGCTCAACGCTGGCGAGCTAGGTATTGTGCAATTGGACGGGCATTTTAGCTTGCTGCCGCATGCAGTTGTGGCGGCAGTGCATGCAGTCGCGCCAGAATTTATTGCGCTGATGGGTGCCAGCTCTGAGGCGGTATTGCCGGTGGAAGACCCGGCCTATAGTGACCCTAAACATCAAATTCCCGATGATTTAATGTGGTAGGGATTGCGATTCAAACTGCGCCCTTCGTCATTGCGAACGCAGTGAAGCAATCTCAACGCACCTCGAATGAAATGCGAGATTGCTTCGCTGCGCTCGCAATGACGAATTTAAAGTTCATGATCGTTCGTGGCTAAGGAAACCAGCTTCGAGCGCAACGTATTGCTGCGTGCCGCGCTGGTGGCGGCACCGGGATTGGTGCTGGCTTACGTTACGTTGTTGTATGCAGAATATATGGACACATGGGTCAGAATTTTGACTCTGCTTTGCGCAATTGCCGCGACCGTTTTTTTTATTTGTCGATTTGTGCAGCAAATGTTTTATCCGATCAATACCGCGACGAATTTATTGGAAGCACTGCGCGAAGGCGACTATACCTTGCGCGCCACTACCCGGCCGGGCGCGCTGGGAACTTTGGTCTCGAAAGTAAATTTATTGGCCGAGACGTTGAAATCCGAACGTTTACGCGCGCAAGAAGCCAGTGCGCTGCTCAATAAAGTGTTGGATGAGGTCGATGTGTCGGTGCTCGCTTTTGACGAGGATGCCGTGCTCCGGCTAGCAAACAAGAGTGCGCTCGCGTTGTTTCGTATTCGTGCAAAGGATATCGGCAATATCAATGCGCATGACCTAGCTTTAGCAGAGTTTTTAGGCGGTTCGGCCGAACGCGTCGAGCCGCACGGTTTTCCCGGTGGTCAAGGGCGCTTCGAGGTACACCGACGTACCTTTCGTGATCGCGGCCGAGAACATCAGCTGCTGGTGATGAGCGATATGACGCGCGCCCTGCGCGAAGAAGAGCGCGGCGCTTGGCAGCGCTTGATTCGTGTGCTTGGGCATGAGCTGAATAACTCACTGACGCCGATTCGATCGATGGCGCAAAGCTTGGGAGGGATTTTAGCCCGTGATCCACGCGCGCACGACTGGGAAGAGGATATGCGCGATGGTCTAGCCACCATTGCCGATCGCGCGGGCGGTTTAAGTCGCTTTATGACCGCGTATGCCACGCTAGCGCGCTTACCGCCGCCGAAGTTGGTGCCGACTGAATTGGTACCACTGCTGCGCCGCGCCGCCAAGTTTGACCCACGCAAAGCCGCCGAACTCATCGAAGGTGTGGGGATCAATTTGCCCCTGGATGCCGATCAAATCAATCAGGTATTAATCAACTTGGTAAAAAATGCCGTGGAAGCGGCATTAGTCACCGGCGGCGGCGTGCAACTGCGCTGGCAGGTGCGCGCGAAAGACGTGTTCATTGAAATTTTAGATGAAGGCACGGGCTTGGCCAATTCCGATAATTTGTTTGTGCCCTTTTTTACCACCAAACCCGGCGGCAGCGGCATCGGCTTGGTGCTAGCCCGGCAAATTGTCGAAGCGCATGGCGGCTTACTCAATCTGCGCAATCGCACCGATACTTTACTGGGTGAAAACAAAACCGGCTGCGTTGCAGAAATCACTTTGCCTTTGGGTGAGCAAAGTCGGATTGGGTTGGTGCCGGGCTAAAAGTTCGCTAGCAGGCGCGTCGGCAAATCGGGCGCTTCACCCAAATCCAACATTAAATGCCAGTACGCCCAAGATTTCGCATCAATAATTCCAGGCGGCGCATGTTGCAGCGCAAAGCGCAATTCCGTATCGCCAAGGAACGCGCGCAAAATGCGCATATCGTGGTCGCGCGCATGGGCAAAGGCATACGCTAGAAATCGTACCGGCTCTTTGAGGCTCTGCTCCGGTGGCTCAAACCACACAAGGCGCTTGGCAACTAATCGCGTGTCGTTGTTTAATGGGATAACGAAAGGGCAAATTAAGTGGCTCATAGCTCGGGCAGCTTTTGCAGATCTAGGCTTCGCACGGCTTTTGCCAAATCGCGTCGCACCGAATTTGTCAGTGTCGCCAAATTACCGTCGGCGAAATAGCACAGCGATTTCAGCGTTTGCTCGGGCGCAAAATGCGGCGGATACAGCCGTAATCCAGCCGCCAATTGCGTCGCCAAATCAATTTTGGCCTGAAAAATAAGCGCATGAATATCCAAATAGTCTTTCGCTTCAGCGCGTTTTTGCACCACCATCGCTTTCATGCCAGCAAGTTCAAGCAAGTGTCCTAAGGCAATATTAGGCATTTCTATCTGCCAAGCTGGGCGCAACATCGGCAATCTTGGCACACCGAAAAACGATAGCAGTACCGGCATCTGCTCAGCGCAATTCAAACGCACGCTGAGCGTGTTTTTGGCGATTGCAATAACCTCAGCGCTAAGTTCATGGACAAAACACGATCAATGCCCGCTTATCACGGGCTCCAAAACAACTTCAATTCCGCACAACCCGGCGAAACCGCGCCCGCAGGTGCGGTCAACCAAGCAATTGCGCCCGGCGTCATGCCGCGCACGGCGCTGCTTTGCCCCGTGGTTAATAAAGCAAGCGCTGATTCCAGGCCAGGATTATGGCCAACGATCACTAGCGGTGTGTGCGGATCAGCGTCTAAAACCGCCATCAGCTTGGCAGGCGTTGCTTCGTAAATATCGTTGAGATAGTGCACATTCGCTTTTGGGTACTGCTCTAGCAATGCCGCTGTGCTGGCGCGTGTGCGTGCACTCGGCGAGCACACAATGCGCGGTGCATCGTGCAGATGTTGTTTAAGCCAGGCGGCCGCAGCCTCGGCTTGCTTGGTGCCGACCGCAGAAAGCTCGCGGTCCATATCCTTACCGGAGGCCGCCTGTGATTCTGCGGTCGCGTGGCGAAATAAAATAATATGGCGCAGATTCGACATTAAAGTGACTCGCTTTTCTAGGTTGACCACCCAACGGTAGCAGTGTACGACGCGCTTGCCAATTGTCTTTGCAGAAACTTCGTTTCCGCTTCGCAATTCGTTCCGCTGCGCGGGATTGCTACGCTAATGCGTATTTGCCTGACGTGACTCGGCAGCTCGCGTATTATCGCCCCTTTCCGTCTATCAAACACCACGCTATGTCCCCGATTACTGCGAATTTACTCAAGCAACTGCGTTTTCCCGCGATTGCTGCGCCAATGTTTATTTTGAGCCAGCCTGAGCTGGTGATCGCTCAGTGCAAGGCTGGAATCGTCGGCTCTTTTCCAGCGCTCAATGCGCGGCCGCAGGCACTGCTCGATGAGTGGCTGCATCAAATCCGTGAAGCACTTGATGCGCACAATTTGGCGCACCCAGATCGGCCCGCAGCGCCGTTTGCCGTCAATCAAATCGTGCACAAAAGTAATGACCGGCTAGAGCAAGATCTTTTAATGTGCGTGAAGCACAAAGTGCCGATTGTGATTACTTCACTTGGCGCGCGCGCGGACTTGAACCAAGCGGTACACAGCTATGGCGGCATCGTTTTTCATGATGTGATCAATCAAATGTTTGCCCATAAAGCCGTTGAAAAAGGCGCGGATGGCTTGATTCTAGTTGCCACTGGCGCTGGCGGCCACGCCGGTACGCAGAGCCCGTTTGCGCTGGTGCAAGAAACGCGGGCTTGGTTTGACGGCCCGATTGCGCTATCGGGTGCCATTGCAACTGGGCAAGCGGTTTTAGCAGCGCGTGCGATGGGCGCAGATTTTGGCTATATCGGCTCGGCGTTTATCGCCACTACCGAAGCGCATGCAACCGCCGCCTACAAGCAAGCGGTGGTCGATGGACAAGCGTCCGACATTGTCTACACCAATCTTTTCACCGGCGTGCACGGCAATTATCTCAAGGGCTCTATTGCCTCGGCGGGCTTAGATCCAGAACATTTGCCAGAAGCGGACCCCAGCAAAATGGATTTTGGTACTGCAGGCGGTGCGGCTAAAGCATGGAAAGATATTTGGGGCTGCGGCCAAGGAATCGGGCTGATTAAAAAGGTGCAGTCGGCGGGCGAGCTGATCGATCAGCTGGCAGCGCAATATGCGGCGGCAAAGGCGAGCCTGCAATAATGCAAAAACGCAATGCAAACACAGCAACGGCGTTGGATAGCACCTCATGACGACGTTGAACCGCTGGCTGCTGGATACGCTGGCAAAATCCCAGGTTCCACTGACCGAAAAGCGCAGCGTGTTGGCAAGCTGGGGCTTTGGCTATCGGCTGGGCGAAATCGGCCAGTTTCAATGTGATTTACCCAGTTTGTACCCGCATTCGGAAATTTGGCAGTGCAGCGGCCCATTAAAGTGCGGGCAATTAGGCGCTGCGGCATTCGCGGGCGACGATGATTTTATGCTGGCCGAAATGCAGCTGCATGAAGAAGAAGGCGGCGGCCTGATTCGCACCAGCAGTGATGCCTACCGGCGCATGATGGATTACACAGCCGCCAGCGGCTATCCAAACCTGCTGCGCACCTGGACCTATTTTTCCGCGATTAATGCGGGTGCGGGCGAAGCGGAGCGCTATAAACAGTTTTGTGTGGGCCGCGCGCGCGCATCCAATGCGAACCCGCTATTACGGCAAAGCGACCCGGCGGCGAGCGTGATTGGACGCGTCGGTTCGGCCTCCCCTTGGCTGCACATGATTTGGCTTGCAGGCAAACAACCCGGCCAGCCGATTGACAATCCCAGGCAGCAGCAGCCGCGCCTGTACAGCGCCGCGTACGGGCAAGAACCCCCGCGTTTTTCACGCGGCATGCTAGTCAGCAGTACGCGCGGCCACGCCATCCTGATTTCAGGCACCGCAAGCATTGTCGGCGAAGTCTCCCAACACCCAAACGATTTAGGTGCGCAGTTTGCTGAGTCCGCACGCAACCTGGAGGTCGTGCTCGCACAAGCGGCGTACCAGCTGGGCGTGCAGGCCAACTTTGGCGCGCGTTCGGTGCTACGCGCCTATGTGCGTGAGGAGGAGCGGCAATTTGAAGTCGCCGCTCTTATGCAGCAACGCTTCCCCAATTCTAGCTATTGCGTGTTAGCTGGCGAAGTTTGTCGCTCTGAGCTTTCAGTGGAGCTAGAAGCCGTGCATCACTTTTAGCCAAAGATTCGTCTTTAGCCAGAGATTTCGTAATTCCGGCATGTTTTAAGCCGGAATATAGCCAACCAAGCTCACAGCCACCATTGATTCGGTAACGCAACGCCGTCGGTATTGAAGTGCAGAAAATATAGCCCCGCATAGACTTTAGGGTCGACTGCAAATCCAGCGGCGACTTTGCCCGCAACAAACTGCGCGGCTTGCGCAAACGGCACTTGGTGAACCGTGATATTTTCACCCGGAACGCCACCGCCAGAGCCTGTGCGCTTTAACTTAGCAGCGCGGAAAAAGTGCATAAATTCGGTGCTCATGCCCGCAGATGATGGCCCGCCATGCACATATTCAACAATTCCCGGCAGCCAACCGGTTTCTTCTTCCAATTCACGCGCAGCGGTAATCGCTGCCTGTTCGTTCGCAAGTTCTGGGCTATCACCAATTAAGCCAGCCGGAAATTCCAGGGTCTGACGCTGAATCGGCACGCGAAACTGCTCGACAAAAAGCAAGTTGTTTTCCGGCGTCACCGCGATAATAACCGCCGCCCCGCCGGGATTGGTGCGCGCGACATATTCCCATTTGCCGCGCTTTTCCAAACGCAGCCATCGGCCCTCAAAGATTGTGCTGGTGCTTTCAGTCATGGTTTTTAACCTCTAGGTCGTTTGCAATAGTGTGCCATGGTAGCGAGCAAGACGTGGCCAATCAGCACAGATGTGAACTTAAAGAGACGCACAAGTCCGAACTGGGTTGAAAATCCTTATAGGTTCGGTCAAGGTTTACGGCTTCGATCCGCAGACGTAGCTAAGCTGGAACTTTACTGGCCTAGTCCAAGTCATTGCGGCTCAAATTTCCAACTTGTTTGCCAAGACAAACAAGCATCCCATGCTGATTTTTAGGGCAATTCTATGACCAATCTTCGCTCCATTTTCGCGCAAATCGGCGGGTGCCTCGCAGCTACCTTATGGCTCAATGCCGCCAACGCCCAGGCGGGGCAAGCTGCCAAGCCTGAGGCCGCACCCTTTATCAGGCCACCCGCAGGTGCTGCGCCGCCGCCTGTGCCGACGCTGAGTCCCGATGAATTGGCGCTTGCTGCCATGACTGATGTCAACGCAGTCATGGCGAAACTTGAGGAATACAAAGCCAGCAAGAATCTGCGGCGCCAGGCCTATGCCTACAAGCGGCTTTCCGAGCTACGCCCCTATGCGGGCGGCATTTTATGGGAACTTGCCCGCACCTACTCGCTGATTAACGAACGCACAGGCGCCTTTGACACGATGCTGCGTTTGCAGCAGCAGGGTTTCAATTTTGACCCGGTTGGCGACGTCGCATTTAACAACATCAAAGATTCCAAAGTTTTTAAATACATCGTCGAAGGTCTGCAAGCCAATGCCAAGCCATTTGGCGAAGGTAAGGTAGCATTTACGATTCAAAACGATGCCGAGCAAATCGAAAGTCTCGTGTTCGATCCGACGCGCAATCGTTTTTTTGCGGCAAGTGCCGCCACAGGCGAAATTTTTAGCGTGGATTTAGCTGGGAAAACCAAGCCATTTATCAGCCCCAGCAAGGAAAATGGTTTATTTGGTGTTTACAGCATGGCGGTGGATGCGCAACGCGATTTACTTTATGTCGGCACCACATCCTTGCCCAGTTTTAAGGGCTTTGATCCAGATACGTTTGGCCGGGGCGGTATCGCGCAGTTTGAACTGAGCACTGGTAAATTGCGCGCTAAATACGCGCTGCCTATCGACGCCAAAGCACGCGTTATTTCCGCAATGACCGTAGCGCCCAATGGCGACGTTTATGCCGTAGAAGTGTTAAGCAATACGGTCTACCAGCTGCGTTCGGGCACGCTTGCACCGCTGTTTAACTCGCCAGAATTTAGTAGTTTACGCGGCATTGCGGTAACAGATGATCATAAATATCTGTATCTCAGCGATTATGAAAACGGGCTTTTTATCGCTAGTCTTGAACGCAATCAAATTCGCGCTTTAAGCGCAAAGAATCAAAATTTAGGCGGCATTGATGGCCTTTATGCTTATAGAAATCAAATTATTGCGCTGCAAAATGGTACTTCGCCCACGCGCGTGCTTCGGGTACTTTTGGGTGCCAATGGTGTGGAGCAGGTGCAGCCCTTAGAAGCGAATAAAGCCGCAATGTTAGTACCTAGTTTCGGCACGATGAAAGGCAATCAAATTTATTTCATCGCCAACAGCCAGCGTGATTTATATGACGGAAATGGCAAAATATTGCCGGGGGAAAAGCCCGTGCGACGCCAAATCTACGCTGTCGACGCTGACTTCGCCGTTCAAACCCAGCCGCCTGGTATCGGCCCGCTGTTACCTAAGCCTGTGGTACCGGCCGCTCCAGCAAAATAGTTAAGCGTGAGCTGCTGCGTGGCTGAGCATGACCATCAAGGCAGACTATTTGAGAGCGTGTTTGCTAACCTTAGCTGATGAATAGTGAAAAAAACCCTGCTAAATCGAACATACCGCTGATGCTGCCTCGGCAGCAGACGCAGGAGCAACCCGCACGGATCGAACCAACTTTTGGCGAACTGTCAGATCTTGCTGCCAACGACAGTCATGGCCGAGCGGTTGATCGCTTCCAGCAGACACAAATTGCAGTAGAAAAAGAACAGCCCGTGATTTGGCAAAACAAGCCACCACAGCGCTCTTGGATATTTAATTTACTCAAGCGCTGGGCAAAGCCTTTTTTGAAGATCCAGCGCGTGCCGGAAAAATTGGAAGCCGCGCCCTTTGACATCGAAAAACCGGTTTTGTACGTGCTGGAGTATGCGGGCCTATCGAATTTACTGATTTTAGATATCGCCTGTGACGAGGCAGGTTGGCCCTCTCCCATGCAGCTATTGCCGCTCAAGCATAAAGAACGTGGCTATTTTGCGTTAACCAAAAGACGCGGTGGCTGGTTCACCAAGGCGCGTGTGGGTGATCGCCAAGATCGCCTCGAACGCTTGCTAGCAGACTTGCAAAGCGAATTGGGGCAAACCGTGCAGTTAGTCCCCGTCAGCGTGTTTGTCGGGCGTGCACCAGATCGCACAACCGGCTGGTTCAAAGTGTTGTTCGCGGATGACTGGGTTGTCGTTGGCCGCCTACGGCGCCTGTTGGGAATGCTCTTCAACGGCCGCACAACCTTGGTTCAGCTGGCTGAGCCGGTTGATCTTACGGAAATGCGTGATCAACATCTTGAGGCCAATGCCACACCGGTGGGCGCTGCCACCGCCGGGCTTAAAGCCGATGCGCGCAAGTTAAGCCGCATACTAGGCGTGCATTTTCGCCGCATTCGTGCCGCTGTCGTAGGCCCCGATCTTTCGCACCGGCGTTTGCTCTTGGACTCGGTACTTTCCAGCCATACGGTGCAAGCAGCCATCAAGTCGCATGTATTGAAAGAACGCGTCAGCTTTGAAGTGGCCGAAAGCCGAGCCAAGGCGTTTTTTTGGGAAACCGCTGCAGACTATGCGCATCCCGTGGTGCGCAGCTTAAGTTTTATGCTGACGTGGTTTTGGACGCAGATCTATTCAGGCGTTAAAATTAATCACTTTGACACGCTCCAAAAGGTGGCACCCGGCCGTGAGGTAGTCTATGTACCCTGCCATCGCAGTCATATGGATTACTTGTTATTAAGCTATTTATTGTATTCCAACGGCATTGTTGTTCCACATATTGCGGCTGGAATAAATCTCAATTTACCCGTAGTGGGCTCAATTTTACGTCGAGGCGGCGCATTTTTTATGCGCCGCAGTTTTAAAGCAAGTCCATTATATGCAGCCGTATTTAGTGCTTATATGAGTGAGCTAATTGTTCAAGGTTTTTCAATAGAATATTTTATTGAAGGTGGACGCAGTCGTTCTGGCCGCGCCTCCCCTGCCAAAGCAGGTCTACTGTCGATGACGGTGCGCAGTTATTTGACCAATCCACAGCGGCCGGTAGTATTTCAACCGGTGTATATTGGCTATGAAAAGGTCATTGAGGGTAAAAGTTATTTGGGTGAACTTTCGGGGCGTCCAAAAAGCAAGGAATCAATCTGGGGTTTGCTCAAGAGCTTTCGTTTATTAAAAGAAAAATATGGCGCTGTTGCGGTCAACTTTGGTGAACCCATAGAATTGAACGATATGCTCGCCCGCCATGAACCCAACTGGCGCGCTGAAGGGTTTAACGCTGAATCGCGTCCTGCTTGGTATCCGGGTGTAATTGACGAGCTTTCAGATCAAGTGCTTATCAATATTAATCGCGCTGCCGATGTAAATCCGATTTCTTTGCTCGCGATTGCACTGTTAGGCACGCCCAAACATGCAATGGGCGAAGCGGACTTAATTCGCACGCTTTCTTTGGCACAGCGCTTGTTAGTTTCAATACCTTACTCAGATCGCGTAACCGTCACCGCGAAGACTCCAGAAGAAATAATCGCTTATGGGGAGTCGATGAAGTGGATACGCCGCATTCAGCATCCTT
>JAYUUS010000098.1:0-14818 GCA_043754435.1 Rhodanobacteraceae bacterium
TGCTCCAGCACAAAGCATTTGGGCACATGAAAGTCCAAAATCGGGATGCCCTCATGCTGCGCGTCTTCTTTTTCCCAAGGTGATGCTTTCATCTCGGCAAAACCTGAGCGCACCACCACTTTGACATCATCGCCGCCCAAGCGCCGCGCCGATCGACAGCAGTCCATCGCGGTATTGCCGCCGCCCAGCACCAACACACGTTTGCCGATTTTGCTGATATGCCCGAACGATACCGACGCCAGCCAATCAATGCCAATGTGGATTTGACCCGCCGCTTCATCGCGCCCTGGCAAGCGCAAATCCCGACCGCGCGGCGCACCGCAGCCAATAAAGACCGCGTCAAAGCCTTGATTAAGCAGCGCACTCAATGAAACGATGCGTTCGCCCCGTCGAAACTCAGCGCCCATCGCCAAGGCATAGCCGACTTCCTCGTCAATCACCGATTCCGGCAAACGAAAGCGCGGGATCTGGGTACGAATAAAGCCACCGGCTTTCGCCTCGCTGTCAAACACGACGACCTCATAGCCCAGCGGTGCCAAATCGCGCGCCACGGTAAGCGATGCCGGACCCGCACCGATACAGGCGATGCGTTTGCCATTGCGCGCCTTCGGCACCGGCAAACGCGCGTTAATGTCGTCCTTTAAATCTGCCGCGACGCGCTTTAAGCGGCAAATCGCGACCGGCTCAGGCTTTTCACCGTTGTTTTCTTCCACGCGCCCACGTCGGCATGCCGGTTCACACGGGCGGTCACAGGTGCGGCCCAAAATGCCAGGAAACACATTCGAGTGCCAATTAATCATATAAGCATCGGAATAACGCCCCTGCGCAATCAGGCGAATATATTCCGGCACCGGCGTGTGCGCCGGGCAAGCCCATTGGCAATCGACCACTTTATGAAAGTACTCAGGACGCGAAATATCAGTAGGCTGTTTAATGGGATTCTCCAAAACGGTGTGCCGGGCCAGACCGTTTTAGTTTGCCAGCACTAATTCATTTGTGCAGCGCCTTGATCGACAATTTTGATTGTTTGGCTGAATATCGGCGTTTGTTGGGTGCGTTAGTTCGTGGTTGTGGCGAGCATCGATGTTGTGCAAGCATAAAAAAGGAAACTTAATTGATGAAACGCATGAGCAAGCCAGAATTAATTCAGCGCGATCGCCCGCCAAACGGTGTACTCCAATGACCCAAGCATATAAGAGCCTTCGATTTCGGGTGTTCCTAACGATTTGGGCAGCAGGAATAATTGGATCGACGGTGCTTATTTTCACCGTACTGCCCCAAATGCTTCCTGCGTTGCTTAAAGGGCGGCCGCTTCCAGTCCCAATGTGGGTTGTATATTCCAGCGCCATTATTCAAAACGGCGTACTACTTGCAGTTGCGGCTTGGCTTGGGGCGCTTTTGGCGCCTGCAATAGGCCTGCATGCTCCAGTGGTTGAATCCGTAGTATCCGGGCAGCGCGCATTGCCAAAACTCAGAGCACAATTGCTTCCGGCTCTCATTACCGGGAGTCTAATAGGTGTATTCCTATTTCTCGTTAATACCTACGGTCCAAACGCTTGGGTATCAGTACAATCGCAGTATTACCCATCGCTCTTGACACGATTGTTGGCCGGCGGCCTTATGGAAGAGGTGCTCCTGCGCTGGGGAGTCATGACCACGCTAGCGTGGGTATTGTGGCGGGTGTTTCAACGTCAAGACAGCGTGCCACGCGCCGCGCTTATGTGGGCCGCTATTGTGATCAGCGCACTTTTATTTGGGTTAGGGCATCTCCCGGCAGTAGCGAAAATAGTTGGAGGCCTCACTGTAAATCTTGCGATATTTATCGTCACAGCAAACATGATTGCTGGTGTGATGTTCGGCTGGTTGTATTGGCGATTCGGCCTCGAATGCGCAATGATTGCGCACGCTATGGCACACCTTATCAACTATTTTGCTGGCTTGGTTTGATGCGAAATTTTATCCATAATGGTCTGCGCCTTTGGCGCTGAGGCCATTGCGTTTTGGCAAATTAATAAAACTTGCGCTGACGATCCCACAAATCAACACGATTGGAACGCCAACGATTACGGTCAGTAATCCCCCGCACAATAACGCTGGAATTGCAGCAATCAGTGCGCTAATAATCAAAAGAGGAAAGCGCTTTTGTGGCGCACGCAAGGCGACGCAAATTGCCAAATACACTATCGGGGCACCCAATGTCCCCAGCACCAAGCCAAAAATCAACGGCATCCAGATCTGCTGCAACTTCAAACTAATGAAGCTGATAAACATAACCCACGGCAGCACGAACGCTATAGCAAAGATTTTTACCCGCAACCGAGCGGTTTCATTTTGGCCCGTCGCAAACAACCCCAGCCAGCCTACGACAAGGGCGCTATTGGCTGTGACCGCTACGCCAAAGAAAATCAAGGCAACAGAGTCGTTCGACAAACTGGGTTGCAATACAGAGCGAGTTACGGTGGCGTATACGTCGCTCGCTGGTCTAAATTGATTGCTCTGCGACGATCCACTTTGTAGCAAAACAAATACCACGCAACTAATAGCGATAAGGCCCCATAAGCTCAGCGTCAGCTGTCGGATTGCCCAAACGCGCCAAAAGCACAGCGAAACGACAAACATGCCTAGCCAGCCCCAGATGGGATTGAACATAAAATGCACACGATCCATGCCGATCTGATAATCATCGCTAAGTTCACAGCTGGCAATCCATACGGTGGCACTCAGGCTGGCGTGCGTGATGCACAGCGCCAGCAAAAATAGATGTAGGTTTGCGTGTAAGTTTTTTCGGTCAGGATTGTTTGACTTCATCTTGTTGATCAAAGCCGACGAATAAGGCCCACACAAGGCGTATTAAAGGCTAAGCAGTGCTCACTTCTGGCGAAATTCTGCTCGCTAGGGATTTGCACAAAAAATTGCTTTAATCCAAGGGCTGAAAGCCCGTCGCATAGAACCGCTTTCGGTTTGCAACGCTGTTGATGAATCGGGCTTTTGGCGCTAAGGCAATTGCATCAGATCAGCATACGCAAAATGACTTGCCAATCCGTAAACGTCGGACAAATTGCAAAGCATGACCAAAACGGCAAATTTGACGGCAGTACGCAAACCAGCATGCCTTTAAGCACCACTCAACAGGCCGCCAGACTAAACTGCAGCGATGTCAAAGCCCCCTGTCGATCCGTTAGCCAGCAAACCAAAAAGCGCCAAAATCCACGCACGTCGATGGCTGCTTGTTATTTTTCTGTGCATAGGTGCGCTGAGCCTTTATCGCAACTTACCGCGCCAGCCCCTTTACGCGGGCTTGCCACTTTCGCGCGTGGTGTTGAGCGAACAGGGTGTGCTAATGCAGCTGACGCTGGCCTCGGATGATCGCTTTCGCTTATGGCAACCGCTGGCGAATTTTGCGCCGTCTTTAGTGCAGGCGACGCTGCTGAAAGAAGATCGCTGGTTTTACTATCACCCCGGTGTGAACCCGTATCGGCTGGCGCTGGCCATGGCATCGAGCTATGGCGGCGGGCGTACTCAGGGCGGCTCGACGCTGACGATGCAGCTGGCGCGCTTGAAATATGGCCTACATACGCGCTCGGTTTGGGGCAAATTAAAGCAAATTGCGTACGCGCTTAAATTGGAGGCGGGCTATTCCAAACATGACTTATTGGAGGCGTATTTAAACTTGGCGCCCTACGGCGGCAATATCGAAGGTGCGGGCGCTGCTAGCCTGATTTATTTCGACAAGCCGGTATCGGCATTGAGCCTGCCAGAAGCGCTGACGCTCGCGGTGTTGCCACAGCGCCCCAGCCATCGCGGGCCAAAAATTGCGCTGGCGGGCTTGGTGCTGAGCGCTGAGTTACAGCAAGCGCGTGCAGCGCTGTACGAACTGTGGCAAGAACACTTGCCAGATGCGCAAACGCTTGCGGACAAAAGCGCCAGCGACAGTGCGCTGTTTCAAGCACCCTTAGTGATCGGGCGACATCTCCCCCAAAACGCACCCCATGCGGCCCGGCTTGCTCTGCGGCTTAATGAAATACAGCATGCTTATCCAGTCACGGAGCCGGTGCTGAGCACGATTGATTTATCGTTGCAGCGCATTGTTGAACGCCAACTGCAAAGCTATCTGGGCAGCGAACGCCAAAGCGGCATCAAAAACGCGTCGATTTTGTTAGTAGATCGCAACACCATGGCGGTCAAGGCCTTGGTCGGCTCCGCCGATTTCAACCGCGCCGAAATTTTAGGCCAAGTCGATGGCACCCAGGCCCAGCGCTCACCTGGTTCGACCTTAAAGCCGCTGATTTATGCGCTGGCGATCGATCAAGGTTTGCTGCATCCAAAAACGATTTTGGCGGACGTCGCCACCAGCTTTAGCAGTTTCGCGCCGGAGAATTTTGACGGCCGCTTTCGTGGGCCGATCAGCGTCACCGAAGCGTTGGTACGCAGCCGCAATGTGCCGGCGGTGCGTGTAGCCGCGAAACTCGGCGCAGGCGGGCTTTATGGCTTATTGAGCCACGCGGGCATCCGCAATCTGGCCTCACAAGAGCACTATGGTTTGGCGCTGGCCTTGGGCGGCGGCGAAGTCAGCCCGGCAGAGTTGGCGGCCCTGTACGCCCTGCTGGCCAATGATGGACGCTTGCGGCCCTTGCGCTATTTGCAGGCGCAAGCTATTGAACCCGGCACGCCGCTGCTGAGCGCTGAGGCCGCTTTCATCACCCGCCAAATGCTCTACACCAACCCCAGGCCCAAGGCGGCAAACCGCGCCACAACCCTGCCGGTGGCGTGGAAAACCGGCACTTCCTGGGGCTTTCGCGATGCCTGGTCGGCGGGCATTTTCGGCCAATTTGTCCTGGTGGTTTGGGTGGGCAATTTTGATGGCGCTAGCAATCCGGCGTTGATTGGCGGCCAAGCGGCTGCACCGCTATTTTTCGCTATTGCCAATGATTTAGACGCCAGTCAACGGATCAAGTTGACGCCGGATATGCCAGAGGGCTTAAACGTGATCCAGCTTGACGTCTGTGCTGCCAGCGGCGATTTGCCGAATTTAGAGTGCCCAGTACGCACCAAGACTTGGTTCATTCCGGGCGTATCGCCCATCCGTGTTTCAGATGTGCATCGACGCGTGTATGTCGATCCAAAAACCAATACCCCCGTTTGCCCAAGCAGCGCGATCAATCCGAATTTACGCACCGAGGTGCGCGAGTTTTGGCCGAGCGAAATCGCGCAAAGCTTTAGCGATGCCGGCTTACACCTCAAAACCGCGCCCAATTGCGCAGCCGTGCAGGCCGAAGCACCAAAAATCACCGCGCCACTGAACAACGTGAGCTACCGTTTAACCGCAGCGGAACTCAAAGCCCCGACGCTGGTGTTGCGCGCCAGTGCGGCTGCGGGCGTGACCGCGCTGTACTGGTTCGCAAACGGCAACTATGCAGGCACTAGTGCGCCGGGCGTGGGCCTGCGCTACGCCCCGGGCAGCGCGCAAGAAATCCTGTTTAGCGTGGTCGATAACCTGGGCGGGCGCGCCGAGCGCAAGATTCGGGTGTCGGTGCGCTGATTTGCGTCCCATAATGCTGCACTCATCGCTATCTCTGCCACTGAAATAGCGGGATCACGACGCAATCGCAAACACCCGCGCCGCATTCAAATCTGTGGCGCGTTCAAGCTCAACCGCAGCAATTCCGCGTAGCTCGGCAATCACTGCTAGCACACGCACAAGCTGCGCCGGTTCATTGCGCAAACCCTGAAAGCCGCACAGCGGTTGATCCGGCGCGTCGGTTTCTAGCAGCAATGAATCCAGCGGCATATTTTTGACGATGCCGCGCAAACGCTGCGCCCTGGGGTAGGTGACTGGCCCGCCTATACCCAGCATAATCCCTTGATTTATCAGCTTATCTGCTTGCTGCTGGCTTCCGGAAAAACTGTGCAGCACGCCTTTATGGATGCCGAATTTGTGCAAGCCAGCAATCACGTCATCAAGTGCGCGGCGCGCATGCAGCACGACTGGCAAATCAAAATCACGGGCAATTTTCAGCTGCGCTTCAAAAAACTGTTTCTGCGCGTCGCGTTCGGCGCCTGCGTCAAAATAGTCCAGACCAAACTCGCCTACCGCAACCGCAGGATGCGTGCGCAACCAGCTTGCTAAAGCCGTTAAATGTTCTGGACGATGCGCGCTTTGATACAAAGGATGCAGGCCATACGCTGGGTATAAACCCTGGTTTTCCGCGCACAGCGTAGCGATACCCTGCCAGTGCTGTTGGTCAATCGCCGGGATCAACTGCGAATGCACACCCCGCGCACGCGCCGCCTCCAACACTTGCGCACGATCAGGGGTAAATTCGCTCACATCCAAATGGCAGTGGCTGTCAAACATCAACTTCCTAGAGGCGAATCATGAAAAGATGCTTCGAGTGTTAACGCCCGCGCTTAAAATTTCAATCCATTGAGTAAAGTTCTATGTTGCGAAGTACCCGCAAATTTTCGCGTCAAATGATTCTCTCGATTTGCTTACTATGGCTCAACACTGCCGTATTCGCGGCGTTTTGGCAGCACGAGCTGAAATCAGACGACATTGTGCAATTACCAGACAGCACCGCTAAAACCGATGCAGCGGGCAAGACGCAGGTGCGCGTGCAGGCCTGGGTTTACGAGCGCGAGCGCCGACTTGGCGCGCGCACGCTGTTTGCTGCTTACCTGGGCATTGATCTAGAAGCATTAAGTGCATCCGAGCGTGCCGCTTTTACCGAACGCACCGGACTGTTTTTGGTGGATGTGCAAAAAAACAAAAAACTAACGCTCGTTGCCAGCGATGGCAGCAAGCTTGAGCTTGCAAAGACTGATAGCTATGGCGCAGTGAACGAATTAGTGACGCTGCCGATGATTGACCAAAATAGCCAATGGATAAATTATGCAGTGCCGGGACCGCAGCAAAAATTTAACGGGCGAGCTCTGCGGGTGCCGAATCAGGGTATTTCGATTGTTTCCGATATCGACGACACGATTCGCGACACCAACGTGTTGAATAAGCACGAGATGCTGATGAATACCTTCGTGCGGCCACTAAAAGCAGTGCCGGGCATGGCCGGTCTGTATCAAAATGCGGCGGCGATGACAGGGGTACGCATCCACTATGTTTCTAATGCGCCGTATGCGCTGTATCCACTGGTTCAGCAGTTTTTGCGGGGCGCACAATTTCCCGAAGGCTCCCTGCATTTGCGGGCCGTCAGTTTTAAAAGCAGCATTTGGCACGCCATTTTGCGAATGGAGCACGTCAATACGCACAAGACTGACGTAATAGAAAGCTTGATGCGCGACTTTCCTGAGCGCCGCTTTGTGCTAATTGGCGACACCGGTGAGCAGGATCCAGAAATTTATGGCGCGATTGCGCGTAAGTATCCAGAGCGTGTGCGGATGATTTTATTACGCAATGTCACCGGTGATACCCGTACGTCTTCGCGCTTTCAGCGTGAGCTGCGCGACGTACCAGCAGCCAAGTGGCTGCTCTTTAGCGATGCCCAAGCGCTTAGCCTAGTCAACGCCAAAATAATCGACGACGAAAACTTAAGGTCAAACCCATGAGCGAGGCGCCAGATTTGCGCAATCAAGCATTATTTTCAGCCCACGCTAAGCCGGGCGTGGTCGGGCTTGCCGGTGGCGCGCATTTTATTGACCGCACGATTCGTAAAGTGCAGCGTCACTGGCGCGGCAATGCACCCCGCAGCCTGTATTCGGCGGCAATGCACCCCGCAGCCTGTATTCGCATGCGTTTATTTGCTCAGGCGTGCGCGCGGATGGGCAGCATTGGCTACTTGAGTCAGATTTGGAACTACGCCACAAACAAATCCGCCTAGGCGTTCAAGAAAATCGCGCCGCAAAGTATTTCAGCGCCGCTGACTATCCGAATTTAGCGCTTTTGGATTTTAACTTGGGCGCCGAGCAAACCACCGCCGTGATGACCAGCGCGCTCGATTTGCTGGCCGGTTCCGCGACTTATTCACTGCGGGAATTGCTGGGCACCTTGATCGCGTTGCAGCGCCCTACCCTGCGCGCCTTAGATAATTTACTGAGTCGCGACGGGGCGGTGTTTTGCTCGGCAATGGTGCAGCATTGTTTTAAGCCGATTTCCATTGAATTTGCCTCCGGCGTCAGCGTTAAAAACACCACACCTGAGGATATCGCGGCCACCACTGCCCCGCATCAACGCTATGCGGTGATTCGCTCAAATCAGTGAAGTATGCTCGCAACGTATACTCTGGCGCTTCAAATCACGAGAGTCACCATGATTAACAATGACATCCTGCGCAGCATTCGCTACATGCTTGATTTGAGCGATGTCAAACTGGTGCAAATCACCAAACTCGCACAGCCAGATTTTGCGCTTGAGAAAGCCGATATCGTTAGTTATCTAGTGAAAGATGAAGATCCAGTCTATTTACCGTGCCCAGATGTGATGCTGGCGCATTTTCTAGATGGCCTAGTGTTGCATTGCCGTGGCGACAACCCGAATGCACCACCTCGACCGCAGATTGCGCGCATCACCAATAATTTGGTGTTAAAAAAGCTGCGCGTCGCGTTTGAGCTAAAAGATGCCGATATGCATCAAGCATTTTTAGATGCCGGTTTTCCGGTGTCAAAGCCCGAGCTTTCAGCGCTGTTTCGTCAAGCAGACCACCGTAATTTCCGCGCCTGCGGCGATCAAATGCTGCGCAATTTTCTGAAAGGATTGACGCTGCGGGCGCGCAGGTAATTCGACGGAGCGCAAGGCCACCGACATTACTGCGTTTACTGGGGACATTCTTTCGGCCAGCGGCCTGCGTTTTTCAGATAGGTCTTGGTCGGCAATGATCGATATTTCATCGTCATATCCCGCTGCGCGGCTTGTTGATTGCCTGCGGCGTCGTAATAAGTAAACGTCGGGGCTTGCATGGTCACCACATCACCAAAAGTCGGTGGACATACTACAGACGGTTTATTCTGGAGTTTGACTGCCGCGTTCGCGTTCCCTTGAGCGCGCAGATAAGCTTCCCGGGCAAGTGCGTCGCGCGTTTGCGCTTGCTCATTTCGATCCGTCTGGGCTTGTATCGCCGCAAGCCGATTCGCAGCCTCGCGGTTTGCTTGAGAATCGCCCGTAAGACGCATGGGCTGAACGCGCTCGGAAACTCGGCACAACGTTTTTTGTAAACTAACGCTACCGGAATCGCTGACACATTTGAAAATTTGAACTTTCGCGGCAACACCCGTCGAGTCCGCCAGAGCTATAAGCGGCATCCAAAGCGGACAGGTAAAAACGATTATGCTCCAATGCAAATTCATATCCTCGTGCGTTCCATTTAAATCATAAAGGCGTAAAAACGCAATAAAAAACCCGCGCGAGGCGGGCCATTTCTTACACCCGGTTTGCCGGAGGCATTTTTTAACGCTGACGCGCTTTAAAACGTGGGTTACTTTTACAAATTACGAAGATCTTGCCGCGGCGACGAACCACTTTGCAATCACGATGGCGCGTTTTTGCCGACTTGAGTGACGATAAAACTTTCATAACACGTCCTTGTGTAGGATTTATACAGTCTACGAGCATAGCAGCGCGTTTTAGCAAAGTCGAGTTCCAGACCTGTTGATCTGTCAGCTATGGCGCAAACCGTTTTGCTAAGGTTTCCCATTGGTCCTCACCCAAACGCGCGAGTGTGGCCTGATTGCGCGCGACTATGGCATCGGCGTCCGGATAAACCGCGACCGCGCTGCTGACACTTTCTTCGCGCAGCAGGTGCAGCATTGGATAGGGTGATTGATTCGTCGCGTTACTTAAATCTTTCGGCTGCGCGTCAGCGAAACAATAATTTGGGTGAAAACTAGCGATTTGCAGCACGCCGTCCAGATCTAGCTCAATGATCAACGCATCGGCTAGGGTCAGAAATTCATTATAGTCGGCGAAATCAGCCAATATATAAGGGTGGATCAGCAGCGTCGTTTCCAGCTGCTCTATGGGTACACGGTTTAACTCAAGTAGTGCTACGCGCAAGTCCACCAGCAGTGCATCGACGTCTGTTGCTGCACTAATCGTCCAGCCAATTTTCCGTTTTACATGCACCGCTTTGGCAAAAGGGCATAGATTTAGTCCGATGACCGCAAGTTCTAGCCACCCGATAGACCGCGCTAAGATCAATTCCAGCGCAACGGCTTTATGCTCAGCTGGTGCAAACATATGCTAAAGCTTTTTTCCGCTGGGCTTTTTACGATAGCGCGTAAACGCTGGAAACGCCCAAGGCCGCAAAGCCACAACGAGGGAAGTGGTATGGCGCTCTGCTAGCGGCAAACGCGAATCTTCACGCGCTAGTTCATCGAATTCTTGCGCGAGCCGCTCCATTGCTTGATGAAAACGCGTCAAATTAGCGCCGGACAGCATGCCCGAGAGGAACACCAAGCGTTCGCCAGTTTTGTCGAAGTTGCTGTCAAAAAACTCTTTTTGCACGAATTGATTGAAAAACCGTTGAACCGGGCCGGCCGGGCGCCAGGCAAACTGGCGACTGACTAATATCCGCACTTCGTTGCCGGGCAATAGCTCAATCATACGCATACGATCAAGTTTTGCCATTAATTGCACCAGTTCGTGCTCAGTAAACTCAAAGTGCTCAAGAATTTCATTAAATCGCCAGTGATTGAGCGCTAAATTTGTCACCAGTAGTAGCCGCACATTACCGAACAGCTCTTCTTCTTGCTCGTGTGTCAATCGTGAAATAGCGGGCGGCCGTTCTGCCGCGCGGTCAATCAGCTGCTCCAAGGACAGACCTGCGAATCGAGCGACTTGCTCAAAGCGATCGAGTGTGAAGTTACCCAGCGAAAACGTACGCTTGATCGCAGGTTCGCTCACCTCTAAATGCGTCGCGACATCACTATAGGTTTTCCCTGCGGCTTTAAGTGCACGCTTTAATTCACGAACTAAAGCGGGTATTTGGGTTTCAGACATTACAAACTTCCCTTATTCTGCGGTACTAAAACTTTGCGTTGTGGTTAGCTCCACTTTCACGACGTTAAAATCTACAATTAAATTCAGTTTTGCTTTAAACATCAGAAACTTTTGTCGGTCACGTACATGCTGCTCGACTTGCAAGCCCACAGAGCCAATAACGATTGTTGCCTACAAAATGCCCATTGCCAATGAAAACTCTAGCTTCTAAAACCCTCGCTCGTTGGTCATTAGCACTTGTTGATGTTGAACGTGCTGCCAAGGCCGCACTTGAAAAGCGCTCATCTTACAGATTTGCCGCGTTCACCTGCGCTCAGCTGTAATGCTACTTGCCGAACACCTATTATTGCTGGATCGTAAACTAGATGGTTCCCCCTGGGATCAGCTACGCGCACCTGCCCTACTAAATCGCTGGCTTGCGGCTGCGTGCTTAATTGAATTGACCACATTGGGCCGCTTGACTTTAGCCGGGCCGCACATTGTGGCACCAGAAGATATTGCTGCGCACTACATGCTGCTCAATGATGCCCAAGCAATTGTGCGTAAACGTGCGCAGACACCTCTTGACGCAGTAGAAGCCGTCAGTCGTGCAATGCCTAGAATCGCGCCCGATTTGCTGGCTTCCTTAGTGCGACGCGGTATTTTGATTGAGGAAAAAAAGCGTAGGTTTGGGATTTTTTCGCAAACCTCCTATCCAGTTCAATCCACCAGCAGCTATATGCAATCTGTGAAGCTCTTGGCACAGGCTGCAGAAAATATAGGTTTGAGTGATCTGTGGCTGTTAGGTCTGTTGCTCTTAGGGGACGGCATGGACTTACTAAAATCGCACTTGCCCAATGAAGCGATGGCCTTGGATGGGCGGCTCAACCGCTTTGAGGCGTTTGTTTCAGGCTCTAAAGCAAGCAACGACGCGCATTCACTGCAAAGCGTGCAACGCGCGCGGCTGATTTTTGCGCTCACAAAATTTGAATAGGGCCATCAATGCTTATCGCCGAAACCCTTAGCTTGATCGCGCTTGACCCGCTGACCGGGCAAACCCGCGCAAAATTAGCGCCGCTGCATGATCAAAGCCTCCTAGCTTGCGCATTGCTGATGGAACTTGCCGTGCAAACCCGCATTGGCCTGCGTAACGGCGTGGTGGTGGTGCTCGATACCCTGCCCAGCCGACACCCCTTGCTGACCGCAGCGTTGCGATCAGTAGCGCGCGCCTCGGGCCAGTTGAGCCCGCAGTCAGCCATTGAACACGCCGCGCGTGAACTGCCGCAGCTGCGGGATGATTTATTGGATGCCTTGGTTCGACGCGATATTTTGCATGCGCCTAAGCGCGCATTTGGTTTTTTTGGTCGACGCAATTACCCCGTGCGCTCGAATCAGGCGCAGCTTGAGTGCTTAGAAGAAATGCGGCGTGCCGCGATTGGCATTGATACCTCCTTGTTGGCGCTTGCGATGTTGGCATTAGGCAGCGCTACCGGTGCCATTGATCAGCTGCTCACTTTTGATGAAGCACAATCAGCTAAAGCGCGTTTGCAGCAATTGCGTGAGGAAATTCGCGACCAACTTGCCGAAAGCGACGAACAGCTGGACGAAATTTATGCGATTGCATTACTGGAGGCGTTGGAGCTGGCAATGGAAGCCAGGATTGATCAGGACAATGGCTAGTTTAAGCGCTAAACGCAAGCTCCTAGGCGCGCTCATTATTTTGCTGCTGATCGGCGTCAGTATTTTTGTGTGGGATCGCTACAAAAATCTGACCAAAACGCCGCCGCCCGCCATCGAAATCGCTTACAGCGGTGCCGCCGCCTGTTTTGACTGCCATGAGGATCGCCACGCCAGTTGGAGCAAAACCTATCACCGCACGATGACGCAAACGGCAACCCCGCAAACCGTGGTAGGCGCTTTTGATGGTCAGGCGTTGACCGCATTTGGCGGGTTGGTGCGGCCTAATAGCACCGATGGCAAGTATCGGTTTGACTATTTTGACCCCAGCACCCAGCAGCAAATCGCACAATTAAACGTGGTGCGCACCGTGGGTTCACATCGGTATCAGCAGTATTTAATGCAGGATGATGGCAGCGAAACTTACTATCGTCTGCACTATTTATGGCACATTGGCGAGCAGCGCTGGGTGCATATGAACGCCGCATTTTTGGGTTCCGACGCGCAACCTTTTGACGCGCAGGTGACCACTTGGAACACCAATTGCGTGTTTTGCCACAATACCGGGCCGCAGCCTAAAGTCACTAATTTAGCCGAGGTGCGCAAGCGCGCGCAGTCCGGTGAGCGCATTGATGTGCGCGCCGAGCTGCGTTTTGACACCTCGCTTGCAGACTTAGGCATTGCCTGCGAAAGCTGCCATGGGCCGGGTGCGCTGCACGTCAAACGCATGCAGCAGCTGCCCGAACGCCTGCTGGCTAAATTGGGCGTACAAGATTTAAGTATTGTCAACCCCGACAAACTGACCGCGCAGCGCAGTAACGCCGTGTGCGGCGCTTGCCATGCGGGGCGAACTCCAAAAAATGCAAGCGACATTGATACGCTGTACGCAAGCGGGATTACCTACCGGCCCGGCGATATTTTGGAAGACCATCTTACCGTGCTGCGTCAAAACACGCCCAGCCCCAGTGCGGCGCTACCGCATTTATTCTCCAACCGGTTTTGGAGCGATGGCGCACCTCGCTTGACCGCATACGAATATCAAGGGCAAACCGCATCAAAGTGTGCCGAAGACCCAAAACTGACCTGTATACGCTGCCACAGCATGCACAGTGGCGACCCGGCGGGCATGCTGCCCAGCAAAACCCCGGAAGCGGGTGACGTGCCTTGTTTACGCTGTCATCAAGCGCTTAAAAGCCAAATTGCCCAGCACACCGGCCACCAAGCCGGGGCAGCGGGCGCGCACTGCATGGATTGCCATATGCCCCGCGCCGTTTATGGCGTCATGACGATCCACCGAACCCACTTAATCAGCACGCCAAACGTGGCAAAAGATTTGGCGGCAGGCAAGCCAAACGCCTGTTTAAACTGCCACGCCGAACGCGCGCCTGCTTGGGCAGCGGCCGAAATCGCTAGGCTCTGGCCGAATCAAGCGACAGCTGCCAGCGCTACTATCACGCGTGGCGATGGCGCGGACAGCCATTTAAGCGACGGCCTTGCCGCATTGCTGGCAGGCGACCCAGTGCGCCAAGCCATTGCGGCGTATGAGCTGGGTCAACTCGACCAAGCCGAACCTTCAGCCCCGCTGCACGCCCGCGTACCCTGGCTATTGCAAAGCTTAGAAGATGACCGTCCCGCCATTCGTCGCTTTGCCAGTCAAAGCCTAGCTATGCTCAATGCAAAGCTGAGTTTGGGCTTAAGCACAAGCTTAACTAGCTTTGACTACACCGGCGATCCAGCGGCACGCGCCGCCGTTGTCAGCACCCTGCAAACGCAGTTTAATGCCCTTGATAAGTCCCACTGGCCTACACCAGCATTTGAGCTAGGCCTGGACAGCACCTACAAACTGCGGCCTGACGTGCTGGACGCGCTGCAAATTCAGGCGAGTGCTGCGGATAAGCAAATTGATATTGGCGAATGAGAGCGTTTTTTAGCAGGCCAAATAAGATAATTAAATGCACTTTCATCACTAGCGCAGCGGGCGATCAATGCCGCAAGCTCCACACCCAACCCAACCCAAGCCAAGCCAATAGGAATTAACCATGAGCACACTAGACCAAGCCAAGACCACCACAGAAAAAGCCGCACACGACACCGCAGAATCGCTTAAAAGCACCGGTGCCAAAGTCAGTGACTTTGCCAGTGACACCTATGAGGTTGCAAAAGTGAAAGGTGCGGAGTTAAGTTCTGAGGTAAGCGCAGGTGCCAGTAAAGCCGGGG
>JAYUUS010000099.1:0-14812 GCA_043754435.1 Rhodanobacteraceae bacterium
ACTCGCATGACTCGGGGACAAACATGGTTCGCTACTCCTTTTGTTGGAGGGGACTTGCACCCCCTACGCTTTGCCGGTTTGTGCCGGCGCACTCATTCAACACCTTAGGCGCAGTTTCCTTCACTATTGCAGGCGCAGCTTGGGTGACGGTATTGCTAGGCACAGTCTCGGGTGCAATAGGCTCAGGTTTATGCGTTGGGCTTTTTGTCTCAGTTTTGCGCGGTTTCACAGGGCCAATTAGGCTGGCCAGTAAATCCGCTTGTTTGGTGCTTAACTTAGGAGTAGTCGCAGGTTTAGGCCGTACAACTGGCACAGGTGGCATGCTGGTTTGTGGCGCTATCGCTTTCGTTGGCTCAGTTTCCCACTCAATGTTTGGATCATCTAGGTCAATTCCAACTGGATCAGCATCTTGCGGCATTCCAACTGAAGCAGCTGTACTCAGTGGGCGCGTAAGCGCAGAGTTTTGCGTGCTGCTTGCTGGCCCAGCGCTAGGCTTTAAAACTGGCCCAGATGCCACTACGGCTGGCTTTTTCTTAGGCTTGACTGCGCCAGAAAATGCAGCGGGAACCTGCCCCGGCCCGAACAAACGACGCGCTTTAAATTTGAGCATCGAAAACTCGGCCTGCCATTCGCCTTGGTGTACGCTGCACGTCCAAATCGCGCGACCGCCAGGGGTTTCCTCGCACATGCCATGCTCTTGCAAGGTATCGTAGAAACGTTCTGGCGCAGTGGGAACGCTAGCATCCGTTAGGCGCAGCTCTGTAACGACGGCTTCGGCAGCAGCGCGGCACAGAATCCAACAGTCCGAATCTGTCTCAGCCTGATGCTTTCGCTTCACTAGGTACAGCTGCGCACCCGGCTTGTTGAAAACAAATTTATTGCTAGTGACCAGCTGCCTCAGTGTCCGCATGTATTTGTCCACCAGCGGAATGCTCTTTGCGCCAGTTGTTTGGCCACGCCCAGGCGTTTGACCAAGGTTCGCGGCCACCGACATGCCATCAGCCTGGATCAGGATTTCACCGATTGCACCTGAGCCAGCGGCATGCACGTCGTAAACCGATGCGAACAGCTGTTGCAGCAAATCGCCGTCAGATGACAGCCATATCCTGCCGGCTTCGGGCAATAGCGTCGAAAAGAGCGCCAAACCGACTTGGTTGTGTAGCCGGTACGGCGCTTTCGAGAAGCTGAGCCGATAACGTTCAATTCCGCGCGTGAGCATGGAACCGTTTAGTGCACTCCAACGCTGATCACCTGCAGGTGTTTCGGCCATCAGAGTCACGGTAGAGCCAACTTTACCGGGGTCATGCAGCAAAACCGCGCAAAAAATAGCGTATGTCCAGCGTGGGCCAGCGGCATTGATGATTTCGGCACCGGCGCCGACGGGCAGCTGATACTTTCGGCGCAATTTCAGCGCATAAACAATGGCATCCAGCGTATGCACCAAAAGGCCACCCACAAAGGCATGATGATGCGACTCGCTCGCCGGTGCGAGTTGCACTGTCTCAGCAAAATTACGAATAGCGCTGACACAGCAGCATTCCCAGTCCGCCGCAGGCAGACCCATTAACTCGCGAATCTGCTCCAATTTGTGCGACTGATCCAGCAAGCTGAGCAACTGATCGCCAGACAACACCGGCTTGAATTCAGCGCGCGCGAGTTCGGCGTAATTCAAAGGAGCTGGCGCGGGAATCACAACCGGAATTGGAACTGGTGCGGGCGCTTTGCCCATCAGGCGCGCGAAGGTTCGGGCTAGAACGTTCGTGCCGATCATCGAGTGGCCACTCTTTTCATCGTTTTCATTAAACCGTTAACCTTTTTATAAACCCTAAGCCATTTCCCTTGGCCTCCACCACCTTAACAAGGTGGAGGCCCCTTTTCCGATAAGTCCCGTAACGGGTTTGCCTTTTCAGTCATTTAAAAGGTTGTGACTATTGGCAACCGCTGTGAGGTTGCCGCTAGCGTACCAAACGTTAGGGCGAGGTCATGCGCTCGCACAATGTAAGGAATCAAACAATCTGCCGTCGCACTAAAAGCGGGCTTTTTTGCCTTGTTTTAGTGGCGAATTAAACTAAATACATTTTGTCCAAACATGCGTTTTTTGACTTCTTTTAGGTAACTCATTGAATTATCGGAATAAAAAACAATAACGTATGTTTACCGGAGGTTGTTTCTGGACTTTTGTAGCGGGAATATGCAACGCGCATACGCGCCCATACGTGGCAGCGAAATCTGCAAAAAGCAAAAAACAATAACGTATGTTTACCGGAGGT
Source organism: Rhodanobacteraceae bacterium (assembly GCA_043754435.1). GTDB lineage: Bacteria > Pseudomonadota > Gammaproteobacteria > Xanthomonadales > SZUA-5 > JANNYA01. The sequence goes on from JAYUUS010000099.1 coordinate 2,271, forward strand.
TGTTTCTAGACTTTCACATCATGAATTTGGAATTCTAAAAAGGAATCGGGCATCCGCCCTACTTTTTCGGAGTTCGCCGCGTGCGGTTTTTTCTGCTTCCCCTTCTGCTCAGCACCGCTTCAGCGCATAGCGAAAGCATTGCTGTTGGGCGCTACACCCGAATCGCTATCAGCGCACCCAGCGCACCACTCTCCACGCCTGTACTAAGCAAATTTGTAGCACCTCGTGTCATAGGGGAGGCCGTATCACTGATCTTGGCGCGCACTGGATATCGTTTAACGGTAGCGAGTCATGCAGATCCGATGCAGGCTGAATTGCTTGCGATGACTTTGCCCGATAGCCACCGCGACCTGTCGGGCATGCGCTCGCTTGACGCACTGGTACTGCTAGGCGCTCCTGGTTATCGCGTAATGGTCGATCATGTGCATCGCCTTGTTGGTTTTGAAGTTAAACCGCGCTATTGGAGCTACGGCCAAACCGGTGCATTGCCGCAAAGTGCTGACAGAGCGCCATCGGCTTCGGCCTGGCAGTGCACAAGCCACACAGCGGGCTACCGTTGTACCGCGCGAGTCGCGTCATGAGCCGCCGACTCGTCCGATTGAGCTTGCTTGCACTTGTGCTGACCGGGAGCGCCTGCAGCATGTTCAGACCGCATGCGCACAGCGCCCAGACCGGCACGCCGGAATCGGATGTTGTTGAGCGTGACCTAAGCCAGCCCTATGAGCGTGCGCAATGAAACGGCTTGCTTTCATTTTAGGCATGCTCGACGGTACGGCGTATGCACAACCTGCCAATGTGACGCCAGCAACACAGCCGACCACCCAAAGCCAAAGCAGCATGGGCCAAAGCGTACAGACGCAGAACGCATTTACCGCTGCAGAACTCGCAAAATTTAAAGCACTCGGCCTTACCGAATCTGACTACAGCCGCTACCAAAGCATTCTTGCCGGGCCACGTGGAAATTGGAGCGAAGATAAAGATCCGATCATGGTCTTGGGCGTAACCGCAGATACGGAAGCCGAGCGCACCCGCTATGCAAACGTTTATGTTGAAAATGATCGCAAGCGAAACACCGCAATTCTAGAATTTACCCGAGCGACCCAACGCGTCTGGTTAGCCAAATACGCAAATGAGCCGCTGTTTACTGTGCCAGGGGCAGCCTCATCGTCACCGGTGCCATTGCTGACGGCGAGTGACCGCGTGATCTTAGTCATCGATGCCACCAAAGAATGCCCGTCGTGCATCGCTGCGTTTGAGAATGTGCAGCGCTTGGGCCGAACCAACGGCGGCACGGGCATTGACATTTATTTTGTCGCCAATACCTACGATCAAATGGTTGCTTTTGGCCGGGCACGCGGTATGACGCCGCCCGATGTTGCCGCAAAGCGTGTCACCTTAAATCAAGCTACCCCGGCGATTTTGACGCAGCTGCAGGTGACTGCGGTGCCTGCCGCATTTAAACGCACAGCCGCCGGCATCACGCGCATTGATATCGCAAGCCTGTTGGGTTCGCTGTGAAACTGTTGTACGCATCAGCATTGTTTGCCTTCTCGATTAGCCACGCGGCAGTGCCGAAGGCTTATCAAGTCGTCGCTAAAGAGTATGGCGTGCCAGTCAAAGTGCTGTATGCAATTGCACTTGCCGAATCACGCGCCAGTTTGGGTCGCGGAGTGCGTCAACCGTGGCCTTGGACGCTTAATGTCGCTGGCGTTGGCTACCGTTACGGTTCCAGGCGCGCGGCATTTGCGGCGTTGAATGGATTGGTGCGATCCGGCACCGTAGCGGTCGACGTTGGCCTCATGCAGGTGCATTGGCGCTTCCACGCGGCAAAACTAGGCACGACTTGGACGGGACTGAATCCGCATCACAACTTGCGCGTGGGTGCGTCAATTCTTGTGGATTGCTATCGACGCTTGGGCAACTGGACGACAGCTAGTGGGTGCTATCACTCCATGACGCCGTGGCGTTCGACCCAATACGCCGGAATTGTCAGCGCAATCATGGCCGATATTCGATGATCGCCTTGATGACATCGTTGCTGCTTGCCGCCAGTACACCGGCACCGGTGAATTTAGGCCCCAGTCTGCCACGCCAGCGCCGCCAAACTTCCAGCTCGCCAGCGCCCATTCCGCAGATGTATCCAATTCGCACGCCTGGATTAACGCTGCGCGCGCCAAATCCAAAAAAACTGACCACCCGAACCTTGCTCGGTCGCCCCGTCTGCCTGTTGGGTACGGATGTGTATTCGGTGGCGTGGCTACGTGCCAACGCCGCCCGGTTTCAGGCCGGTGGAGCCATGTGCTACGTCGTCCAGGTAGAAAGTGCACGCGCCTTTGCTAATTTGAAAGCTTTGGTGCCAAACGTGCCGCTGGCACCGATTTCCGGCCAAGTGTTTGTTGAAGTGGGTCTCAAGGGCTATCCAGCCCTGATCACTCAGTCCGGAGCGGTGCAATGATTTTCGGCATCAAGAAATATCCGGTTGAATGCCTACTTCGTCCAATTGTGGAATTCCCGACCGCATTCGTCTCTTTGGGTGCGAGTTTAAGTATCGCGTTTTTGCCAGAGTTGTTTTGGTTGCCAAGCAGTGTGCCAAACGGTACGGACTGGTGGCGCGTACTGGCACCTGGCCATTGGTTGATCGCCGCTGGACTTGCATTCAATGGTCTTAGCCGCTTTCGTCAAGCGACTCGGATTGCCGCTTATCAGCGTGGGTTGCGCGCTTTGCCAAAATACGAAATGAGCGGTGATGACCTGCCGTATAAGTCTGACAAGCTCTTTCTTGGTCAAGCGTTTCGCTGGGATGAGCGGCACACCCGCCGATTGTTTGAAGCCAGCCGGGAAATGTCGCAACCGTTTTTAAAACCGCAAAAGATAGACGCGTGGTTTGGCGGCATCGCTAATGGTGACGAAGGCGGAATTGCTGCGATGCATGGTGTGGGTGGCCTTGAGCCCGAAGCGAATCAGCCGCTGTGGTTGAGCCATGCAGATCGCATGGGTCATATTTTAGTGGTCGGCACCAACGGCGTCGGTAAATCGCGTTTAGCAGAGATCTTGGTGAGCCAAGACATTCGCCGAGGCGGCCCGGTGATCGTGCTTGATCCCAAAGGCGACAAAGATTTAATGCTCCAGATGTACACCAGTGCGGTTCTCGCCGGGCGTGAGAAGGATTTTCTGTGCTTCCACTTGGCCTATCCGGAGTTTTCTGCGCGCTACAACCCATTTGGTAACTATGCGCGGATCACTGAAGTGGCTGGGCGGATTCGTGAAGCGCTTCCAGACTCAGGCAATAGCGCAGCGTTTGCCGAATTCGCGTGGTCTTTCGTCAACGTAATCGCCGTGACCTCAAATGCGCTGGGTCGCCGCACCACGATCAAAACCTTACTACAGCACGCCAACAATATCGAAAGCTTAGTCGCTGACTATATGACGATGCTGCTCGACAAATCCGCGCCGAATTGGCTTGGAGAGATGGACGCCGAAGTCGCGCTTGTTGCAGAAAAAGCCAAAAAGAATCTGCTCCCTCGCGCGTATTTAGATCGCAGTCCCCGCACCATCGCCATGATTGCGCTCGTTGAACGTTACAAACTCACTGATGAAGTTGCTGCGCGCGTACTGAAAACATTCGGCTATGAAAAGGCGTACCACGACAAACTGGTCAGTTCGTTGTTTCCGTTGCTGCAAAAAATGTCGACCGGTTCAATTGCCGATATTTTGTCGCCCAACTACGACGATGCCAGCGATCCGCGCCCGATCTTTGATTTTGAATCGGCGATTCGCAGCAATAAAATCGTTTATATCGGACTGGATGCGCTGACCGATGCGACGGTGGCAAAAGCAGTAGGCAGTGCGATGTTTGCCGACATCACCAGCTTGGCAGGCCGTATCTACAACTTCACGCGAGGCGCTGGCTTGAGTGACGGTGTAGCGCGCAACCACCAACCGGTGTGCGTCCACGCGGATGAGTTTTCCGAAATCATTGGCGACTCGTTCGTGCCTTTGCTCAACAAGGCGCGCGGTGCTGGCTTTAACGTCACGGCCTACACGCAATCGCGTGCGGACATTACCGTTGGCCTGAGCGATTCCGCCAAAGGCGAACAGGTCGAGGATAACTTTAATACGCTCATCATGATGCGCGTACGCTCGGAAAAGACCGCAAAGCTTCTTGTTGACCAGCTGCCCGAAGTCAAGGTTCCCAGCATTATGTGGGGTTCGGCTTCCAATGACAGCTCACAGACCGGCGTGGATTTTACGTCGAGCCAAACCCAAAAAATCTCTGAAGAACGCACCAAACTCATCACGGCAGCCAACTTGGCGCAACTGCCACGGGGTCAAGCATTTGTCTCGGCTAAAGGCGGTCAAATCCACAAGGTACGATTCCCAATGCCGGGCAAATCTCGCCTTGACGGCGTGCCGACCACGATAGCCGCGATGTCTGCCCGCCTAATTGCGACGCGGCAAAACGTCGGTTCAGAACCTTGGCGTGACATTCCCCCACCGTGGCAGGACGAGCCAAGCGACATTGCTGCGCTGGGTATTGGGCTGACACTCACGCCGAAATCGGGCGCTCTGCAGGAGGCCGCATGATCGGTCGATGTTTGACGCGCGATGAAATGGCGTGGGTATTCGCGCACAGTGAACGTTTGACAGCTAAGGGTTACGCGCCAACGGCTGAGGCGTGTCTAGACGACCCCTCTTTCGCAAGCATAGATCCTGATTGGCAAGCGCTCATCCTTGTTGACATGCGGTTTCAGTTGGATGCGCAAAGGGGTGACCTATGACGCCCGTCAACCAAATGGGTGACAAATGACCCCAGTCACTCAAGTCGCACCACCGAAAGCACCGTTCCTGCAATGGCTAGTCGGAATCCCGTTGCTGTACGTGTTGCTTACCCTATCCGCGCTAATCATCGGCTCAACGACCGCCGCTGGCCTGCGTGCTACGGGCTATCCCGTGAGTGCAGCCCTGCTGGCTTTGCGTACAGATGAGTCGAAATTAATTGCTGGGATTCCACTCACGCACCCCGTGCTCTTAGGTGTCCGGGGGTTGGATTGGGTCGGGGACTGGGCGCATAGAAATGCCCTGGCGATCAACAAAATGCTGTCGAACGACTATCTCAATGACATTGCCAATACCGCTTACATCATCACCCGGCGTGGTCTTATGGCCTTTGGCTTACTTGCGCCGATGCTCATTGTGTTTGCCGCCGCCCTGCAGGACGGGCTTGCCCAACGCGAGCTGCGCAAATATGGCGGCGATCCAGAAAGCTCGTTTGTCTATCACACGGCCAAGAGCTCGATTGGTACCTGGATTGGATTGATCGTTGCTGCCTATCTGCTGTTTCCCTTAGCGCTGCATCCGCATGCCGTGTTGTGTGTCTTGTGCCCGATTTGCGCTATGGGAATCACCATCACTGTCACTCGATTCAAAAAATATCTATGACCCTTATTTTCCCGTGTCGCCTTCCGGCGAGACTTTTAACTTTGAGTAACGACATGAAACGACTAGCCCTGTTATCGCTGCTTGCACTAGCCTTGAGCGCTTGTGCGCATGAGCAAAAAATTGAGCCTACACGCACGCCGCGCATCGCCATCAGTGCGCCGCGCACCGTGGAGTCTGAACTCTCAAAACTGACGCGTATTGAGCATGAGCTGGAATTGCTGGAACCCGCGATTCGTGAAGCGCAAGCGTCGGCCCTTCAAACACGCGCGCAGTTTGACTACGAGCAGCTGCTCCTAGATTTGTCCACGGTGCGCTTGGGAATACGCAAGTACCGCGCCGGTGAGCTTGAACAGCCGCGCGAAATTGAAGCGCTTTCTGGCGATTACCGCCGATGAGTGACATCGCTTCAATTATCGCCGCCTTTGAAGCGGGTTCTGGCTTAAATGTAGGGCGCATGGGCTTTGCCTTCGCCCTGCTTGGTTTCGTCGGCGTGGTGTTTGGCATTGCGTGGTCGATTTTGCAGCAAGCCCCTGCCGTCGGACGCGGAAAACTAACGCTCTTTGAAGCTTATGGGCGGGCCTTTGTGGGCCTGCTTGTCATGGCGTTTTGTCTTTCGCTTTTCACCGCCGGCAGTCCGTTGTCGCCTTAGTCACTTCTACTTTTTTAATCCAACACCCTCGCCAACCAGGATCACTATGAAAGCTTTTATGAAAAAACTCTCCGGCAAATCCCTCGCCTTTACCGCAGTTGTAGGCTTCACCGCCTTCAATACCGTAATGGCTCAGGTCATGCCCAGCACACCCTTGCCCACCGGCGTCACGAGCGGTAGCAACCCTATTGATACCGGCATTAACTTGATCAAGTACGGTGCTAAATATGGCTTTGTCGCGATTGCACTCGTGGCCTTATTGATTGGTGCCTACTTTGGCATCCCGATCATTATTGAGTGGGTCAAAGGTAAAAAGACCATTGGTGAAGCGATCGGCGTGATGGTTGGGCTGCTGATCTTGGCGATCTTTGTTATTGCCACGGCGAACTACGGCTTTACCCAAGTCGATGCAGGCGCAGCCGCATCCCCATGAACAACAGCACCCGCAATTTGAATAAAGAGCCCATCGCATTGATGGGCCTCACCCAGTCCGAGGTCATCGTGATGCTAGTGCTCAGCATTGGCTCGATGGTGCCATTCGGCGCATTGATCGCCTTGCTCTTTGGCGGTCAATTCAAATTGCTGGTGTTCGTCATAGTGGCCGGTGTGGGCACCGGCTTAGTCGGCTGGGGCCTAACGCTTTATATCCAAAAAACCAAGGCGGACACACCCAGTGGCTATTTGTTTCAGCGCTTGCGGGTGACGCTTTTCCCAAAAAAGTGGAAGCCACCCGTGGGCGACTTTCACTATCGTCGTACAAGGAAATTTTAATGGCCTTCAAAGACCCATTGCAGGAAGCCTTACGGCAGATGCGCGTGCGCGAATGGATGATCGCTGCCCTAATTTTGCTGAGTGTGATCGCTATGTTGGGCTGGCGGCAAGCACAACAGTCCGTGACGGTCGATATTCGCCCTGGCTTGACCCAGCGCATCACAGCTAAACCCGGTGAGATGCCTCCGGAAAATGTGTTCAATTTTGCGTTGACTTTGATGCAGCAGCTGTATCGCTGGAAAGAAGATGGCAAAACAGAGTATTTAGCCAATATTGGCAGCCTGCGCAGCTACTTAACCGAATCTTGCCGCGCCACGCTAGAAAACGATGCCCGTCAGCGCGCCGCAGCCGGCGAGCTTGGTAGCCGAACACGTCGCTGGCAAGCGATGCCGGGAACTTATTTTACCGCTGAGCGCGTGCGCGAAGTGGATAGCCGCACTTGGCTGGTCACGCTCGATGCCGAAGTCAATGAAACCGTGTCGGCGCAAACCGTGAAAGAAGGCAATTTTCGCTACCAAGTGTATGTGCAAGGCACCGGCACAGACCGCGACGTGAACCCATTTGGCCTAGTGATGAATTGTTTCACGCCCGAAAGCCCAATCAAGCTGGAGCCGCAATCGGCCTCAGCGCCGCAAAGTTGAGACCGTTTATGACGACAAGAATTTCCCTCATGGCCCTGCTCGCCACGTTAGTCCTGGCAGCGCCGGTGACGCGTGCTGAAGGGCTCGCAGCGACTCTACGCTCAAGCAGCCCGGCAGTTGAAACGGAGCGCCTGCTATGGAACGACGTGCCAGTGGCATTTACTGTGCCCGTCGGAACCGAGTCCGTGCTCCGTTTGCCCAGTGCCTGCGAAGTTGGCATTCCGCCTGAGTTGGCCGGAAAACTGCGCGTTGAAGGTGTCAAAAACGTGCTGCTGCTTAAAGCCACTGACGCCTTTCCGTCCGCGCGCCTAGCCCTGCGCTCCATTGTGGGCAATCATGTGTACTTGCTCGACATTGCCGCAAGCAACACCGCGCGCACAGAGCAATTTGAACTCATTGATCCATCCGTTGCGTTGCCCCAGGGTGTGCCGCGCCCGGATCGGCTGGAGCTGGCTGCCCCACCCGGTGATTTGCGCATTGCACTGACACGCTTTGCCTCACACGAGTTCTATGCGCCCGAGCGTTTGCGCGGCGGCTTGAGCGCAGCGCGAATCAATGTCGTCGCCACACCGGTGGATTTGTATCGAGGTGGCGCGGTGCGTGCAATCCCGCGCGCCAGTTGGGCCTATCACGGCCACTTTGTGACCGCCGTTGAGCTAGCGAATTTGACGCCGGACGTGCGCGAATTAGATCCGCGACTGTTGCGGGGTGCGTGGCTGACTGCGACCTTTCAGCACAGCATTATTGCACCTGCCGGTTCCGACGGCGCGTTGACGATGGTGTACTTGGTGTCAGATCGCCCGTTTGGGGACACGCTATGAGCAGTGGTACCGCACCCAATCGCCTGCCTATTCTGTTGGCGATGCTGTTTTTTGGCATCGTAATCACCGTGATATTTGCCCGTTGCTCAGGACCTACTATCAGGACGGGGCCAGCGGCTGAGGCACCAAGCGTGGCAACCCCAGAAATCGCGGCGCGCCCGTCTGATGCCGACAGCACCGAGGCGACGATTAAGACATTGACGGCAAAGTTTGGGGACTTAACGCAACTGCAGCTCGACCAAGTCAAGCGTGATGCCAAACTGGAAGCGCTGGAAAAGCAGCTGGCGGCGGCGAATGAGTCGTCTGACTTAACCGCAATGCGTCAAGAGTTAGCGATGCTGCAACAACAAAACCAAGCGCTGACGGATCGGTTAATGCAGGTAGAAACGCGTGCAGCCTCGCCAGCGGAAGCGGTTGGCAGCGATTTTGGTATTGAGGCCGGCGCAGTGCCCGGCAACTTGAGTAGCGGCATACCTGACGCGACGCAAGCAGCAACGCAAGGAGCAAGCACCCCTGAGGCGCGCAACACCATTCCAGCCTATGTGTGGGTGCGTCCGCTCGATCAACCAGCGGCACAGCTCGATGCGAATGGCGTGCCAATGACACCGATTGCGCCGACGGCAACAACCTTGGCAACAGGCGAAATTAGTGTGGCTCAGATAGAAGGCACGGAATCTGTACCGAACACCTTCATTGCAGACCCTCAAACAGCTAATGGTCAAGCGACCCTAGGACAAACAGCTGCGATCACGCCGCGTTTCACCTTGCCGGTCAACAGCACCCTGCTGGATAACACCGCAATGACCGCATTTATCGGCAGAATTCCTGTCAATGGCACGGTCAGTGATGGTTACCGATTTAAAATCTTGGCCTCTAGTGAAGGTTTGGCGACCAACGGCTTTCACTTACCGCCAGATATCAAGTCGATGGTGTTTTCTGGCACCGCCGTCGGCGATTGGAATCTCTCATGCGTGCGTGGTCAGATTGACTCCGCCACCTTCACCTATGAAGACGGAACGATCCAAACCTACGGTGGCGAAGTCGCCACCAACACAGGAAATAGCGAACAAAACGTGCAACGTCGCGTGCTCGGTTTTATCTCCGATCAAAACGGTGTGCCCTGCATTAGCGGCAAACGCGTCACTAACGCACCCAAAGTGCTAGGGGCCTTGTTTACGGCCTCGGCGTTCGAGGCGGCAGCACGCGGCTATGCGGAAGCGCAAACCTCGTCTGTAGTCACCGCAACAGGCGGTGTTGTTCGCACGGTCAATGACGCGGCCAAATTTGGCGCGTTCACCGGCTTAGCTGGCGGTGCGACGGATGCAAAGGAGTGGCTGACTTCGCGCCTAGGCCAAATTTTCGATGCCGTGTTTGTACCGGGGGGTGCCAAGGTCGCGATCCATATCGAATCCCAAATCAATCTCGATCACAACGCCAATGCGCGCCGATTGAGCTATGACGTTTCTGACACTTCTAACCAGGCGATTGACTAATGCGCGCACATGTTCGACATACCGCTTCCGCGAGACTTATCTCACCGGCAATTTTTGCGCTCACAGTGCTGTTAAGCGGTTGCGCGACCGGTTCCTTACCAGAATCACAACTCAATATGGCCGACATTTATGACGGTTCGGGCACTGTGCAAACTGCGCAGTCCGACGCATCAAACCGCCTTGTGCGGGATGGTGGCGACAGTCTCGGGCTTTACACACGCGATGCCGCGACCGAAATTGCCACGCGTTTTCCACGCGTGCCGAACCCGACTTTGGTGATGTATGTTTTCCCACACTTGGCGCGGGATATGCCGATTCCTGGCTATGTCACGACATTCCCGACTTGGGAATCCGCGCCGTATGCGCTGCCGGGTGAAACGGTGCGCGCCACTGACGTGATTCACCCATGAGTGACATTGCCGCAGGCGGATTTACCGCCCTTAAAAATCGGTTGAGTGCGTTAATCCCTGCACTGCGCTCCGTGTTGCAAAGTCCACTGCCTGTCGTTACTTCACGGGTACCAGACCCGGATCGCGACCTCTTGCGTCCGGAATGGGAAACCGGGCGACCCATGACCAAGGCCGAAGATCGCGCGATGCATAAAACGCCGCCCAGCTTTGTTGACTACCTGCGTTGGCGCGATTGGGATCCAGATACAGGCAATTTCATCCTATCCGACTGGAAAAGCGCCGGGGTGCTATGGGAGCTGACGCCTGCGGCGACGGAAGGCCGTGATGACGCGACCATATCCGCATTGCACCAAGCCTTTAGCAAAGCGGTACAGACCGGCATGATTGAAGATGGCGACAGTCCGTGGATTGCTCAGTTTTTTGTCCAAGACGAGGCGACTCTGTATCCGTTCTGGCGGCGCTGCAAGAATTACATCAAAGAACACATTGCCACCACGGTATTCACCCAATACTGGCTTGGTCAAGTCGATGAACATCTGCAGCAGGTGTCAGCGCCCGGTGGTATCTTTTCCGTTAAAAAGCAACCCTGGCGCGGCAAAGAACGACGTGTATTCGTCACCCTGTATCGCAATGCGTTGAAAACCGGTTCGCTCAAAGACTCGTTTCGCCGCTGTCTGGAAGCTTCAACCCAGTTCACCAGCGCAATGGAATCGCATGGCGTCAGCCTACGCCAATGCCGAGGTAAAGACTTGGTTGAATGGATGCAGCCATTCTTTAATCCGCATCCCGAAGTCACCGACGGTGATCCTTACGCTTATATGCGAATGGGGGAATTCCCCAATGAAGTTGATCGAAAAGTACCGCCGGATTGGGACTTAGGGGCCACTTGTGTGCGCTCAACACCGACTCAAATCAAAGAGGGTGTCTGGAGTTTTCAAGGTCAGCTCTACACCACCTTAACCGTCCAAGAGTGGCCGAATCCGCTGGGTTTTGGGCACCTGACCGGAGAAGACAGCAACGCCCGGACATTGATGGACGAGCTGCCCGAAGGCACTCGTATTGTTACGACTCTGATCGCTGAGCCGCAATACCTCATCGAGCGCCATCTAGTGGCGCTAGACGCCAGTGCGGTCGGAGGTGGTGCGCACAGCGAAGAGACGCTGAGCCAGACACACGGCGCACGCAGTGAAATGGCACGCGGTGAGAAGCTGTATCGCATTTCTGTAGCGTTCTATATTTCGGCAAAAACGGAAGAAGAACTCAACGTCAAAGCGCAGCAGTGTTCCGCTTTACTTACTAAAGCCTCGCTGCCTGTGTATGAGCGAAAATACGATCTTTTTCGCGGAACCGCATTCTTGGACAACTTGCCCTTCGGATATGATCACAATCGTGATCGCCAGGGGCCACAACGCGCAACCTTACAGTACGCCTCAGAGATCGCCAAGATCTTACCGATTGCGGGCCGCAGCACTGGAACTGGCTCGCCGTGCTTCAAATTCTTTAATCGAGGTGCGTCACCTTTATCGTTCGACCCCATTGCAGACCGCATTCGCAACGCGCATATGACGTTCTTTGGGCCAACCGGCTCCGGCAAGTCTGCGTCGCTTACCAACGCACTGCTTGAAACTATGGCGGTACACCGGCCCTATCTTTGGATCGTTGATCCCAAATGGCCAGCACCGTCTTTTGGACTGCTAATCCAGGAGTTCGCCGCTAACGGTTTGACCGTTAATCACGTTTCACTCACCTCCAATACAGACATTGCGCTCAATCCCTTTGACTCGGCCTTGTTGCTGTTAGATCCCGAGTACGCTGGTAAAGCCATATCCGACGACGATGAAATCGAAGGTGGACGCGATTTGATGGGTGAAATGACCTATCTGGCGATTGCCATGATTAGCGGCGGCGAAGCGAAAGAGATGGAAAAGTTACGCCGAGCGGATCGCACCTTGATCGGCGAAGCGATTTACCAAGCGGCCAAAAATGTTCAGGAGCGGGGTGGCACAACCGTGCTCACGGAAGATGTTGCAGCCGCCATGAATGCGCTGGGCAAGGATTTGGAACAGGAAGATCGTTCGCGTTGCTTTCAAATGTCCAAAGCGCTGAAGTTTTTTTGCATGCCTGACACCCCTGCAGCACGGATTTTTAACCGTCCGGGTAAACCTTGGCCGCTGGTAGACGTGACGCTCGTCGAATTCGCAACATTGGGCGGTGAAGGCTATGAAGATCAACTCGCCGTTGGCTTTATGAGCCTCTTAATGGCGATTCAAAACCACATCACTAAGTATCAGCGAGGCCACCGGGATACTGTCGTTGTG
>JAYUUS010000100.1:0-14809 GCA_043754435.1 Rhodanobacteraceae bacterium
GGCGCATATTTGGGCTTTTCTGATGATGCCACCGCCGCCTACACCAATCCTGCGGGTTTAACGGTGCTAAGCCAACCCGAAATTGCCTTGGAAGTACGCAAGACTTATTACAAAACCCCTTTTGTGGCGGGCGGCAACGCAATCGACAACACAGTTTTCCAGAGGGAATCTAAGAGCAATACCCTCAACCCAAGCTATTTTGCCTACGTTTTACCCGGCGATGGCTGGGCGTTAGCGCTGTATCGCAACGTTGAATTGGACTTTCAAAACACGTTTGCGAAAGCTCAAATCCCGATCCGTTTTCCGGGCACACCCGCTGGCCGCTTTATTCGTCAGGCCGCCTCAACAATTGACGCCCAAAGCGTCAATTACGGCCTTTCCGGTGCCTATAAATTCAGTGACAATTTTTCCCTAGGCATGAGTGCGGTCTACACCGCTTTTGACTTGTCCGCTGGCTCGTTACGCGCAGAAGGAGGTCAAGCGGTATTTGCCCAGTCAGAGTTGGCAAACAGAGGCACGATGACCTACACCCTGGGTGCTTTCTATAAGTTTGACGATAAATTGAGCATTGGCGCGGCGTATCGACGCGGTGCGGAGTTTGATACCCAATTAGCGGCAGTGGATGCCGCCGGAAATATCGCAACCAGAACCGGCTCGTTCAATATCCCGCATCAATTTGGCGTCGGTGTTGCTTACCGTGCAACGGATAACTTCGCGCTCGGTTTTGATGCGCATTATGTAGACTACAGCACACTCAGCGATGATCCATTGCGCACTGAATTTGACAGCAAGGTTGAATTTAGATCTGGCGTCGAGCTGCGCTTAGGCGCGGAATACGTATTTTCTGATTTCGATACACCGTTTACTGTGCGTGGCGGCGTTTGGCGTGACCCTGATCACCGCTTTGCCTTTCAAGGCACGCCCACCACCGAAGCGCAGCTTGTGGATTCGGTTTTGTTCCCGAGAGGCGACTCGGAAATGCACTACACCCTGGGCTTAGGTTGGGCGTTTGAGCGCGTTCAATTCGATGCTGGCGCCGATATTTCAAATCCAATCAAAACGTATTCTGTGTCAGGTGTCGTGCGCTTTTAATCTATTCGATAACCTTGACCGACTTGACTAATAAGCTACATGCCCAGCTCGCGAAAGACTCCATTGCCGTTTGTCAGTGGGGTTTAAGCGAGCTGCGTTTAATTAATGATTTGCGATTTACGTGGTTAATTTTGGTGCCGCAACGGGAAAACGTAGTCGAATGGTTTGACCTGGATGCGCAGGATCAACAGATTTTGCATCAAGAAACCATGCGCGCCGCCCGCGTACTAAAAGCGCAAACCCACTGCACCAAAATTAATATTGGCGCAATCGGAAACGTTGTGCGCCAACTACACGTCCACATCATTGGACGCATCGAAGGCGATAGCTGCTGGCCACGCCCTGTTTGGGGCAGCGCTATGGAGCCCATGAGCGAGTTCGCATTATCAAGGCGCTTGGCTGAGGTGCGTAGTTGGTTTGAGTGAGTCGGATAAGAATCCTAGGCGGACACGTTCCATACGGATGTAGTTTTCCATATCAGCCGCGTTAGTTCACACTCCGCAGCCGCGCTTACTGTTTTTTGAGTCAATGTCGAAAGAATCTGTACACATACTGGGTATTTGCGGCACGTTTATGGGTGGCTTAGGCCTATTGGCGCAGGAATTGGGCTTGGAAGTTTCGGGCTCAGATCAAAACGTCTACCCGCCGATGAGTACGCAATTAGCCACGCTCGGCATCGCGCTCAAAGCGGGCTATAAGGTAGAAAATTTGCCGAATTATCTGGCCACGATTATTGTTGGAAATGCGCTTTCACGCGGCAATGCCGAGCTAGAAGCGGTGTTAAATCAGCGTTTGAACTACGTGAGCGGCCCGGAATGGTTAGCGCAGCACGTGCTGCGCCAGCATCGTGTATTGGCGGTGGCAGGCACGCATGGCAAAACCACCACGACCAGTATGCTCGCGTGGATCTTGCAAAGTGCGGGTTTGCAGCCGGGTTTTTTGGTCGGCGGCGTGCCGAGAAATTTTGGCGTTTCCGCGCGGCTTTCGCCAGCATTGGCGGGGCTTTCGGAAGATTTAGCACCGCATTGGGAGGCTTTGCCACCCTTTGTGATCGAAGCCGATGAGTACGACACCGCGTTTTTTGATAAGCGCAGCAAATTCGTCCATTACCGCCCGGAAATCGCCGTTCTGAACAACTTGGAGTTCGATCACGCCGATATTTTCCCGGATTTGGCGGCTATCGAGCGCCAGTTTCATCACTTCGTACGCACCGTGCCAAGTACGGGCACGCTAGTGGTGAACGCCGACGACAGCAATATTGCGCGCGTACTCCAGCTCGGCTGCTATTCCAATGTGCTGCGCTTTTCAACCCAGGATAAGGGTGCTAATTATTACGCTGAGGCACGCAATGCCGATGCCAGTCATTTTGCGGTGTATCAGCAACAACGTTTGATCGGCGAAGTGCGCTGGGGCCTAGTTGGTCAACATAATCTAAGTAACGCCTTGGCCGCAATCGCTGCCGCCTGTGCATATGGTGTGGACGCCCAAGCCGCGCTGACGGCATTAGCCAGTTTTGACCCGCCCAAACGGCGTCTGGAACACTTAGGCGACGTGCAGGGCGTTAGTATTTACGACGATTTCGCGCATCACCCAACCGCAATCGCCACTACTTTAAATGGCTTGCGCGCCAAGCTAGGTGCGCGTCGAATTCATGCGGTGTTGGAGCCGCGCAGCAACACCATGCGTTTAGGCACGCTTACGCATGAACTAGCGCCCGCGCTGGCCGTTGCTGACCAAATTTGGCTGTTGCGCCGTCCAGAACTGCCCTGGGACGCGGCGGCCGCGCTGGCACCTTTGGGCGAAAAAGCAGTCGTTTTAGCCAGCAGCGATGCGATTTTGGCGGCGCTGCAAAATTCGCTGAAAGCCGGTGATGCGGTACTTTTCATGAGCAACGGCGGCTTCGATGCGATCCAAAAGCGCTTGCTCGACCTACTTCTAGCAGCACCTGTATAAGTGAACGTCATCTATCTAAGTAAATCAAGGCACACACTCTAAGCCATGCGTGAACTTCCAGTTTTTCCATTACCTTTAGTGCTCAATCCTAGCGGTGAATTAAGTCTGCGTATCTTTGAGCCGCGCTATTTAGACATGGTGCGTGACTGCGCGCGCAGCCAAACCGGCTTTGGTATTTGCAGCGTTTTACCTGCGCCCGGCAGCGACCAGCGCGGCATTTGCAGCATCGGCTGCGAAGCAAAAATTGTCGATTTCGACACGCTCCCAGACGGTTTGTTAGGCATACAGGTGCTTGGTCTAGAACGCTTTCGCATCCAAAAATTGCAGGCGCGTGATGATGGCCTGTCGATTGCCGTTGTAGACGACATTCCCGCAGAACCCACGCTTGTGGTGCCCGCAGAATATGGCTTACTCAGCGATATTGTTGCCGGCGTTATGGGCGAAGAACAGTCTCGCCGTAAGGCGACACGTAAAGGCAAATCCCAACCGTTGGGCCAAGATCAACTCGATAACGCCAGCTGGGTTGGTTTTAGATTAAGTGAAGTCTTACCGCTGGAATTGCCCGAACGCCAACAGCTGCTTGAAATGACCGACCCGATTGAGCGTTTGCGCCTGTTGTCAGAGTGGCTGCCTAGGTTTCAGCGGAGTGATGAGGATGAGGGGTAGCGTCTAATTAGACCGACCTGCGGGCCGAAAACCAATGGTAGCGATGCCGCCGAATCGACCCAATAGATTGGCGCGAATGCAGGCACTGTTTCTGATAACGACTATGACCCGCTGAATCGCTTGACTAAAACCCTGCAAGATGTGGGTGGCATCAATGCCAAAGTCGAGTATCAGTTTAATGACCTATGACTTGCTGAACCGCTTGACGCAAATTTGGTACAAGCCGATTGCTGCGGGTGCAGTCGTGGCGGCGAAAACGGTAAAGTTTTTCTATGATCAAAGCAACGCCACCACGGCGTGTGCCGCAAGCTTCCCGCTCGGGCGCATGACGCGCTTTACCGACGAATCCGGCAGCACGACGCTGTGTTATGACCACCGAGGCAACGTCACATCAAAGAAGCAAATTAATAGTGTGACTTTGAATCTGACCCTGGGCTACAGCTTGGCGGACCGCTTAATCAGCATGACTTATCCATCCGGCACCACCGTCGCGTATGGCCGGGACGCCCAAGGCCGCATCACCAATGTGTCAATCAACGGCGCGACGTTTATAAGCAGTGTGAGCTATCTACCGTTTGGCCCAGTCGGTCTAGCGCCATCTAAAAATTATTGCCGCGCTCACCCTATAAATTGTTCAGGTGCTTGTTTATGCGGTGGAATTGCACTTAGTATTGCAGGTGGAGAAAATGATGACTATTCAGATGCTATGAGACACTGCATTTGGTCGTGTTGTATGGCTGCTAATATTGGGCAAAGCGGCGCTAAAGATGTTGGTGATGACAATGAAAATGTGCCAAATAACCCGGAAAATTCAAAAAACATGGATTACTGCAATAATCAAACTGGGCGTGACTGTGGCAAAAAACCAATAGGTGCTTATAGTTACATATTAGGATGCACCGTTTGTTGTGCAGGTTCTCCATTAAAGACTCTATGAAAATTAAGTATTTTTTGGCGACTGCCATTCCCGTGATTGCAATTGCCATTATTTTTTTATTTATTCAAAAAAATAGAATATACGGGTGCTATCCTGAGCGTTTACCACAAAAGGCAGTTTTTGACCGAATAGCTTGGACAAATGGAGAGCAAAGAGAGTCATACGTTGTTATTATAAAAAAAATGCTTTTTAGAAAAAACAAAATTGATGTTGTTAAACTTTTAGGAGCACCGAATCAAATTCAAAGCACAGAGAATTTATCCATGCGATATTTTTTGGGCAAATTGAGATTATTCTCATGTAAATTTAATATATCTGCTTTTCTGGTCGTCGAATTTGACGATACCGGTTACGTGCAAGAAATAAATACTTACACCGATTAGCAAAAAAGAAGACTGGGGACAGCCTAGTTTAGTCAACGTTTCCGGCTCGCTCGCCTCAATCTTGCCGCGCTTGTCCGGATGTAGCTCACGGCCAGTAAAATCAACCAGCTCAATATAATCTGCCTCTGAAATACCCGGCAAGTTGAAAGAGCGCGCTCCAACCAGCGGCATCAATGGCTGATTTTCGCGTAGCTGGTGATTGCGCATTTTAACGCTGGTGTAGCGCGACGTCGCAATGTTGCTCGCGATCTTGGCGCGTACGGGGTTTAGATCGACGTACGCCATTGCCGCCAGGATTGATTTCTCGCTCAACAGCGCTTGGCAACCGAACCGGCCCTTAGGCGCGCCACTGCTTAGCTAATCTGCGCTAATCTGTATGCTGCTTTAGATTCAAAAAAAATTCTATGCGCGCAAATTTTAGAAGACCAATACAAGCGATTTTTGGGTTGTTGAGTTTCGGTAGAAAAGCGGCGCAGTTTGTCATTGAGACCGTGCGAATTAGCAGCTTTGCCCCAGCCTAAATTATTGCACAATAGTCATAACCCAGCCGCAGCGGAGCCAACATGTCAGCCCAACGTCAATTGCAAAACGCAACTTATGCGGATTACCTGCAGCTAAATGACGGTAAACGCTATGAACTTATCCAAGGCCAATATTGGCTAATGGCGGGTGCGGGATTGCTGCATCAGCGTGCTGTCTCCGAATTAATTGTCCAGATCGGTACGTTTCTTAAAGGCAAGCCGTGTCGAGTGATTACCGCACCCTTTGACGTACGCCTTGCCGACGCAAATGATAGCGATGGCTTTGAGTCCAACGTCGTACAGCCCGATGTGTTGATCAATTGCCAGCGCTGTAAAGAAACCCCAACCGGTATTAAAGGCGCTCCGGACGTCGTCATTGAAGTAATCAGCCCGAACGGCGCGGGCCGCGATTTGGTAATCAAACGCCGAATCTACGAGCGCGCGGGCGTACCGGAGTATTGGGCGTTTGACCCGGAAGGGCGCGTGCTGCACCAGCATTTTTTGGTCAACGGCCTGTTTGAATACCAAAGCGTAATTGCGCGTGGCGTTTTGACGCTGCGCGGCCTGAATATTCCGGTGGATTTCGATGCCATTGAGTGCGCGGAAGGGTTTATTTACCCCGAGGAGTATTGAAACCTAACTTGTTTGCCTTGGCAAACGAGTCAGTAGGAAAGTTATTTCCCAGGCGCATCCGTTTTGGCAGCATCGACACGCGGTTCATCCTGCAGCGCGGGTGCGGCATTCGGTGGCCGGTGGCCGCCTTCGATGGGTATTGCTGCGGTATCGCCGTCGGGAACGCTCAAATTTGGATCTGGTGTAGGGCTGTCTAGCCCGCTAGGTACTTCAATGTTGTTGACGACTTTGGCGTCCATATAAGGGTCGCTTGGCATCATCCAGGCGCAAGCGCCTTGCGCAAGGGCAAAAGCTAGGCTCAGGGCGACTAAGGTGCTGCGGTTTAACAGTGTCATGTTGAAAAATCCTTTTTAATAAAGAGAGTACAAACCGGTAGCTAAGCCGCCAAAGTTGCCGCAAGTTCGGTCGTTTGCTGCAAAGCCTGAGTGAGGGCAGGCTGATGTGCTGTGGTTAAGCGCGTCAGCGGCAGCCGAATAGTGGGGCCGCAAAGGCCTAAGTGCGCCATCGTCCATTTGATTGGAATCGGATTAGGTTCGCAGCTCAGCGCGTCAAATAACGCGGTTAAAGCATGGCTTTGCTCAATTGCCGCCTGCTGATTGCCTTGCCTCGCACTATCAACGAGCGCTTTGATGGATGCAGGCCGTGCATTTGCGGCAACGCTAATTAACCCACGCGCGCCGAGCGCGATGGCAGCGGCGGCAGTCGGGTCATCGCCGCTGAGCACTGAAAAGTGTTGGTTTTGCAGTTTCAGTAATGCACTGATGCGCGGCATCTCTGGCAGCGCTTCTTTGATACCGCATATTTTGGGGTGTTCGCTCAAGCGCGCAACGGTTTCGGGCAGTAAATCAACGGCGGTGCGGGCGGGCACGTTGTAAAGCAAAATTGGCAATGGGCTGGCCTCTGCAAGCGCCTGATAATGTTGGAAAAGCCCTTCTTGAGTCGGACGACAATAAGCTGGTGTCACCGCCAATACGCCATCGCAGCCTGTACGCGCGGCGATTTTTCCAAGCGTGATGCTGCGTGAAGTGCTCGGCGTGCCGGTGCCAGCAATAATTTTGATACGCGAAGCGGCAATTTTTACGCTGGCGGCTAATAAAGCCTCAAATTCCTCTACTTCTAACGAAACCGACTCGCCCGTGCTGCCCGCAATAACGAGGGCATTGGTGCCGCCTGCAATTTGATACTCGATTAAGCGCGTTAACGCAGCAAAGTCGATCGTGGCGTCGGCCAAAAAAGGCGTAATGAGGGCGCAGATACTGCCCTGAAATCCTGGGTGTGTAACTTCAGGCGGTGCGGTGTCAGAAAAAGGCATTAAGGGCAGCTTTGGAATTAAACGATTTGCGAAGACAAAATAAAATGTGCGCGCAAGATTGTCGATGTTAGTTGCGGCACCTTGTATGCCACAAGTATGCTGAGGCATCAGTTCAAACAAGGCTAACGCCCGATTTATGGCAAAACTCAAGCTCAGCACTGAAATCAGCGCTACCGAAGCTGAATCGCGACCGCCGGTTCAGGATAACTTTCTACTCGTCAGCGCGATTGCGCCGGGTGAAACCGCGCTTTTGGCATCCTTAACCAAACGCGTGGTTGACGCGGGCTGCAATTTGATCGAAGCGCGCCTGACTATGTTAGGCCGTGAAATCAGTGTGCAGCTGCTGACCGGCGGCAGCTGGGATGCGCTGGCAAAATTTGAAACCGCGATTGCGCGCGTGCAGCGCGAAGACAATTTAGTCGTCACGCTCAAGCGCACGGGTGCCAGGGTTTTGCCCGGCAACACCTTGCCTTACGCCATCGAAGTAATTGCGGCGGATCGCCCAGGTGTATTGAACCAACTGGCTGAGTTCTTTTCGCGCCGCAATATCAGCATCGATACGCTCAGCTCCAGCCGTTACAAAGCCGCCCAAACCGGTGCTGAGATGTTTACCGCGACCTTGAGCATTGGCATTCCAATGGCGATGCATATTGCCGGGCTGCGCGATGATTTCCTGGAATTTTGTGATTCGCTGAATTTGGATGCGATTCTGGAACCGATAAAGGGTTAGCACTTCGGTACTAACAAACAACGCTTCGCCACATCACTGTCACATCAATTAAATTAAATCCACCACATGACAAAAAAACGACGACTTTACGTGCTCGACACGAATGTGCTGATGCACGACCCCGCAGCGCTCTTTCGCTTTGAAGAGCATGACGTCTACATTCCAATGATGGTGTTGGAAGAATTAGACGCTGCTAAAAAAGGCATGTCAGAAGTCTCCAGAAACGTGCGACAAGTCAGCCGGTTTTTGAGCGAGCTGATTGAAAAAGCCACGCCCGCCCAACTCAGCTCTGAAGGTATTGTACTTAAACGTCCGGATGCGCTCGATTTGGGCGGCAATAAACCAAGCGGGCGGCTGCTATTGCAGGTGGGCACCTCGAAAAATGCTGGCAACGGCGGTTTGGCAAAGGAAGACTTTGGCTATGTCAAACCTGACAACCAAATTCTAGCGGCGCTGATAGACGCACGCGATGCGCATCCAAACGTATCGACGGTGTTGGTGAGTAAAGATATAAACCTACGCATTAAAGCCGCCATCCACGGGATTGCTGCCGAAGATTACGAGAATGATCGCGCTTTAGACGATTTATCCCTGCTGTATTCCGGCACGCTGGAAGTGCCGGAAAAATTTTGGGATCAGCACCCCGAGTTGGAATCTTGGATTGAGCGCGGTCACACCTGCTATCGCATCAAAGCCAAGGCTGGGCAGGCGTGGCATGTGAATCAAGGCGTGTTTTTTGAGTCCAAAGAAGCCGTAGAGCTGCGCGTAACCAAAGTCGAAGGGAAAAAAATCGAGCTGCGCATTATTGACGACTATCGCCGTGGCGCACAGGTTTGGGGCATTAGTGCGCGCAACCGGGAACAAAATTTTGCGCTGAATTTGCTGATGGATCCAGAGGTAGATTTTGTCTCCTTACTCGGTACTGCAGGCACCGGCAAAACCCTGCTCGCGCTCGCTGCGGGTTTGGCGCAGACGATGGATCAACAGCGCTATCGGGAAATTATCGTCACCCGCGCGACCGTGCCGGTCGGTGAAGACATCGGCTTCTTGCCCGGTACGGAAGAAGAGAAAATGACGCCCTGGATGGGTGCGTTGGAAGATAATTTAGAAGTATTGGCTAGCCCGCGCGATTCCAGCACCTGGGCGAAAGCGGCGACCAACGACCTATTGGCTTCGCGCATCAAAATACGCTCCATGAACTTCATGCGCGGACGCACTTTTTTGAGCCGCTATTTGATTATCGACGAAGCGCAAAATTTGACGCCAAAACAAATGAAAACGCTGATTACCCGCGCAGGCCCTGGTACCAAAATCGTGTGTTTAGGCAACGTCGAGCAAATCGATACGCCGTATCTGACCGAAACCACCAGCGGCCTTACCTATGTCGTGGATCGTTTTAAAACTTGGCCGTATAGCGGGCATGTGACGTTGCGCCGGGGTGAGCGCTCAAGATTGGCGGATTTTGCTTCCGAGGCGCTTTAGTAACCGCACGCTATGACGACCGGTGAGAACACTCCTATAGGCGCGCAGTTTGCTGCATCGTTAACGCACGCTTTTCGGAGTCGGCTGAATGCGGTTTTAGGCAGCCTTGAGCTGGTCAGTCAAACTAAATTGAGTGGCGAACAGTCGCGCTTTGTGAGTACCGCGATCGACGAAGGCCGCGCGCTTTTGTATTTGGTGAATGACGCGCTGGATTTGGGGCGTATTGACGCAGGCGAGCTGCATCTGGAGGATGGCGACATTGATCCAATCGCTATCGCTGAGGCAGCTTTGGGTGCAATGGTGGCGAGTTTTCACGCGAATAATATTTCGGTGACTTGCGTCATTGACCCGATGACTCCAGTCATTTTGCGCGGTGACGGTTTGCGCTTGCGCCAGATTTTAGTCCACTTGCTTGATAATGCGCGCAACGCGCTTGGCACCGGATCGGTACAGCTGGTTGTCGGGCCGCATCCTGAAGACAGCACTGGCACCCGCCTGTTGTTTCAAGTAAGCGACACCGGTCGCGGCGTACCTGTGGCGTTAAGAGAGCGACTTTTTGAGCCGTTATTAGCATTCGATGCCAATGGCGATTGGCGCATGTCTGCTGTTGGGCTTGGGCTGGCACTGTGCGGGCGATTTGTGGAAATGATGGGCGGCAAGATTCATTATGAAGCCAAGAAAGAAGGCAGCCTGTTTAGCTTTGATGTGCAATTTAGGCGTGCCAGTCATTTTGAGCGCCTAACCAACCTCATCGCGCCCGCCCGCTCCATGCGTGTGCTGCTAGTCGACAGCGATACTGCACGTCGCCTCGCATTTGCCGCGCAAGGGCGCAGTTGGGGTCTAAAGGTCGGCGTGCTGCCCGACGGTGACCGCGCCCGCGCTTTAATGGCACAGGGGCGCGATTTTGATCTGCTTTTGGTGCATCAGGACGCTGACGGAGCTGAACTTGCGGTTAAAGCCGCCCTGAGTCAACGCGTTGCCGTGCTGGTTCCGGTGGGGGCAAAGCCAAGACCCGAGCTGACTGCGCGCGGTCAGAAAATTATGTGGCTGTCGGCACCGCTGCGCTGTAAAACCCTGATCGATGCGTTGTTGGACAAGCCATTGCCGCCGATAGATATGCCCGATGTCTTCAGTGCGAATGCAACAAATGAGCGCGCCAAAGTGCTGGTTATTGAGGATAGTGAAGCCAACCGCATGGTGATGCGCGCGCAGCTGCAAAGCCTAGGCTGCGGCGTTGAAACGGTTGACAATGGTGCAGATGCAATTCGATTGGCAGCCCAGCATCACTTTGATCTGGTGCTCACAGACTTAGCTCTTCCCGATATGCACGGCATAGAAGTTGCCGCCAGCATCCGCAAAATTGGGGGTGATATTGGCAAGGTTCCTATCGTTGCCGTAACCGGTGGCGTACACCCGCGTGATCGAGAGCGTTGTTTGGCGATTGGCATGAATGGCTACCTGACTAAACCGTTGTCTAGAAAAGATTTGATCGAAGTGTTAGATCGCTATGTACCAAAACCGGCAACGGAAGGCGCAATTTGGGACGCGGCGGTGCTAGCGCAGTTATCTGCGGATGTGGGCGTTGATAACCAAATTGATTTGCTCAGTGCTTTCGAGCGGGAACTGACTCAGCGTCTAGGCCGAATCCTGCATGAGCCCAAAGCAGAAAATGTCGCGCGTGAAGCGCATGCGATCAAGTCTGCGGCGCGCACTTTTGGCGCCAGCAAGTTAGGCACCGTCGCACAGCAACTAGAGGAGCTTTGTTTGGCTGGCGGCGCATCAGAAAGCTGGCACGCCAGTCGGCAACAGCTTTTGCAAATCGGTCGAATGACGCTTAATGAGGTTGCAAATTGGCTAGATGCTGATGTCGGACATGTGCGCCCATTGTTAATCTAGTGATTCGCGCACGCTTTAGCACGACGTCAAAACTATATAGCCACGAACTTTATAGCCGCCGCTAACGCACTCTGGCAAAATGACCGCATGGAAATTCGACCCGACGCGTTTACCCGCCATTTGAGCGGCAGCCTTAAATTCGCCTATTTATTAGCCGGTGACGAACCGCTGCTGGTGCTAGAGGCATCGGATCAACTGCGTACAGCGGCGCGTGCGGCGGGCTTTATTGAGCGCCATGTGTTTGATGTCAACAGCACGCTCGATTGGGCAGATGTGCGCTATGAAGCGCAGGCGATGGGTTTATTTGCCTCCCAAAAACTCATTGAGCTGCGCTTGAGCAGCGGCAAAATAGATGCAGAAGGCACCGAGTTGATTGGCAACTGGTGTAAAAATCCGCCCGAGGGCATTTTACTGCTGGTAATTTGCCCGGAGTGGAAGAAAGATCTAGAGCGTGCCGCATGGGTGCGCAGCCTCAACGAGGTCGGTGCGCAGCTCATTTTTTGGCCGTTAAAGCGGGAGGAATTGCCGCCTTGGCTGGTGCGTCGCGCGGCGTTAAGCGGCTTAAAGCTTGAGCAAGACGCAGCGGCAGAATTGGCGGATCGCGTCGAAGGTAATTTACTGGCGGCCAAGCAAGAACTGGATGGTTTGACCCTGCTAGTAGCGGCCAAAGTGCAGGCCGGCATGGCGGCGGCTGCAGCAAGCTATATCAGTGCCGCCGATGTGGAAGACTTTGTTGCCGATGGCGCACGCTTTAATTGCGCCAGCGTCGCCGATGCGGCGCTGTTAGGCGACGCCGAGCGCGCCGTGCGGGTATTGCGCGCATTGGCGCAAGAAGGCGAAGACACGTTCATGATTTTGAGCACGCTGGTGCGCCAAATCGAGCTGGTTTATGAGCTAGCCAACGCCAAAGCCAGTGGCGGCATGGCGGCGGTGGCGCGGCTTTATCCAATGCGTGGGGTTTGGCCCGTGCGGCAAAAGCTTTATGAGCGCGCCCTGGCGCGGGCACCTTTGCAGGATTGGCAAAAACGGGTGGCAGAAAGTGCCGCCGTCGATCAAACCGTAAAAGGGCGGCGCGCGGGTGATCCGTGGTTGGCGCTGGAACGTTTGGTTTTGCGGGTGGCTTTAAGCCCAGAGAAAGCCGTGCATTTTGCGGCGTTTTAGGCGTATTTATCGCTATTTTTGCGGTCGTACCACATACGGAAATGCGACAAAAGTGCCGTAAAACAAGCCCATGAAAACCAGCAAATTAATGGCAATTTCGGAAACTTTCAATCGACGAGTCATGCGTGATCCATTAATTTTGCCGGTTGCGATAATGATAAATCCCGTAATAAATTGAAATCAGTGCGGTAAGACCAGCGGGTAAAAACAGGGTGTAATAGCTTAAAACATCAAAAGTAAGGGTGCCTGCAATACCGCCGAATAAAAATCCCGAAATCACAATCACACAAAGCCTTAAGCGTTTGGGATCGACGGGAATACCACGCAAAGCATGTCCGATATAAATCCCAAGATCGGTAAACATGCCTGATAAATGGGTAGTGCGTATTACCGCGCCGCTATAAGTGGATACCATCGCGTTTTGCAGCCCGCAGGCACAGGCTGCGGTGTACATGCCTAAAATGCTATTGCGACTAAGTAAGGGCGCTGAAATGAAAAGCAGTATTGATACCAAAAGTAATGCTACGCCGTACCTGCGGCCAAGTTGCAAGGTGCTGTCTTGAATGATGAAGCCACTAATCGCCGTGCCCGCCACGAAGGCACCTATTAACGATGAAAAATGCAGCACTGCACGTAAATCGAGCTTAGCTAAAGCTTCTGCCAGTAGCGACGTATTTCCGGTAAGGTGCGTAATCGCTTGATGCTGAAAACCAAGTAAGCCGACAACATTGACGATGCCCGCAACAAAAGCCAGCAGCCATGCGCCAATCCAGATCCAGCTCGGCAATTTAGTAATCATCAGTACCAAATACTCATTATTTTTCATTCCTCTTTGAAGAAACTTCGTTCCTGCTTCGCAATTCATCCCGCTACGCGGGATTGCTACGCTTACTAATAAAACTTAACCGATTTGAAGGTTAGCAAGACTTCCGAGGTGCAGCCACGATCTAAACATCAAGTAAGCATCAAGTTTGGCATACACCAGTCGCGCGCTTAGCCACGTCCTGAGTTAAGGTAGCGCCCTAGATTTATGAAAGGTTTTACCCATGACAATTAGCCCTGGTGCTGCACCGGCAGCGCCCAAATGGATCGCGACCCAGGCGCAATGCGATCAAGCCATATTAGAGCTTGAAGCGTGTGATGTGATTGCGCTTGACACCGAATTTGTGCGGCGCAAAACCTATTTTGCTGAGCTAGGCTTGATCCAAATTGCCAGCCGCACCGGCGTGTATTTGTTTGATCCGACCGCTGCTTATAATGACGCAGCTTTAGGCTCGCTGCTGCAAAATACCGCTGTAGTCAAAGTACTGCATTCGGTTGGCGAAGACTTGGAGGTGCTGCGCGATCGTTTTGGCGCACCCGCTGGGCCTATTTTTGACACCCAGATTGCTGCAGCGTTGGCCGGTTTGGGGGCGATGCAAAGTTTAGCCAAGTTGGTGCAAAACCTGCTTGGCGAGACGTTAGACAAATCGGAAACCACCTCAGATTGGCTCAAACGCCCGCTGACGCCTGGGCAAATTGAATACGCGGCCATGGACGTGCGGGTGCTGCTGCCGATGTTTGATTTACTCAACGCCAAACTGGCCGAGCTAGCACGTACCGATTGGGTCACTGAAGACTGCGCGCGCGTGTTTGAAAAGGCAGCGGCAAATGAAGCCGACCCGCAGCCGCATCACAAAATCAAAAGCACGCATTATTTAGTTGAAGAAAGCCAGCGCAAACTGTGGCGCGTTTTACATTGGCGTGAAGCCAAAGCGCGCGCGCGCAATTTGCCGAAAAGCTGGGTATTGGACACGCAAGCGGCATTCGAGATGGCCGAACGACTGTGGCGCGACGAAAACCATTTCCAGCGCGAATTGGATGTCAAAGCACCAAAATCCAGCAAACGTGGCCCGGAGCTGTGGGCGCTATTGACCAAACCCGCTGACGATACCGGCTTCGAGCCCGCCCCACGCCCGTTAAACGCCGTGCTCAACGAACGCTATAAACATTTACGCGCCGAAGTCGAAGCACGCGCCGCCAAACTCGAACTTGCACCCGAAC
>JAYUUS010000101.1:0-4855 GCA_043754435.1 Rhodanobacteraceae bacterium
TGGCTAGTGCCGGAAGTGATTGGCACCCAATCAGTTTTGCTAGTGCCGGAAGTGATTGGCACCCAATCAGTTTGGCTAGTGCCGGAAGTGATTGGCACCCAATCAGTTTGGCTAGTGCCGGAAGTGATTGGCACCCAATCAGCTAAAAGCGAGACTGATCCGCACGGAAACATTTTGGGCTCGCCTTCAGATTTGGCTGAACAAGCCGACACTGACTTTTGGCCCGTTATGGCTTTCGATGAATACCTATTCCAAACAGAGCCCTTGCTAGACCCTGACGCCTTTGATCCAGATGAAACACAAGTCACAGACTCTTTTAAAAGACCTTTTCCTTTTATGGGTAAGGGCCTACCACTGTCCCAGCTGGAACCCGCAGCTGCTGCACCAACGCCGACTTTGTCGGCTACCGCTTACCTTGAAACCAGAACCCCTATGGATGCCATGATGACTGATCCAGTTGCACCGACGCCTGCTGACCCAGCGGTTAGCACCCTGCCTCCAAAAGCCGATTCGAGCGCCCAGTTGCCCGAGTTGAAACCTGCGATTGCGAGCGTCGTCGCCGTGCCGACTAAAGCGCCACCGATGCGCCCGCAGCTCAATGCCATCAAGCCCAGTGCGACAGTAACCCTGCACACCGATCAAGCTGCGCGGATTTGGCAAGGTGGCGATGCCAAACGAATGCGATACAAACTGATTGGTCAACGCACAACGCGAGCACCCTCGTTGATGCAAGCGTTCTCACAGCTACAAAACGTGTTTAATGCAACTGGCAATGACAACCCTTTCGCCGACGCTGCACTGTTGCGCTTGGAGGATATGGCGACCGACATTCGCGCCGCTTGCGAAGTTCGTGTTACCAATGCCGCAGCACTGCTGGCCGAACGCGCTGAATCGGGCGTAGAAACGCCACTGGTCGCAAGTTCAACGCCGCATTACTTTGCCGTGGAGTTTGGTACGCCGTATCACTACGTTTTATGCGACTTGATCGCACTGTGGGATAACGCCGTGCACCATATGCTCACCGTGAGTGTCACCGGCTTGCTGCCAGCCAATGCGGTACGAGGCGTGGTGAATGACCTTCAGCGCGTCATGCTGGAAGGGCTGCATCACTTTTCGCGCGATGCCTATGCGCTACGCCGATTTAACGGGTACGAAGTTTCCCGTCAGGCCATCAAAGAAAACAGACCGGAAGCCATTGCATTTCAGACGCAATGGAACGCACAAGGTCATACGCGCATCACCGCTGATGTGTTGCGCCGCGAACGTCAACCGATTCATATACGCCCGAAGGGCTGGAAGCCACGAAAGTGAGTTTAACTATGACAAAACCCATGTACTTTGATAGTGCGAAACAAGAAGTCTCGCACGCGCAACCAAGCCTACAACTTCCCGATTTCAAGCACGGCAAGCGCGTCCAAGTGGCGAACGATCTAGTAGCTAATTCGCTGACGGCGGACATGCTTCGTCGCTTGGCGGCTTTTACCGCTGATGATTTGACGCTGCAGGAACTACACGTAGAACTTGCCGTAATTGATGCACTGTACGAAGCGGCTTTTTCCCAGCTTGAGGAAACAATCACTCGCCTTGTTCGCGACGTGCGGGCTGCACGTCTGCCCATTTTTTTGCTTGTGATGCGTCGCCGCCGCAACGGCATGAAACAGCTGTATTTGTATTGGCGAGTCACTGGGGCTGCCGGTGCCGGCCTAATCGAACCACAGGATTATTTGAACGAAGACACAAATAAAAAATTCGAGCCGCTACACGCGCGTTGCGTTCAAGCACAAATTACCCATTTTGTTTTGCAAACCTTGCGAGAAATTATTGCGCGCGCGCACACAAATTTAATGATAGGAACCAAACAATGAGCGCTGAAATTAGAATTGAAGGCAACTTAGGCGATGCACCAGTCATCAAACGAATCTCGCGGGGTACCGAGACCGCTGTCGTGGTGAATTTATCCGTGTGCAGTCGGCAACGTCGCAAAAATGCCAATGGCGAGTGGGAAACCACTAATACGCTGTGGACTGAGTGCGAAGCGTGGAATGCACTGGCGGAAAGCACCAAGTTTTTAATGAAGGGTGCGCCCGTTATCTGTATCGGCACGCTTGTTAGCGCTGACTACGAAAAAGATGGCAAGAAAGTCAAAGCCGTCAAAGTCAAGCTGAGCGCGATTGGCCTTGATATATCGCGCCTGGAAGGCGTGAGTTACGCCACTAAAGGCAGGCGTGAGCCTGCGAGCGGAGGCGGTCAAGACGCGAACCATGACGACTCTGGCCATGAGGATGGCTTGTCATATTAGTTTGGTCACTAATTATATTTAGCATGTTTTAGCGACTAAAAGTTGTAACTGTAAGTGCTGTAAACGTAGCAATCTTGGGGCTATTAGGGGCCTCTTGTTCTAACCACTGGGAGAAAAAATCATGAGCAATACCATTCAAAACAATACTCTTGTAACTAGCACTGCGCGCTTTCAAGCGGCGGTACAGCTGACCTGCGCGCTTCTCATATCGCGCAGCGGCAAACGTATACCAACTGGCGACATTGCTGAGGGTGTAGGCGCAGCGCTGGACGTTGTTGAATCGTTCCACGAGCAGCTGCAATCGTTTGATCTTGAGCAGCGCATTACCAACCGCGCCAGCACGGAAACGCACTGATATGGCGACCTTTGAAGATGTAGAGAAAAATTTAGCACAGCGTGCAGTGCTAAACCGAACCATCCTGGAGCTGCGAACGCAGCTCACTATGGTGCGCAATGCAGTGGCGGAAAACGATACTTGGCTGCGCGCTAATAGTTCGCTAGTGAAGGGCTGGCGCGCGCGTGCGAGCGGCACCAAAACTGTCGCCGGAGAAAAACAATGAATTATGGAAAATCTGTTCCAGCTGGCCTAAGTGACGTTCTAAACGGGCAGCGCATGACGCGTGCCGCTGCCATGCGCAAAATAAGAGCCTGCGCCGGCGTCGCCGAAAGCAGCAATCCCAATGAAGCCGCACGCGCCTTGCAGCAAATGCAGGCGCTGATGGCCGAGTTTATGATTGATGAACTAGAGCTTGCGGATGTCGCCTTTACCAACACCTCGCGCGCACGCGGTGGCATACGCGCGTCACCGTGGCTGTTGGCTCTGGCCGCGCTTGTGGCGCGTGTGTTTCATACCCATTCGATACAAGTGGCAGGGCGCTCGACGCACTGCTTTCAGTTCGTGGGTGAACTGGGAGCCTGCGAAATATCCGTGCATGCCTACACCGTTTTGCTGCGCCAGTTAAACGCCGCGCGAAAGCATTATCTCAGGCGGGTGCGCGTCGCTAAAAACCGCATCGCGCGTGGCGATCAATTTGCGTTTGACTGGATTGCATCAGTGTCAGAAATGTTGGGCAGTATTGCGCCTATTTCAGCCGAATTAGCCCTCAAAATTCAGTCCAAAATGGCGCTGTTATATCCGAAAATAAAAAGCGTCCAAGTCGCTGCACGCGAAACACAGCTAGCCAATAAGCGCGTAAATGATTTTGTGTTAGGGCATGCCGCAGGTCGCGATGCCAAACTCCACACGCCCATACGCGCTGAGCCACGCCGCCCTGAATATCAACTGGAGTTGTTCGCATGACGACCCACGCTATTGTAAGCCAACCAACGCCACTCAGTGCGCTTGAGCGGCGTCTGGCGAATCTGCAAGCTGAGTTCAACACGTCAGAGCACGCGCTGTATGCGCGTGGCGGCGTTCCCGAAGCGCTGCACGAACTGAACGATGTGGGGTACCAACTTGAACGGGTCAAGCGACAAATTGCAGCCTTACGCGCGGCGGAACGTGAGTGCGAGGTGGCGCGATGATTTGCCGCCAGTGCGCTTTTGATTTGCGCCACGTTCGCATGCAAACCACTTGGATAGGCGATGCGGTGCGCACGCTGAGCCTGACCCTTGAATGCCCGCAGTGCGGAACCAGTTTTCGGATGCCGGGCGAGATTAAGGAAGCGAAGTTTTTAACTATTGCTGCATCGGAGAAATCATCATGCTTGCCCAAGTAATTGCCGCCGCGCGTGCAGGCGTGAAACTGCCCGAAGCTGACTTGCAACCGCTGCTCATTCTAGCGGGCGATGCAATCGAAGGCTTACAAACGCAATCGCGGTTATTGAAGCTACTCGTGGGTATGTGCGAGGCCCGAATTGCTGAGCTTGAAACTCAATTAGCCATACGCAGGATGATGCAATGAGCAATTCAGAGTCGGGGCAAATTGATACTGCTGCACTCGTTTCAAAGAATGGCTTGGAGGTACTTCAGGCGCTCAATAGGGCACTGAATACGCGCGGCTATTGTTTGTACGACGCATTCGAGCATCCCGCCGCAATACCCAAGTCGGAATATGACTTGGCCCTCCAAACAGCCGAGAAAAAACGACTAGTCAGCAATCGACAACCGGGTAATTGTGGCATGAATAAGCCTGGACAACGGTGGCAAGTGGCCTCTTTGGCCAGTGCGGAAGCGAGTCGACAGGCGCTTGCACGCAAAGCATTGGCGGCTAAATGGAATGGGCGGCGCTACTTACCTGAGGCGACTACAGATAGCGTTGAACGTGCGGCGAATACTGCTGCGCTTCGCGCAGCGTTAGTGGCAGTTGGCTATTTGTGAAAACCACTTTTACTCACTCTATCCAGGAGATATTGGCATGAACACACCGCTGAATTTAACTGCGCCGCCGCTATCAGCCTTACATGACAGTTTGCTCGCACAAACCATTTTGAACGCATGCGCAGAAGCCAAAATTGAACACACTGCGCACTTGCGCTGCTGTGGCGTGCAAGTCGATGCGATTGATTTTGGCGACCATGTTTTTGTCGCCTTAAAGCACGCTGATTGGTGCGCTGA
>JAYUUS010000102.1:0-4845 GCA_043754435.1 Rhodanobacteraceae bacterium
GGCCAAGGCACAAACGCCGTCACTTGCCCCAGCGGTGCGATTTTTAGACGCCAAATCGAAGCCAGTGGCGCACCAAAGGTTTGGAGTTACTTTGACGTACTGGGCCGCGAAATTCAGTCCATCAAGCAAAGCAATTTTGACGCACCGACGGCTGCCCAATCGCTGGTCACCGTCTGCACCAGCTTCGATTCGCACGGCCGCACGGTCAAAGCCACCGAGCCCGTATTCGCCACCGCCAGCGCCACGGGCGAGCCGCAATTTACCAGCGGTTCCGGCTGTGGCCCAAACGCCACCAGCATCAGCTTCGACATCCTCGGGCGCGAACGCATTGTGACCCAGCCGGATGCAGGCGTCACACAAATAACGTATGGAACCACACTAAACCCCGTCACCTTTCCGGGTGGCCAGATGGTGAACGAAGTGCGCTCCACAGTCAGCAAACGCGCAGCGGATAATGCCTCCACCACGCTGCGAACCTGGGTCGACGTGATCAACGCCGTGGGCGAAAAAGTGTCTATGTCCGACCCGTCCGGTTTCACAATCAATCAAAAGTTCGATGAAGTTGGAAGCTTATCTGAGGTCAGTCGGCAAGCCAGTGGCAGCGCGCTAACTGTAATAAATTCAATCACCTACGATAAACTTGGGCGCAAAATGAGCCAAGTCGACCCGGACATGGGCAATTGGAGTTATCGCTACAACGCCATGAATGAAGTCGTCAGCCAAACCGATGCGCTCGGGCAAACTATCAGCCACAAGATCGATGCGCTGGGCCGGGTTTGGCAGACGACGACTCCGGGTTTAAGTGCCGCCAGCGATTTTATTATGGCAGCGCGCTTTGAAGATTCAGATATGCCGCCCGTTAGCGCAGGCGGAAATATTATCGACACCACCACCTTTGACACCGCATTTGCGGGCCTAGGACTGCCCGAAAGTAACACTCGGATTGAACCCGGTGCGGCAAATTTCAGTCAGACGATGCGCTATGACGCACTGTCACGCGTCGATGAAACCGCGACCTTAATCGACGCACAAACCGTCACCGAGCAGGTGGTTTATGACGCGATAGGCCGCCCATTCAAGCACTTCACCCGCTTTGCTGATGCTACTGGCAGTTATGATGAAGGCACGGAAACCGCATTTAATTCAAAGGGCTATCCTCATAAAATTTGCCGCAGCTTTGATGCCAGCACGAACGTTTCAAACTGTGTGGTTAGCGGGGCAGATTTGTATTATCAGGCAATCGCCTATTCCCAACGCGGTCAAGTCACGCAAGAAAAGCGGGCGAATAATGTGTCATTAACCGTGGATCGCAGCTTCAATACCCAAACCGGCAGGCTCGCCGTCCAGAACGTCAACAGCGGCAGCTTACAAAGCTGGCAATTACAATTTGACCGCGTTGGCAACTTGAGCGAACGCTTCGATGCCCGCACGAATCAGCGCGAAGTGTTGACTTACGACAAGCTGGATCGGCTCACCACCGTCACCCGAAACGGCGCGGCAAGCTTGGCTTTGACATACGATTCCTTAGGCAATATTTGTAGCAAAACCAAAGAGTTAACCGCCGCGCAAACGTACAGTTACGGTGCCGCCGCAGGCTGTTCCAGCAATTTTGCAGCGGGTTTATCCCCACACCAAGTCAAAAACGCCTTCGGCAAAACCTTCAGCTACAACGACAATGGCGATATGACTTCACGCACCATTGGCGGAAGTAGCCTAACGATTTCTTATGACGCCACGCGTCTGAGCCGAGTGATTGCGGCGACTGGAAAAAGCGATGCGAAATCGAGCTTTTGGTATTCACCCGGCGGCAGTCGGTATAAACGCATCGACGAAAAAAACGGCTCCATCACCCGCACCGTCCGCTATTTTGGCGCGGTTGAGAAAGAAGTCACGCCTACTAAAACGCTGATTCGTGAATCGATTGGTGGGTTTTTGTTGATTAACCGCGAAGTGATTGGCACAAACGTACAGCGGCAATATCGCTATCTATTCGCCGATCATTTAGGTTCGGTTGATTTAATCACCAATGAAACTGGCGCAATTATTGAGCGCATGAGTTTTGATGCCCACGGCGCACGGCGGCAGGATAGTTCCTGGTCGCAATCAATTTTCAATTACCAACCTGACACCACGCTTAGAGGCTTCACCGGCCAGGAAATGCTCGACGACCTGGGTTTGGTACACATGAATGCGCGGATTTACGACCCGGAGCTTGGCAAGTTTTTGCAGGCGGATTCTGAAGTCGAGGATGACGCGACTCAAGGGCTGAACCGCTATAGCTATTGCTTGAATAACCCGCTGAGCTTGACGGATCCGACTGGACATCGCAGTAAGGCGCTGGGGTATTTGAAGGCGGCGGTGGCGATTGCGGTTTCGATTTGGTTGCCGGGATCAACGGCGATATTTGGCAGCTTTGCCGGCGGGTTTGGCGCATCGATTGCCGCTGGATTTGTTTCCGGCGTGATTACCGGAGGGCTTCAGGGTGGTCTGGAGGGCGCTTTTAGCGCTGGACTTTTTTATGGCATTGGTTCGCATTTCGCCGGGTTAAAAAAGATAAAAGACAGCACGTCTGGCTTCGCCGGAAGTACTTTCACACGTGGCGTTTTCGCTCAGAAAGTTCTAGCGCACGCCACGGCAGGTGGTGTGATCAGCGTGCTCCAGGGTGGCAAATTCGGCCACGGGTTTGTTAGTGCAGGTATTACCGAAGCGGTTTCGCCGACGATTGAGAATTTGCACAACGATTTTGCGCAAGTGGCTGCAAGTGCGATGGTGGGCGGAAGTACGTCGGTGATTGCGGGCGGCAAGTTCGGCAACGGCGCGGCGACTGGGGCTATGCAGATGGCTTTTAATCAGTTGGCACATCCGCACGGTACGCCGCCAGTCGATTCTTCTCTGGAAGGTGCGCCTGGATATGAGGCGGACTATGTGGAACCGCCAGAGCCGTCGATGTTTCAATCTGGGATGGAGGGTGGTGACGTGGTCTACGAGCTTGGAACCGGTGCGGCACCTTATAACTATGATGTTTACGTTACAGGTGACCGTGGTCAGAGTCGTGCTGGGCCATATCGTGGTTCGATTTCGCCTGATACTCGGATGCCTGGTTGCGGAAGTGGCAACTGTCCAAGTATCGCGATTGGTTCGTACGCTTACTTTGCCGACAAGGGTGTATACCGGGTTGCAGAAAGTAAGCGCTATCTAATGCTGCGCCTTGGCACGGTTCCAAGCCGCGGAATCAATTCTCGAAACGTTGCGGGCGTGTGGGTTCACATGGGATATCAAACGGGTACTTACGCCCAGGGCTGCCTAACCGTGCATCAGGACAATTGGGCTAACTTTATTTCAAATTTCGCAAAGGGACAAAAGGGCCACGTTGAGGTAAAACAATGAAAACAGTATTTTTTTTGGTATGGCTTGCACTCAGTAATCTGGCTTTTGCTGAAGAGTGGCAGTTAGGCCCAATTCGAATTGGACAATCGCTCGCTGTTATTGAACAAGTTTTAGGCGTGAAGGCGGTCGACGCTGGTTGCGCTGTTATTTCTCTTAGTGCGAATGAACCAGACTTCCCTTTTTACGCGGCCGGATTTAAGTGGGTCGAGGTAGCTTTTCCAAATGTCAAGGCAAACGCAAAGGTTGGCTCCATTGGATTTGGCATTCCTGCCGATCGTATTTCAACAGTGGAAAACATGTTGATTGCGGTGTTGGGCAAAGGGAAGCAAGACGGAACCCAGCAAGTTTGGTTGCGAAACAATGTTCGCTACTCTCTGAGCCGCAGCAGAGAAATGTTGTTGGTTGAATCTTTGACTTTTCGATGCCAAAAATCATCGTAGCAATAAATTCAAAGCCGCCGTGACGCTGCTTTCTGGATTTGTCTCAGGAGCTGTCACCGGTGGATTGCAGGTGGTTTGAAGG
This sequence comes from Rhodanobacteraceae bacterium, assembly GCA_043754435.1. GTDB lineage: Bacteria > Pseudomonadota > Gammaproteobacteria > Xanthomonadales > SZUA-5 > JANNYA01. The sequence goes on from JAYUUS010000102.1 coordinate 3,910, forward strand.
CGCGTTTGGCGCAGCACTGATCTACGCACTTTGCTAAAGGCGCAGGCGCGAAAGGCACCGGCTTTCTGGGCTCAGGTTTAAAAGCGGGGCGGTTTGCGCAAAAGGTTTTGGCGCATGCCACGGCGGGCGGCGTTTTAAGTGTGTTGCAAGGCGGAAAGTTTGGGCATGGATTTATAAGCGCCGGTGTCGCTGAGGCTGGGGCGTCGACGATTGATGGCAATTTGCACTCCTCGTTCGCAAAAGTTGCGGCAAGCGCGATGGTGGGCGGCTCAGTTTCTTATTTGGCGGGTGGGAAGTTTGGCAATGGCGCGGCTACCGGGGCTATGCAGATGGCTTTTAATGAGCTCATGCACAACACGCCAGGGTTTGACTCTGAAATCGAGGGTGCTCCGAATTATACGCCCGAAGCGTTTCAAACACCTTGGGTGCCCTTGGCAGAAGGGGAGCTTGGTGTAGCCGAAGTCCCGGGCACGACACACAATCCTAGAATTCTCGAATATCATGAAACAACGAGTCCTTCGCAAACAACGGACGACGGTACTGGCGCTTGGTGTTCGAGTTTTGTGAACTGGACTTTCACTAAGGCAGGAATCGTAGGTAGCAACAGCGCATGGGCAGCCAATTGGGAGACTTGGGGACAGAATCTTGGGAAAAAAGGCGCAGTTGGCGCAGTGGCCTCAATCGCTTGGCCTAACGGTGGGCATCATGTTGCACTTGTAGTCGGTCAAACAAGCAATGGAAGAATTGTAATTTTGGGAGGTAATCAAGGCGCTGGCGTCGTGAGTTACACCACAGTTCCTCTTTCTTACGTTAGTAGATTCGTTTACCCAACAGGATTCCTGATTAGCGCTAATCCTCAGTACGTCTCATGAAATGCGACGGTTGGAAACTAGCTTAAGCACTCCACAGGCAGTTGGAGCGGCGGAAATGGCGAAG
>JAYUUS010000103.1:0-4833 GCA_043754435.1 Rhodanobacteraceae bacterium
GGAAAGTTGGCGGCGGTGATTGTTTTAACCCGCAAGCTTGACCCGCAACGCTATCCCTACGTCACCAATGGCCTGTTGTTTGGCGCGGCTGTTGGCACCGGGTTCGCAGCATTTGAATCGGCGGGCTATGCCATGAACGCGGTATTAGAAACCCAAAGCACCGCAGCTGCCAACTCCAGCATCATTTTGCGCGGTTTGCTTGCTCCTTTTGGTCATATTGCTTGGACCGCCATAACTGCGGGTGCTTTATGGTCGGTGAAAGGGCCGAATAAATTTGCCTTTTCCATGCTGTTTCACAAACGGGTGCTGACGCTTATTGCCTGTTCGATGGCGCTGCATTTCACCTGGAATACTGATTTTTCCGGGCCGTTTTTGCTTAAATTCTGGGTGCTGGGTTTTATTGCCTGGGTGGTGGTTTTTGCGCTGTTGCAGCTAGGCCTCAAGCAAGTTCGATCCGCCCGCACCGTAACCCACACGATGACGCGCGGGCTTTCGGTGGCGGATGTGCAAGCGGCGCTGCGGGCTAGGGTGGGGCAAATCGGTCAATAGCGGTTGACTGGGGCTTTTAGCGCACTCGTATTTTTGGAATAAGCGCGCGTGCCGTCTGTATAAAAGCGCTGGATTCGGCGGCTGACGCAGCCGTTAAGTCGGCGGCGTAACTCAGCGCAATATAGTGCTGTGTCAACGCGCTAAACTCTTGAAGCCAAGGCTGGGGCACGGCATTTTTTTGGATACGGGCGAGAAAATCGTTTGGCCCTTCATCTACTTCCCGGGTAAAACCCAGCGCCACCAGCCGATTTAACACGGCAAAATAGTGGGTCTGCACCGGATTTTCTACTTTACGGTCGCGCACATACACAATTAACGCCCAAATAATTCCCAGCCCCGCCAGTACGCCCGCTAAAATACCGACCAGTTGCTCCCAGCCAGTGTTTTCAACGCCGAATGATTTGAATAAATTCGCTTGTCGTGCGGCATTGAAATTGAGCACCGTGCGGTTCCACCAATCCGCCATTTGATCGCGGCGTTCGCGCAATGCGCGCATAAAATCAGACTGGTTTTCGCCAAACGCTTCACGGGCTCTGGCGTCAACGCGCTCTGGCGGCACTTGCGCGGTTGGGTCTACGCGTTGCCAAAGGCCATCAATCAGCACTTCATCCCAGGCGTGCGCACGCGCTTTGGTCACCAAAAAATAGCCCGCCTTGTCACGATATTCGCCGCCCGCAAAACCCGTGGTCACGCGCGTAGGCACGCCCGCTGCGCGCATGAGTGTCGCAAAACTACTCGCAAAATGCTGGCAAAAACCCGCGCGCGTGTCGAATAAAAATTCGTCGGTTGTATGAATGCCTAAAAATGGGGGCGGTAAAAGGGTATAGCGAAACGGCTGTTCGCGATAAAAGGCCAAGGCAGCGGCCACAATCGCGGAGGGATCTTGATATTGCTGCGCGAGGGCTTGCCCAAAAGCGACGGTGCGGGGATTGCGATTCGGTGGTAAACGCAGCGCCCAATCACGTTCTTGCCCCGCAAAACGCCCCGTTGGGACTTTCATATTTAGCCTAGATCGGCCCCGATAACGCAGCAAATCAGCAATAGGCGCGGTGCGGAAAAAACGCTGTTCAGAGCTAAACAGCACCGACTCTTCACTCACAGAAATGGCCTGATCCGCCAGGAACAGCATGCGCTGATCAGTCGGCTCTAAAATCACTTCATAGCTGAGGTCATCTGCGGATGCCGCCGGTGGCAGGGCTTGCTGACCACGCCATTCGCCCGCACTCCAGGTGCCATCCGCCGCTAAATCCCAAAGCACAGGGCCGCGAAAATACAGGCTGCTGCGCTCAGGCCGTGCACCATTGTCGAAACGAATGCGCATGACGGGGGAATCGTCAATGAGCATTTCGCTCATGCTGGCCGGCGTCATCGTGTTTGATAGCCCACTGCGGCCATTGTCACTTTCCGTGGTGCCCCACAATGGCGTGGTTAAGCGGGGGAATAGCAGCCACAGCGCCAGCGTAACGGGCAGCGCTAAGCTTAATAATGTCAGCACTTCCTTACTGCCCAAACGCCCAAAAGGCGACCCGCTCGGGCCACCCACCGCAGGGCGTGAAAGCACTTCCAGCGCGCCGAAGCAAACGATGGTTGCGAAAGCACTCAGAATTAACGCGATAAAGCTTTGCGACATTAAAAAGCTGGCAACCAGCACGAAAAACGAGGTGCACACCATTAGTCGGGCGTCGCGCGTGCTGGCACTTTCGGTCGCCTTTAGAGCCAGCATTAACAGCAACAGAGCGCCACCTGGGCCACGGCCAAAAAAACTGCCGTAGTTTGCAATTACCAGCGTTACAAGTGCTGCAATAAGCGCCACGCGCAACCCCATCGGCCACGCTTGTGGATAACGTCTTGCCGTGGCGGTTCGGATGCCTAAAACGGCGATCAAGCAAAGGCTGACCGGCCACTGCAGCCAAAGTAAGGCCGGTAAGCTGGCCGCCGCCAACGCCATCACCGAGTATTGAAACTGCATCGGCGATAGCAGCGCTTTGGCTTTCAAATTTGCTTTCGCTACACTCATGGCGTTAACGCCAGCTGTTTTAGACAGGCGAGCAAATGTGCAGGCCCTTGCCCCTGCGGGATTTTAACATTCGGTAAGTGCAGCTCGAAATTTGCTTTTTCTTGTGCCGCGCGCACGCACCAAGCGGCAAGCCGACTAAGCCTTGCTTCATGCGCTAAGCCAACAATCTGCTGATAGTCCAAAACAATGTCGGCTGATGTAGGAGTTTCGAGTTCGCGCGTGCGCAATCCATCGCTGCGTGCTGAGGCGCGCCACGCAATTTGACGGGGCGCATCGCCGGGGCGGTAGTCGCGAATATTGCGCAAATCCTCATCGCCCACCTGCGCCGATTTCCCCAGCATTTGCGAAGCGGCAATCGGGAAATTCGGTGGATTCATTTCCAGCATTGGGTAAATTAATGCTTGTACCTCAGGCCATACATGCGCCCAGACAACAAATAGCCCGAATGGCCACTGCGTTGAAATAGTCAGCGGCGGCAGTTCTTGCCAACCGCGCCGGGCTGCCGGTAGCGCAAACTGTACTGCGCTCGCGGCGGGCAGTTCAAACTCAAGCAGGGTGCCGAACTCGAATTCGCCGCGTAAGCAGGTGCGCGCGCGCGCATCGCTTGGCTGAATAGCGACCGCGACGCTCAGTTCGCCCCCGGCAAATGCAGATTGCGCCTGCACCTGGGTAAACTCTAAACGCAGCAAGTTTCGATGCGCCACATGCACCGATAAAAAAGCCAGTGCGCAAAACAGAAATGCGAACCCGAGCGCTAAATTATTGTTGTAATTTAAGCCCCCCAGCACGCACACAAACAGCACGACAGCGGTAAACCAGCCAAAGCCAGTCGGCAATACATAAAGTTTTTTCTGATTCAGTAAAATAGGCAGGCTGCGCCCTGCGCGCTTGCCTAAAATTCTTGAAAATCGACTGCGCAAGCCCGCCTGCATGCGCGCTGCCATGCCCGTTATACCCACTAAATCGAGCATTTTACGAATCAAATCGCCGCCGTCTTCTTTAAAATTTGGCTCGCTATCGTGCGTGCATTCAAACTGGCATCGCGCACCGTCAAACGGTGTGCCGCGACTGGAACAAATATCTGCTGCACATCTTCCGGCAACACAAAGCCTCGACCATTCAAAAACGCCACTGCGCGCGCGCAGTTGAGCAATGCCAAGCCCGCGCGTGGGCTCAAGCCAAAGCGCAGTTCCGGTGCCGTTCGCGTCGCCGCGATCAAGCGTTGGACGTAGTCAAGCAAGTTCGTAGACGCCTGGATGTGCTTCAAATTTTGCTGCAGTGTCAAAAGCTCAAGCTTACTAACGCAAGGTTTCAAAGCATTCACCATAGCACGGCGGTCCGTGCCTGCAAGCAGCATACGTTCGTGTGCCGGGTCGGGGTAACCAATGGAAAGCGTCAGCATAAAGCGATCAAGCTGCGACTCCGGTAGCACAAACGTACCGGCTTGTTCAGTTGGATTTTGTGTCGCGATCACGAAAAACGGCTGATTTAGCATGCGCGTCGTGCCATCGACAGTAATTTGCGATTCCGCCATCGCTTCCAGCAGCGCGGACTGCGTTTTGGGCGAGCCGCGATTGAGCTCATCAGCAAGCAACAGTTCGGTAAATAAAGGCCCAGGAATAAACTCAAAGCGTTCAAGATCGCGCCGATAGATGGAAACGCCCGTTAAATCAGCGGGTAATAAATCACTGGTGAACTGCACGCGCTGAAACTTTAGCGCAAACGATTGCGCCAGCGCATGTGCCAGCGTGGTTTTGCCCACACCGGGCAAGTCTTCTAACAAAACATGCCCGTTTGCTAACAGCGCCGCTAGCACCAAGCGCACGACTTCAGGTTTACCGACGATCACCTGGTTGATCTGTGCTTCGGCGGCCAGCAGAGCGACACGCGCCGCGTGGGTTGCAGCCGAAGAATTTTGCGAGGCATCCATAGGCGTTAAACGTTTCAGGGGGGACAAGGCCTAGCATACGTGAGGCAGTATTGCTCAGGATGCAAAAGTGTCAAAAAAGGATATGCACCAAACTAATGTTTGCCAAACAGCGAAAGACAAGGCAAAAGTAAGGCCCTAGATAATGAGTCAAACAGGTTCCCGATTTCTGCATTCGCTCCTAAACTGAAATGTATTATTAAAAAACGCTATTTTGTTTTTCCAAGCGCTTTGAGATCATCGGGCAATATCTCCAGCGGATAGACTTTTCTAAAGCGGGCCAGCATGGCCTTGGCTTGTGCTAATTCCCCGCTGTCGCGCAAAGCTCGGATTGCCGCGT
>JAYUUS010000104.1:0-47375 GCA_043754435.1 Rhodanobacteraceae bacterium
GTGGTGGTTTGACCCGGATTGAGCGTGAGCGTGCCAAATGTCGGCGTAATGCCTGCCGGAAAGCCACTAGCGCTGAGCGTTACGGTACCGGCAAAGGAACCGAGCGCGCCCACACGAATGGTAAACACTCGGCTTGCCGCAGGTGCCGCACAAAACGCTACCAATGTGGTTGGCGTCGCTTCAACACTAAAGTCTGCTTGTCCGCACTCGGGTAACTTAAAGGAGCAAACGCGCGTTTGCCAGTTGGCATTACTGGTAGTGGCGTAATACTCGTTGGTGTGCCAGAAGGTGCAGTCATCTGAAGGATCTACTGCGGTGAAGGAATAATCACCCCAGCGTGAGAAAGGCCGACCCGCTTGTGGTGCGGCAAGCTGTGCGCCGGTGGTTGCAGGTGTGCAATCTTCAAGGAAGCTGCTCCCTCCGACTTCGTCACGCATTAGGCCGGGGGTGTCTGTACGGGCACGCGCGGTATGGCGAATCTGCGCATTAGCGGTTGGGCTGCTGACGTTGTAAGCGAGTCCAATGTTGCCACTTTTGTCTTGATTGATCGAACCCATCCAACGGTGCTCGGTCGTGCCGGGTGCAAAGGTGCCTTGATCGATCAAGCGCTTAGCCATTGCTGTCGGCGTAGACTCGAAACCGCTCTTAAATTCGCCTGCCACTTGGGTTGTAGTGGGTTCACCGGGAGTAAAGCCAAACTGCACCCAGCGAACGCCGGAGCGATCACCGCCGACATCAACCGAGTGGTTGATAACCGCCGTTGCTTCGCCAGGGCCGTTTGGGCCGTAGGCACGCATTGCCGCAAGATACATGGTGTTGGTATCAAAGTCGTCTAAGCGTACGGTCGAACCCAACTGCGGAATGCCAGCCAAACCTTGAACATAGCTGTCTGAGAGAATATTGGTTGGCGTGTTGGTAAACGTGGTCGTACCGGCGTCCCAATTTAGACAAAAATCCCAAACCCGATAGCCGACGCCCGTGGGAATGCGATCCACAAACATGGGGCAAGCACCTTCCGGCATCGCAAACTGCCCTTCCAGATGGAATGGCAACACCCCAAAAGCGTCAATGCCTCCGGCGCGAATGAATTTTGCCGGTAGCCCTTGTAGCATTTTATCCCGCTCAACGGCGGCAAATGAGGCTCCGACGAAGGGAGTGCCGGAAAACTCGTGCATGGTGAATAAATAAGCGTTTTGGCTGCTATCGGTCGTGCGCCAAATGCCCATTTTCCCGTAATCGTTAAACGCTGGGTACTGGAAGGCATAGCGGTAATAAGCACCGAGTGGATCGGCAGTTTGGGAGATGGCTACGCACTGAAACCACGGCGCGGTGGTGGTGCTACTAAAACCAAATTGACTAACCACCCAGCGGCCAGCGGCATCATCCCACAATACGAGGGGGTCGCCTTGGTTGGTGGTTTCGCACACGCCACCGAAGCCGGCAAAGAACGAGTTTCCGTTCGCAGGCGTAGCAAACACACGGTTTCCAGTAGCTTTATCAAACAACATCCAGCGGATATTCACCATTTGAAAAAAGTGCGTCGGGCTGACATCACCGGTGGTATCAGGCGGTAAGAACCCGCCCGATTCAGAGCCGCTCAGACCGTTAAACGCCTTTAATACATCCGGTGCCGGGACGTTTATCGGGCTCACTTGACTACGTGATGGGTCACCGGGTTTTTGCACAAGGCCGGTTAATTCTTCAAAAGACGGAAGAAAGTTAAAACGTTCTTTTACCGGCCCAAGTGCTGGCTGCGTAATTCCTGCACGCGACAAAATATCGCGCATAGGTTCTGAAACGTCATGTTTAGCATCTTGCCCAACTTCGATTCGCAACTTTAGATCACCTACGGCCGTAGGTGCGGCAATCGCCCCTGTGGCTAAAATTAGTAACGCCGCAGCAGCGCTTCCTTTGAAAACATTCCTCATCTTCCTCTCCATAATAATTTTTTATCTCTCAACAGAGCCTATGTCAACTGAGCCAATGTCAGCAGAGCCAAGGGCCTGAACTTCTCAAACCACATTTACAACCACTACAAAAAGCGCTGCTATTGCTAAAGCGCTTTTAAAAAAAAAACTTCTAAAACTATTGCGTACTTCTACGCAACACCACCTGCAGCGTTGAACGTGCATCCTTAGGCAGTAGCGCATAATTTAGCGCTACGTTGATCGCTTCAGCGGCCGCATCGCGATCAATGCGTAGGGCCAAAACGGCGGCTTGTTCGACCACTGCCGGATTAGGCGATTGCAGCCAACGCGAAAAATCCGCTACCTTGACGGCTGTAGTCACATGCACTTGCCGGGTAAAATGATTCAGCGCGGCAAAAACCAGCTCGTCTTGTGAATCAATCCAAGGCAGCTGGCCGATTGGGGCGCTCAGCAATACTTGCTTTGCTAATTGATCCAGCGTGGACATATCTGCACTAATAATCTCAGCACTTGCAGCGGATAGCACTCGAGCGCGCGTGATGCCACGCAAGTCGGTGCGCGCAATGAGGGCAATCAATTTTGCAGTGTCGCTTGGCGTTAATGCGGCTCTGCGCGATGAGCTATAGATGATTTCAGCGCTAGACAAATCCACTAACTGCACGTCTTCGGAGCTTAAATCGTTTAGCAGCGAAGCTAAGTAATTTGCGCTGCGCTCAAGCTCTAGGTGCGAGGGTTCAAACAAAGCCGTGCTTTTTTCGCTCGTTAAAAAAATGGGCGGAGAGGCACCTTCAATATCGAATAGTTGCCAGATTTCAAGCGAAATAATTCGCCCGGGCTTTTTTGGATCGGCCATGCGATTTAATACGAGCAGCGTGTAGTCAGTCTCGGGTGCCAGTCTCGACAAAATATCGGCACTTGCGGCAATAGTTGCCTTGCCCAGCCCGGCCTCCCCTGTAATAACGCGGGTAACCTGAAATTCGAACTGACCAGTCGCCGGGTCAACCGCGACTAGGTGCCCGATCACGCTCGAAACATCATCGCGCCTGATGGCTTCTAGAGGCGGTTTAACTCTTGGCGCTGCCGCCGCGAATGTGCAATAGCCAAAACAAAGCAGCGCCGTCAAACTTGCCGCATGAAAAAATAAGCGCGTAAAACAATTCTGCATGGCAAATCCTTCAATGAAACGATGCTTCACTATTTATGAACTTTCAACGGACGCAGCTCGACGCGCCTGATGGGCATAAATAAGTAAAAAAGCGGAATGTAATATTAGACTAAAATTACATTCTACGCCCGACTCAAGGCGGAAGGAACGCTTTAATATCCAAGAGTTGTAATGCTTGTTTACAAAAATCGTCCACACTCTGTGTAGCGCTGCGCCGGGGCGCAAAACTTATGATGACGAATTCGCAGCATTTTTAAGCCGCATCACTGCGCCGCTTAATTTTCGCCACATCCGAACGCGCGCTTTCGACGCGCTTGAGATAATCCCCGCTTAAACCGGTGACATAGGTGCCGTCAAAACACGAGGTGTCGAAGTGCTGTAGCTTGGGATTGCCTTCCTGCACGGCGGCAATCAGGTCGGCTAAGTCTTGGTAAATCAGCCAATCGCAGCCCAGCAGCGCTTCAATTTCCGCCTCGGTGCGCCCGTGCGCAACCAATTCTTTCGCCGCAGGCATATCAATCCCGTAGACATTGGGAAAGCGCACCGGCGGTGCGGCGGAGGCGAAGAACACCTTATTGGCACCGGCTTCGCGCGCCATTTGGATAATTTGGCGGCTGGTGGTGCCGCGCACGATGGAATCATCGACCAGCAGCACATTGCGATTGCGAAACTCCAGCTCGATCGCGTTGAGTTTGCGCCGCACGCTGCGTACGCGCTCGGCTTGGCCGGGCATAATGAAGGTGCGCCCGACGTAGCGGTTTTTAACGAAACCCTCGCGATAATCCACGCCCAAGGTTTGCGCCAGCGTTAATGCCGCCGTGCGGCTGGTATCGGGAATGGGAATCACTTTATCAATGCCGTGATCGGCGCGCAGGCGCTTAATTTTGCGGGCTAAACGCTCGCCCATGCGTGCACGGGCTTTGTAGACCGATACGTCTTCAATCAAGGAATCTGGCCGCGCAAGATAGACATATTCAAAAATGCAGGGCGCGTGCAGCTTGACTTCCGCCGTCTGTTGGCGTTTGAGCTCACGATTTTCGCTAATCAAAACCGCCTCGCCGGGGCCGACATCGTTAATCAACTTAAAGCCGAGCACATCTAAAGCCACGGTTTCACTAGCAACTGCATATTCAATGCCGCTAACGCCTAAGCGTTGCCCGATTACGAGCGGGCGAATGCCGTTCGGGTCACGAAACGCTACCAAACCAAAGCCTAACACATGTGCGACGACCGCGTAACCGCCGACACAGCGGCGATGCACGCCCGCAATGGCGCGAAAGATTAGCTCAGGGCCAACTGCACCGCTGCGATTCGCTTCCAGCTCGTGCGCGAAAATATTCAGCAGCACTTCCGAGTCAGAGTCGGTATTGATATGCCGGCGATCCGTCGCGTATAGCTCACGTTTGAGCTCGGGCGCATTGGTTAAATTGCCGTTGTGCGCCAGGGTAATGCCGAATGGGGAATTCACATAAAAAGGCTGCGCTTCGGCGACGTTTTCCGAACCCGCCGTCGGGTAGCGACAGTGGCCTATACCGATAGCACCTTTGAGCAAATTCACCGATTCACCCATAAACACATCGCGCACCAGCCCGGTGCCTTTGACGAGATTAATCTTGAGTCCATCGACCGTGGCAATGCCCGCTGCGTCCTGGCCGCGATGCTGCAAGACCGTGAGAGCATCGTAAATCGAGGCCGCCACGTCGGTAACGCCTGCAATACCAATTAATCCACACATTTTAGTGCACCTTTGAAGTAGGGGTTTTCGGCCGCGTAACGGCAGGTTTTCGTGAGTTTTTGGGGCCTGGTTGCGCCGAGTTAGGTGGTGTAGGCGCTTTGGTCTGTTGCACTGATTCCGCTGCTTTTTGGACAGATTCTGCAGCGTGTTGAACCGATTCTGCGGCTTCAGGCGATTCTGTCCATTTAGCGATGCTGGGATAGCTTAAAAAACTGCGCACGCTGATCGGTAAATACGGGCTTAAACCCCGCACCGCAATTTGCACGCTGGGCAGCAACACCGACTGTTGCCAGATCGGCTGTTTCGGAATCGCGGTAAACCCGGCAAAAATCACGACGGCAAAAACGATCAGTAAACCCCGCATAAAGCCAAAGAGCGCGCCCAACCAACGATCCGTGCTGCTTAAGCCAGTTTTCCAGACAATCCGACGCATCACCCAAGTCAGCATGCCGCCCAACATCAGCACCAGCATAAAAATAGAAATATAGGCGGAACCTAAACGCACCGCCGGTTGTTCAATACCGTTTAGAAAATTGCCAGCGAATAAGCCGCTGGTGGTGGCAGAAATCCACAGCGCCAATGCCCACACCGCTAACGACATCACTTCTGAAACCAATCCGCGCATTAAAGCGGCCACCATCGAAATACCTAGAGTCGCCAGGATCAAGTAGTCCGCAGCGTTCATTGTTTTTCAGGGGTACTTATGGGTAAGGAACAACAATGCCATCAAAACCGAGCTTGGCTTTAATGTCGGCTTTGATTTTATCGGCGTCCGGGCGTTTGAGTATCGGCCCGACGCGCACGCGCAAGGTGCTACCGCTGGGGGTAATGACGCGCTCGGAGAATGCGGCGAAACCTTTGGCCTTGAGCTGCGCGATTAGCTCATCCGCTTTCGCCTTATCGCCATAAACGCCAATCTGCACGGCAAACCCCTGTAGCGCGGGTGCGATGGCGGTGGCGGGCAGCACCTGACTTGCAGCAGCATTCGATGCAATCTCGCCCTGCAAAACGCTGGCATTCAAGCCATCAATTGAGGTGGTTGCAGCAAGCCGTGCGGCTTCAGCGGCGCTGCGGCTAGGGTAACCGCGTGAAACCACGCGAAACAGGGATTTATTACCGACCACGACCGGCTCAACCGAGGCCTTTACTTTAACGGCAGTAAGCTGGGTAATCAGCTTTTCGGCAGTGGCTCGAGCACCGTAACTGCCAAAATTGACGCCAAAACGTCCACCGCTTGCTGCGGGCGCAGCAGGTGTGACGGGCTTCGGGGTTGCTGGCTTGGGTACTTCTGGCGTCGCAGCAGGCGCCACAGCAGGCGTTGGCGTTGGCGCAGCCGCAACAGGCACGGCAACTGACGAAGCAGACAGCTGCGGCGCATCGCGTTGGATCGAGCCTTGCGAACCTGTGGGCTCGGTTTGTGGGTTAGTTTCCGAGGCCAGTCGTGCCACGGTCGGCCGTGCGCGCGAAGTATCGACATTGGCGATCGGATCGGGTGCGGTAGCGTCAATTTCTACCAGCGGCGCTTGCTCATTAATGGGCAAGGTGCGCGTCTGTAGGCCGTCAGCATCTGATCCAGGCGCTGGAATATCGAGCGAGATCTCTTCATTCGGTATGGGCGCTTTATTGGTATTTTTATCCAGCACCATGGGCAAAAAAATTACCGCCAAACCAATTAAAACGGCGGCACCAATCAAGCGAGTACGAAGTTGGGAATCCATTAAAAATGGCTCAAGTCATTTATACGATTCGCGAGTATAGATTTTGTCAGCTGAATAAGTCTCATGAAAGCGCGTTTACAAACAAGAGTAAGTGTGGGCAATCAGGTAGCCAAATGCCACCAACTTAGTTTTTGCAGCGAGCATAGCGCGTCACCGGGTTGTGCAACGCATCACGTCCGCACCCTTACACTGCGCCGCCCGGTTTCGCGCTCAACACAGTTCACATGTTTCGACTTTTTGAAAATTGGGTTAACCCCTACCCCGAAACCACGCAGCGCACGCCGCCGAAGCGTTTTTTTGGCTTTATTTGGGCCGCAACCTTAGGTATTCGGCCGCTCTTGCTTGGATTGACGCTATTAACGGCTCTAATCGGTGCGTTTGAGGCCCTGCTGTTTGCCATGCTCGGGCGCGTGGTGGACTGGCTGAGCAAAGCCACGCCCAGCACACTTTTTAGTGAACAGCGCAGCGCCTTAATTTTATTGCTGGTGATCCTTTTCCTTAGCCCGATTGCGGTTTTTTTGCAAAACTTGATTAAGCACCAAGCGCTGGCCGGAAACTTCCCCATGCGCATGCGCTGGATTTTCCATCGGCAAATGCTGCAGCAGTCTTTGAGTTTTTATCAGGACGAATTTGCTGGCCGGGTTGCCGCCAAGGTGATGCAAACAGCACTCGCCGTGCGCGACACTTGGTTCATTTTGGCCGACATTATGGTGTTCATTTCGATCTATTTTTTCACCATGATCGCGGTTGTGGGCAGTTTTGATTTGTGGCTATTGGTGCCGTTTCTGCTTTGGCTAAGCTTCTACGCGCTGATGCTGTGTTATTTCGTGCCGCGTCTGGGGAAGGTTGCCGAGGCGCAAGCCGATGCGCGTTCGCTAATGACCGGGCGGGTAACGGATGCCTACACCAACATCACCACCGTCAAGCTGTTTTCGCACGCCCAGCGCGAGGCGCATTACGTCAAGCAATCCATGCTTGAGTTTATTCAAACCGTCTACCAGCAATGGCGCTTGATTACCGGCTTTGAGGTGCTCAATCAGATTCTGAGCATGCTGCTGGTCGCCAGCACCGGCGGTTTGGCGCTTTGGCTTTGGACTAAAAACGAAGTGGGCATCGGTGCGGTGGCCGCTGCAACCGCGATGGCGCTGCGCTTAAACGGTATCTCGCACTGGGTGATGTGGGAAATGGCAAGCCTGTTTGAAAATGTTGGCACCGTGCGCGATGGCATGAACACGCTCACGCGCGAACACACCATTTTGGACATACCAAATGCCCCGGCGATCCAAGTGCATGCGGGCGAATTGCGCTTTGAAGAGGTCAGTTTTTCCTATGGCAAAGATTCCGCACATGCGGTCATTAGCAAACTGAGTATGACCATCAAACCCGGCGAAAAAATTGGCCTCGTGGGGCGTTCGGGTGCTGGCAAGTCCACTTTGGTGAATTTACTGCTGCGTTTTTATGATGTCAGTTCCGGCAAAATTCTAATCGACGGACAAGATATCGCCCTCGTGCAGCAAGACTCGCTGCGCGCCGCGATTGGCATGGTGACGCAAGATACCTCGCTGCTGCACCGTTCGGTGCGGGAAAACATTGTCTATGGCAGGCCAGAAGCAAATGAAGCGGATGTCATTGTCGCAGTTGAGCGCGCCGAAGCCAGCGCGTTTATTGCGCAGTTGGAGGACGCCAAAGGCCGCACAGGCTTAGATGCAACGGTCGGCGAGCGGGGCGTGAAACTATCAGGTGGCCAGCGGCAACGCATCGCGATTGCGCGGGTCATGCTCAAAGATGCGCCAATTTTGCTGCTTGATGAGGCCACCAGCGCACTTGATTCAGAAGTTGAAGCGGCGATCCAGGCGAGCTTGGATACGCTCATGCAGGGCAAAACCGTGGTGGCGATTGCGCATCGACTATCCACCATTGCCGCGATGGACCGCCTAATCGTGCTGGATCAAGGCCAAATTGTTGAGGAAGGCGATCATCATGCATTACTGGCGCGCCAAGGCATCTACGCTAAGCTTTGGCAGCATCAAAGCGGTGGATTTTTGGCGGATGATGTGGTGGCTTAAAAAGCCAAGGAAATATTGGAGCCTTTGTATTCGCGATCAACTCGCGGCGCTGAGGTTTTAGATTCGCCCTCAAACGCCACGAGTTAACCCCAATTTGCGCTATTCGACCCTAGATTCAAATCCATGAACAAAAAATGCGTCGCTCAGTCCAGATGTTGGCAAAGTGAAAACGATGTTGTCGAGCTGGCCGGGAACTTGTGCCGGTGCAGACAGCGCTGTCGCACCTGCAAAGCTGCAGGTTCCGGCATAGGCCGAGGTTCCAACCGCACATTGCACACCCTGATAGATCTGGTTTGATGCGTAGCTGGGTGCATCAGTGCTGAGGTAAAAACTGCCGCTATAAGAGTTGGCAGATATGAAAAAGCGCCCTTGGCTGTCGGTTAATGTCGAGAAGCCGCGCTCCGGCAATAAAGGTGCTTGGCGGATCAGCCAATAATCGACGATCGCATTGGGAATACCAGCACCGCCTGTGCTGCGTACGTAGCCGGATGCACCGTAACGTTGTGAGAAGTTAAAGTCTTTGCCAGTCAAATTTGCAAATCGATCCAGAGTAATGGGATCACCGGTGTTGACTTGGCAAGGTGAAACTAAAGTTCCTGCACAATTTCGGTTCGCGAATATTTGTGGGAACACCTCGCTGTTTTGAGTGCCAGCAATTAGACGATACTCGCCAGCCGGTAAGTCGAACATTTTATAAGTATTGTTTGAGGTGATCGCAACTTGCTGGCTGTAAATCCCTGCGGTGTAACCGAGTTTCGCCGCCTGAATGGTCATGTTGTAGTAGTAGGAAAGACCGCCCAATCTCCCTGAGATAGAACCAGAGCGGTCAAGGGTAAAGCTAATGCCGGTACGCTCAGAGTTGTCTTCCACTGCCACAAGGCTAGCACCAGAAAACTGCGGATCGCAGCTTACGCCTGGCGTGATTTGGCAATCCACGTTTGGATAAGCCTTATCTAGGTAGGCATTGCTGGACGCGATCACATAATAGCCACCGGCTTGCAGCCCCGTAATAGCGTAGTCACCTGTCTGATTAGTTTGTACCTGTGAGGATGAGTAATAGGACGTGCAGCTATTTTGATCAGACGCCGCACATGCGCGCACCACTGCGCCCGATACTGGCGCACCCAAGTCGTTGATAACTCTGCCAGATAGGCTGCCTTGCGGGATCAAACTAGCATTAATTGTCACACTCGCCTGCGCCGTTAGTATTACCGGAGTTCCAGTCGCATAGTTCGAGCAGGACTGATATTGCTGAGTTAAGCAAGGCTTGTTGGCATATAACTGAGAGACAAAACCTTGAGCACCAAAAGATAAGAAATAACTGCCTGGATCTAATGTCAAGCTGTAATTTCCTGCGGCGTCTGTTTGCGTCGAGTTAGTATATCCAGAGGAATTATAAGCCGTTACAACAGCGTAATTCTGGCTGCCGGAGATGATATTTCCTGAAATCGTAGGCAGTTTTTCAAGATTAAAATTAATATTGTTTCGTTCCGCGCCAACCGTAATTGGAATTGGAACACCCAAGGTTCGATCACAGCCAGAGGCAGCGCAATTAATTCCATCATAGAGCTGACTTCTTGCACCATTAGCGCTTGCGGACATTTTTATAGTGACTGTTGGTAAGCCAGTAATCCGGAATCGACCAACTGAATCCATATTCATTTGGTAACTATTACTATAGGTATTTTCAGGAAAGTATATCGCTATAGACGGAGTTTCCCCAACGCGTTGCCCGCTGACTCGTCCACTCACAACTCCACCTGTATTCAGGTTGAAATCGATGCCGTTTAAAATGCTGCCGTCTGGCACCGTTAGTAGCGTGGAAGCATTTAAAGGACAGTATGTTCCCGCTATTTGACCATAACACGGGGCGGCCGGATATAATTGAGGTAACAGTCCATAATAATTATTCTGTCCCGCAATGACATAATAATTATTAGCAGGAACCGAAATGGAATAGGTGCCATTACTTTCTGTATAAGCGTAGCTACTATTACTAAAGTAGCCATTTTCATAGCGCCCTGCGGACACACTCGTACTGTTTCCATTGACGAGGGGTGTAGTCACCTTGCCGCGGATGCTGCCATTGGCCAGCGTGACGCGGATTTGTATTTTTCCGGCTTGATCGGCGCTAATGGCTAAAAATTTGCGCTGTCCGTGTCCAGGTGGCAGTTCAAACCGCGCGGCTAAACCTAAATCATCGTCGCGTTGTTCTGCTGGGGCTTGATTTGCATTGGGGCAATGCTGATCGTAAACCGCAATTTTGGTGTCAGCGTCTGAGCCTGCCGTGTTGATTTGAAGGGTGTGTTTTGCATCTGATTGCAACGCGATCCACACGGTTTGCTGAGCTGACAAATTTGCGGCAAAGCTACCCTGCCCAAGTTCGGCAGCATCATGGCACTCATAGGTTTCAAGTAGCGTGTGGATTTCCGCTGGATCAGTCCCCGCAAGGAATGGATTACGCACCGCCACCCGCGCCGAGCGCTGGCCCTGAATATCAGCCTGCAGCATGCTCAACCACTGACCAAAACGCGCTAGCTTTTCGCTGGTTGGAGCAGCGTTTTGTTGCTCTTGCTTGACCATGCGCTCAAATTCCGTGCGATTTTGCTGCATTTGCTCTACAACAGGGTAAGTGGAATCGATAAGCGCGCGTTGATATTGCCTCAGCGCTGAATTTTGGAGGGCTGTAGGCGATTGCGTGCCCACATCGGCAAAACACGAAAACGCTGTCGCGCCGATCAACACGGCGGCCAGAATACGGGCTGAAATAGACATCATATTTCCTGATAGGTGAGTGGTTAGCTTAGCAATACGGCTGAATTGTTTACATGCAAACGACTCAAGCCCTAGAGTATTCGTAGCACCCAGCTAAAAGCCTTCATTTTAACGCGCAGCAGCCCAAACTGGTTCATCTAAAAGGTAGTCAGCCGTGAATAAGTGGCACGATCACTTGAGCGTTGCACGCCGTTGCGCGTGCGCGGCAAAACCGATTAGGCCTAATGACAGCACCACAATCAGCCACGTTCCGCCTAGCGGCACCGGCGCGAGATTAAGGCTGCCGCCAATCTGTTGCGGCACATAGTTTAGGTCAGCGGCATCCACTGCAAAACTTAAGATGCTGTTCGGTGCCGCTAGGAAATCGTTGTCAGAACTGACGACCAAGCTAATCCGCCCATCCGCAAGCCGCTGGCCCAGCGCCACGCCTTCAATTTTCTCAGGAAAGTTTGCGCCGCTCAAACCGAAAGCAGGGTCTAACAGGTCGATGAAATCGGTCTTTACCACCGGTGTGATCGCGCTGGGTAAGCCAGTCAAGGGCAAAGTCGCACTTTGGCTGACGTCGGTGGCGGCACTGATATTGATCTTGTAAATACGTTTGAATACCGCCTGCGTACCAGCGCGGCCATCGCGTTCAATCACGAGAAATTCGTTCTGATTGATCGCTACTGCGCCATTCAAGCCATTGCTTTTGTTGGCTAAGGTGTAAACGAACTCTTGCGTTTGGCCCGATTGAATATCAACTTTAAGCAAGCGCACATTCAGCCCCTCGCGCCCGCCATCTTGGAGCAAAGGATTTTGCATGACGCCCAACAAGGTACGCCCATCCGGGCTGATCGCCAGCCCTTCCATGCCCCGATTGGCGACTCGCCCGGAGGTATTGCCCGCGATTTCTGCGGCACTGGTGGACGCGGGTGTGGCAATTTTAAACTTGGCTGGAAGGTCAAAAACACGGGTGCGCGCACCCGTTTGACGATCAAATTGATACAGAAACGGGCCGTATTCGTCGCTTATAAAAACACTGGCACCATCGTTGGAAACGCGAATTTCTTCTGGGTCCAACCTTCGGCTTGCCTGGGAATTAGTCGCGTCAAAGCCGGAGGAAAGCCCGGTAAATGCGCCTTGGGCATCACTCAAGGTGCGGGTGCGCACTAAAGTAACTACGGGCGCGCCAGGGCCAACGACGATGTTGAATTCATGAAAGCGCGCCTGGAAAGACGTGGTGTTATCAACCGCAGGATTGTAAGTGCTGGCGTTCGGGCCACGATCAGGTACCGCGAGAAAGCGTGTACCACCGGCATAGGCAATGCCGGAACCAAACGCGCCCAAGCGATTACCCGGCGTGCCGTCTTCCAAAGGTGCGGTCAAACCGCTCAGATCGAAACTATCTGAAGGTAAATCAGCACGCCCCAGAAAACTAACGGCAGCTGTCGCCTGCAAGCAAAAGCCCAGTAAGGCAATACCCAAGATACCGGTGCCGGAAGTAACGTTTAAAGTTGATTTCATGCTGAACTCCAAAAAGAGATCGCAGCTTAGGTAGCGATTGTGACGATTTATGGGCGGGTTTATTACGACCTTATTGCAGCTTGTAACCTATCTGTAGCCTACGGCACTGGATCTTCAAAACCATTTTTGAAAATGACCGGGGTTTCCACCCCATGCGCGTTCGTTGCCGTGCTTGCCAAGAAATCACCCGATCCCGCATAGCTTACGCTCAAGGTGCGATTGCCAGCGGTGGTCAGCGTCAAACTACATTGCCCGACTGCGACCGTAGCGCTGCAGCTATCCACACCATCGGTCACCGTCACCATGCCCGTGGGCGTGCCTGCGCCCAGCGCTAATGCTACAACACTGAAGCTAACGAGCACGGGTTGCCCAACAATGGACGGTAGTTGCTGCGCAAAGCAAAGCTGAGCATCGAAAATTTGGTCATTATGCAATCACAAAGTCAAAATATTGCCGTGACTTTAGCTTAGCCATGTGACTGCTTTTCGAGCAGTATAGCCTGCACATCGGCAAGCCGATCGGCGACATCTTTCACTATGGCGTTGATTTGACGTTGTGCAAACAAGCGCGCTGCAGTTCTGGTAATTTAAACGCACAGCGTTCCACCTGAGTTATCCGTTTTTAAAGAGCAAAACTACACACAATCCATGAACTTCGTCTTTGCGAGCGCAGCGAAGCAATCTAGCTTTAAACGACGAGATTGCTTCACTGCGTTCGCAAAGACGAACCTTAAGCTGTTCTTTAACCGGTTCATGCAGAGACTTTTATGCACCTACTTACTTGGTTCTGACGCTTGAACCCTCCATTTCAGACAGCCGATACGGTTGACGTTCTATTTATTCCCGTCTCCGGGCCGATGGGAATGGGCGAACTTGCGCAGTGCGCCATTTTGGCGCAGGCGTTGAAACTCGCCATGCCTGAGGTCACGATGGCCTGTTTGCTGCATCATGCGGCGGCTGGCAAGTTCGCGCCGGGTTGGCGCGAAATTGCGCTTGAGCAAACACCGACGCTGGCAAATCGCGAAACGACGGCTTGGATTGAGCGGCTTAAGCCGCAGGTTGTGCTGTTTGACAGCGCCGGGCGTGCAGCACAGTTGCACGCCGCCAAAAAGATTGGGGCGCACACTATTTTTCTCGCTGGCCGAGAAACCTCGCGCCGCAAAACCATTAGCCTGCGGCGTTTGCGCTATTTAGACGCGCTTTGGCTCAGTCAACCTGCCGCATTTTGGCAGCCACTGTCGCTTTGGAAACGCCTGCTGCTGCGCTGCTATCCCAAGTTGCGCATAGAAACAATCGGCGTGGTGTTTGCCAAAGCGGATGCTAGCCAGCTTGCGCCTGAGCTAGCCGCGTTTGCCGCAGCCCAGCCTTATGTATTGATGACTTTAGGCGGCGGCGGCATTTTCAGTGCGGGCATTGACCAGAATGCGCTGGCTTTGCAGGCGGCCGAGCACTGTTTTGCCAAAACGGGCATGCGCAGCATCCTGATTTGCGGCCCAAATGCGAGCCAGCTGCCCGCTTCGACTGCCGCCTGCTATGTGCTGCGCAGCGTGCCGAATGCGGCTTTGGTGGCGCTAATCGAAACCAGCGCGGTGGTGCTGTGTAACGGCGGCTATACGCTGCTGCAGGCGGTCGCGTCTAACAAAGCAACGCTGGCGCTGGCGCTGCAGGGCGACCAACAGCGGCGTATCGACCGCTTGGCCGCAATCGGTGCAACTTTCGCCAGCCGCGCCGACCGTTTGATCTCCGATTTAGTCCAACTCGTGCAAACACCTGCCACGCGCCAGGGCCTCATGGCAGCGGCGCAGGCGAGCGGTGTTGATAATGGCTTGGACAAAGCTGTGCAGTCTTTGCGCGAAATCTTGCGCAGCCAGAAATGAGCTAGTTGCGCGCCGATTGAGCAAACTCATAAATACTTTATGCTTATGGGCTCTTAAATTTGCCCACAGGCTGTGCAATGCGTATTTTAGTGACCGGTGGCGCTGGCTATATTGGCAGCCATGCTTGTAAAGCTCTATCTCAAGCGGGCTTTACTCCAGTGGCTTTCGACAATCTTGTTTATGGGCATCGCGAAGCCGTGCGGTGGGGGCCACTGGTAGTCGGTGATTTGCTCGATGCGCACGCAATTGACCAAGTATTGAAGGAATTTCAACCAGATGCGGTGCTGCATTTCGCCGCGTATGCCTATGTGGGTGAATCGGTCGCGGATCCAGCAAAATACTATCGTAATAATGTAGTGGGCTCGCTTAATTTATTGGAGGCCATGCGCAAAGCTGCGATTAACAAGATTATTTTTTCTAGCACCTGCGCAACTTATGGTTTACCAGAAAACGATCGTTTTTCTAAACACACTTTAATATCAGAATCACATCCGCAAAATCCTATCAACCCTTACGGCAGCTCAAAACTAATGATTGAGCGAATATTGCGCGATTTCGATCATGCCTATCAATTACGCTCTATTTGCTTGCGTTATTTTAATGCGGCGGGTGCTGATATAACTGCTGAAATAGGCGAAAATCACGACCCGGAGACGCATTTAATCCCGCTCATTTTAGAGGCCGCTGCGGGAATTAGAAAAAGTATTACCGTCTATGGCAGTGATTACGATACTGCCGACGGCAGTTGTATACGCGACTATGTGCATGTTTCAGATTTAGCAGATGCGCATGTATTGGCATTGCAGGCGCTGCTGAATGGCGCAAAATCTAGCGTTTATAATCTGGGCAATGGCCGGGGTTATTCAGTAAAAGAGGTGATTGCGGCGGCACAAGCCGCGACGGGTAAGGAAATTCCAGTCAGTTTTGGGCCGCGTCGCGCAGGTGATCCGGCGTGTTTAGTGGGCGATGCGACTTTGATAAAAAACACTCTTGGCTGGGCACCGCGCTATTCTGATTTGGCTGATATTATTGGCAGCGCCTGGCGCTGGCAGCAGCGTGCGTCTGATGCAGTCAAATCGGAGATGGAACCTAATTAGGGTGTGATGCAAAGTGATGTTTACTGACCAAAATCCAATCGAGTAAAAATATGGCCCAAGTCGGAAGAAACGAGCGCTGCCCGTGTGGTAGCGGCAAAAAATTTAAGCATTGCTGCCTGCTAGTGCAAATTCAGCCCAGTTACGAAGTCTTGACTGCGCGGCGGCTGGGGCGTTTGGCAGACTGGATCGCGGCTAAATTTCGCAGTCAAATTCCAGCTCAAGCCGATGAGTTTTTCTTTGAGTTTGATGCTGAGGAGCGTGAACTTTTAAACTCAGGCAAGCACGCGGGTGCGAATGGCGTATCGATGCTGGTCACAGACTACATTTGCATCGACGGCGTATTTGAGCTGCGGGGCGTGCAACAAACCGGGCTGGAATGGTTCTTAGACGCCAGCGGCCCCTTATCTTCGGCAGATCGGGAGTTTTATGAGGCGCTGGCCTGCTCTGGTCTGCGCGCCTACCGCGTCGTGGCGGTCAACCCGGGTGAAGGAATGGATTTGCTTGATCTGTTTGAGCCGGAAATAGGAACTGCCTTTGTCCATGAAAAATTCGGCTCGACCCAAGTCGCGGTTAATGATGTGATCGGCGCACGCGTGATCGCGGCCGATGGCGTTATACAGTTTGCCGCGATGGTGCCTTTCCACCCGGAGGATGGCGATGCGCTTATGGAAAATTACATCGAAGATTTAGCGCTGGCGCGCGCCCAAGTCGGTTTGTCGGGTGAGGGTGAGGGTGAGGATGAGGATGAGGATGAGGATGTCGAATCCGAAGCAGAGCTTGATGCCGCGATTGCTCAATACGCTTTGGAACACCAAGCTGAACATGAAGCGGCTGAAGGCGTTGAGCATGACTTGCAAGACGATTTTCCGGCTGAAGCTGAGGACGACGCTAATGACGAAATGGGCGCTGAGGCCCACACTGATGCTGACGGCGATGATGAAGATTTCGATGACAATGAGTTTGACGAAGACTCAGTGCGCGACTTAGTTAAGGAAATGACCCTGCAAGATATGGTTGCGGCACGTGTAGTGAGCACTTATTGGCTGGAATCGGTACTCGACAGTTTGCGGCCCCCAACAGTCGAAAGCGCGGCCGATGAATGAGCTTCATCCGCAACTGACTGATTTTGCTGGCGATTGGCTGCAGCGCGAACCCAATCTGGCGCTTTGCTATCGCTTTGCCGCCAAACCCGCGCACTGGCTGGCGTCCGTTGTGCTTATTGAAGAGCTGCTGCAAATGATGTTTTCGCTGCGCAATCAAGAGCTAGCGCAGGCGAAAATGGCATGGTGGGCGGATGAAGCGGATTTAGCGGTGTCTGGCGCGCCCCGGCACCCGCTGACACAGGCATTATTTGCGGCAAAATCAGATCTAGGTGCCCTACCCTCGTTGGTGCGGGCCGCACAGGCGTGGATTACCTTCGCAACGGCTGCGGATACAGATGCGCAACGCAGGCAAGTTTCTGAGCTTGCTGCAGCGGCTTCGGCCCTGGTGAACGAGGGTGATTGCTCGATCATCTGGATCGAACTTGCGTTAAAACGGCAAATGCAAAGCCACGCAAAGCCTGAGCGCTTCGGCCCCAGCGTGCTGAGTCGCGCGGTATTGGCGGAGTTTCAGCTGAAAGCCTCGCAGATCGGCGATGTGGCTTTGGTTGGGGCTGCACTGTCGGCTAAATTGAACGCGATTCGTCAATCACTGCGCGATGCCTTGCCAGCGCAAGCACCAGCAGTGCAGTCCGCAACGCGCGCCTATGGACTTTTGCACGCGCGTGAGGCCGGGCTGTGGGCAAAATCTGCGCTTGCTGCGCAGCCAGGCGGTTTTTTGTCAAGCGCGCCGAGCTTGCTTGGGCTGGTGCAGGCGTGGTGGGCTGCGCGCAGTTAAATCGCCGTCTTATTGCAAACCTATTTCAAAACCGCAATAAAAATATCCAAGATTTCGTCATCCCGGCGCACGCCGAGATCCAGAAAAGACTGCTATCTCTATGATGCTTGAAAGTCTCAAGTTTCCCAGAAGTTTAGCGTTTCACAAACCCCGTCTTTTAGTGTGGTGATAGCACTAGCTACCGTTATGCAGCATTTTATAGACCTGCACGGCAGTTGCACACAAAAATCCGCTCAAAAAAAACAGGTAGGCAAATCGCAAATATCGGTATTTATGGTGCGCCAAATACAGCCCGATGCTGTAGAGATCGTTCGCCAATACTTCATAGACGCAAGCGTCATGGCGCAGGGTTTTTCCCAATAGATCGAAAAATTGCTCGCGCGGCAGCTCAGAAAAATGCGCAAAGAAAATCGGATTAAAAAAACTAGGCAGTTTTGTGGTGTCGGTCAATTTTAGCGGGCGATATTTCGGCAATACCGCCAAAATCGCCATCAGCAAAGCCGCCAAGGTGAAGCTGGTCAGAATAATAATGCTTAAGTGCAGCTCTGGATCGTTTAAACGGCTGATCGATATAGTCAGCACCAGCGAGCTGACAGTAATTAACATGCTCGCCTTGTTATCTGCCATCTGCGAGAGCTGCATGTGATGGCGTTGCGCGCTTTGCATCAAA
Organism: Rhodanobacteraceae bacterium; assembly: GCA_043754435.1. GTDB lineage: Bacteria > Pseudomonadota > Gammaproteobacteria > Xanthomonadales > SZUA-5 > JANNYA01. The sequence goes on from JAYUUS010000104.1 coordinate 18,415, forward strand.
TAGTCCGAGACGTTTCGGCCCTGAATTCCGGCAAATGAATCCCGCCCGCCGATATGCGAAGCCGGTGGATATTCGCCGGGCAGATACATTTTTGGGCGCATCATTTCAGCTTCACCCACCCGCGCCGGAGAATCCGTTTTGGCGTCAAGCGTGGGATTCGGCACTTTAGATTCTGGAACTTTGGAAGTTAGAACTGGGAACTCAGGTTTGAGTGAATCAGGCATCAAAACACTTCTTGTAGTGGTGAACTTTGTCTAAGCTACCATTTTAGCTTACTTTAACGGGACGGTAACGTTGTCAAGTTCGGTAAAAATCATGCGAATGAAACGGCTAATGTGCGCACGCTGCCAGCGCGCGCAGTGCATTTGCCAATGGATACACCCAACGCCAAGCGCCACTGAAGTTTTAATTTTGCAGCACCCGATGGAAGTCAATCAAGTTAAAGGCAGCGCGCGCTTGTTGAGCTTAAGCTTGTTAAATAGCCGCATCGAAGTTGGCGAAGCTTTTGCGCCAATACGCTTGCAAGAATTATTAAACGCGCCTTGGTCAGCAAATACCTCCACGCACGATCCAAAACAGGCGATTTTGCTGTATCCAGAGCTAGCTGTGGATGCTGCTAGCTCAGCACAAATCGTTGAACGGTTGCCCGAACCGGCGCAATTGCGTCTAGTCGTGCTGGATGGCAGCTGGCGCAAAACCCGCAAGATGCTGTATTTAAATCCTTTGCTACAACGCCTACCCCGCCTGCATCTGAGTGCGGTGCCCACCTCAAAGTACCTGATTCGCAAAGCGCATCGGCCGGATCAGCTGTCTAGCTATGAGGCGACTTGTTCCGCATTGATGCAATTGGAAGGCACAGCTCAGAAGTTTGCGGCGTTGTTAACGGCGTTTGATGGCTTTGTCGATCAGCAAATCCAGGCAAAATCTTTGGCGTTCTGCACCAGCACCGCATCGCCGCCAGCATGACCAAACTCATCATTAATTTTTTTAAAGAAATCAATATCAAGCAAAATAATCAACAAGTCTTTGCTCTGCGGGGCATGCAAATAGCGCTCATAAAAGCATCGGCGGTTGTAGCAGCCGGTCAGCGGGTCAGTCAGCGCTAACTTTTCAAGTTGAATATTGGCATCCGCCAATTCTTGCGTGCGACGCAGCACCTGGGCTTCCAACGTTTGCGCCAGTTTAAGCGCTTTACGCTTGAGCACATCTGCGCGTAAACGCCCCAGCCATGCGCCTGAGTAAATCAAATGCACGCCAATGGTCATTTTCCAGACGCACGTCGGTGGAATTCAGCACCCGGTATGGACTCAGCAGCGCGTTATTAGGCGTTGCACTGGGCCCTTTTACAATCTTTAATGTGTGAGCTTGCTGCAAGTGCGGCATTTGAATATCGTTCGCCAGCGCAGCGCTGCAGACTAAGTAGGCCAGCAGTCCTAAAAAAATTTGCGACCACGCTTTAACGCCGGAACGCCGGAACGCCGGAACGCACCACGCCTTGAGTTTTCCCATTAGCAGCTAGTTTCCAACACTTCATCGGCATCCACGCGTACAGATTTACAGGCCTGAGCATACAATTCACAACATCAGACCGCTACGCGGGCAAGGTTAGAAACGCCAGATTAGCGCATGACAGTTTTGAAGTGCGCTGTTTCGCAAATATCTCTCACATTCATGGACCTGACTCATGCACATTATTAGCGCCGAATGGCTTCATGCAAACTTAGACGACGTGAAAATCATTGACGTCAGTTTTAGCCTTGCTGACCCGGACTTTGGCATCAACACATTTTTGGCCGGGCACATTGCCCATGCGCACTATATCCATCTTGAGCATGGCTTAAGTGATATGTCCCGAACCCACACACATGGCCGCCACCCCTTGCCAACACCGCAACAGTTCGCGCGGGTGGTCGCAAGCTGTGGACTAAAACAGAGCGATAAAATCGTCTGTTATGACCAAGATAATGGCGCTTATGCCGCACGAACTTGGTGGTTGCTGCGCGCCGCAGGTTTTAAGCAAGTGTATGTTTTAGACGGCGGCTTGAATGCGTGGCGTGCGGCAAATTTCCCGCTCAGTACCGACACGGTGCCCATTGTCAGCGATGCGCCAGACGCGCTTAGTTTCCAGGCAATGCCGCAAATTGATAGCGAATCTCTGCAGGCTGCACTCGCGAATCAAACAAAAATCCTGGTGGACGCACGCCCGGCGAATCGCTTTGCCGGGCGCGATGAAACTTTGGATGCTATCGCAGGCCATGTTCCCGGCGCTTACAACCGGCCATTTTCAGAAAATATGCAAAATGGCAGATTCAAAACCGTTGAGGTATTACGCAGCGAATTTTTGGCTTTACTGGGCGATAAAACACCGGCGCAAGCAGTGATGATGTGCGGCTCAGGCGTCACCGCTTGCCATAACCTATTGGCGATGGCGCAAGCAGGTTTGGAGGGTGCAGCGCTTTATGCGCCTTCTTGGTCGGGCTGGATTATTGACGTTGGGCGGCCAATTGCCAACGATGCGGCCGGGTGATGCTAAGAATACGTATGCAATCCCACAATTATTGCTGATCAATGCGCTACATTGCTTGCGCGCTTTTGTGCGTCCCTGGCGCTAATCGAACTAAAAATAAAGGCATCCCATGAGCACAGCAGCGAATGCGCGCGGCAGCGACGGCGCGGAAAATAACTTCTTCATTATTTTGATTAGCTGTGTCGCCACTATCGGCGGCTTCTTATTTGGTTTTGACAGTGGCGTCATCAACGGCACCGTCGATGGCTTAAAGCTTGCGTTTCACTCTGACTCAATGGGTACGGGTTTTAACGTTTCTTCGATGCTGCTTGGTTGTGCGGTTGGCGCATTTTTTGCGGGTCGACTTTCCGATGTTTATGGTCGGCGCTGGGTGCTGATTGTGGCCGCGACGTTTTTTCTAGTGTCCGCCTGGGGCGCCGGAATTTCGACCTCCTCACTCCAGTTTGTGCTGTACCGGGTGCTGGGGGGTTTCGCCGTCGGTGCGGCAAGCGTTATTTCACCGGCCTATATTAGCGAGGTTTCACTGGCGCGCTATCGCGGCAGGCTGAGCTCGGTGCAGCAAATTGCCATTATCGGCGGGCTATTTTCGGCGTTTGTCAGCAATTATTTATTGGCTAAATACGCAGGCTCCTCCATGCAGCCATTTTGGTGGGGTTTTGAAGCTTGGCGCTGGATGTTTTGGATTCAAATGGTGCCGGCGACGCTGTTTTTGATCACACTCATGTTTATTCCCGAAAGCCCGCGCTTTTTGGTGGCACAGGGCCGTAAAGAGTTGGGCTTGGCGGTTTTGACCCGGCTGTACGGTGCAAGCCAAGCAAAAATCAAGCTCGACGAGATCAGCAAGTCAATCGAGCAAGACCATGCGCCCCGGCTTTCCGATTTAATCCAGCGCAGTACGGGCAAAATTCGCCCGATCGTATGGGTCGGCATTGGCTTAGCGACGTTTCAGCAGCTCGTGGGCATCAACGTGGTGTTTTATTACGGCGCGGTGCTGTGGCAAGCGGTCGGGTTTTCCGAAAACGATGCGCTGCTGATTAATGTACTTTCTGGCGCGCTGAGCGTTGGTGCTTGCCTGCTGTCAATGACGCTGATTGATCGCATCGGGCGGCGCCCACTTTTGCTGATCGGCTCACTTGGTATGGCCGTCACGCTTGCGCTAATGACGGTTGCCTTCGCAACCGGCACCTTGGATGCTAACGCTAAGCTGCAATTGTCCGGCGGCATGGGCACCACCGCGCTGATTGCCGCGAATGCTTATGTGATGTTTTTCAACTTTTCCTGGGGCCCGGTGATGTGGGTGATGCTAGGCGAGATGTTTCCGAATCAGATTCGTGGCTCTGGGCTTGCAGTCGCCGGGCTATTTCAGTGGCTGTCGAACTTTTTGATCACCATGACGTTTCCGATTTTGTTGATAAAAATTGGCCTGGCATCAACCTATGGCCTTTACGCCATTGCCGCTGTGGTTTCGATCTTTTTTATCCTCAAATACGTGTATGAAACTAAGGGTAAAGAGCTGGAAGCCATGCAGGGCTGACGCGGTTTTGCAAGCTAGCTTTTATTTTGCGGGAGTGTTGATACGCCTATTTTGGCCTCGAATCGCGTTAGAAAAATCTGGGCTATCGGCATATAGCAAGACCAGTGCGTTGATTTGATGCGCCGCACGGTAGTGCTCGCGATCAAGCTTGGTATCAATTAGACCTAGATCAAAACTTAAATCATCGGAGTACGCGGGCAGCAAGGTTTTGTAGCTAAACGGAATGCGACCGGGCGCAATCATGTCAATATGGTCAACGATATTGCTGGTACAGGTGTTGTTGAGCGTGTGGTAGAACTCAGGCTGCACGGCCAGTTGATTGGCGCGCGCTAACATGGAGTGCAACAGCGCACGTATTTTTTCCGGCGTCGCACGCATCTTGTACAGAAAAACCGGGTCGTTGCGATACTTGGCACGCAAAGTAATCAAGTCCCGCTCATCAGCCAACACGTAAATCAGCTCGTATTGGCGAAACAAACCCAGAAAAGGCGAGAACGCTTCGCCTTTTTCCTTGCGAATTTCCACCGACACGCCCAAGTATTTCCCATCGGCAAAGCCAAAACTAAGAAATGTATGCGCAGGACCACGCCAGTCCGAAAATGGTTCGACTAAAAACCACAGCGTTTCCACTTGGCTTAAGTCATAGCTGCGCGTTTCCCAGTGCACATCAAAATCAGCGCTGGAACGATAAACCGCGTTGCGCACGTTTTGAATCTGCACTTTATCTTTAGAAAACTCTGCGTGCGCCAGACCGGCTTGATCGAGCGACCAATCACGCTCATTCGAGGGCCGCACCAGAATAATCAATAGGCAATCAAATAAGGAAATTAGCGCAATAGCGCCCAACAGCACGCGCAGAAAACGGTAGCCAAACCGACGTTTTGCAGTCATACGCGCAAACAGTTCATGCACGCCTCGGCTTTAATCCTCATCACGCTCCGCTGCTTCCCGGGCTTGGGCCCGGATAAGCGCGACTTGTCGGGCGTCAACAATGGCGTCCATAACCTCGGCGACATTCGCCACTTTTTTACTGAACTTGAACTTGCCGGTCAAAACGGTATCGGGGCGAAGTTCGGACTTTTCAAAGAGCGCCCACATTTCCTCGGCATAGTGTGTCTGCGCCAATTCGGGCGCGAACGCGGACAGCGTCATCGTGATATTCCCGACATCGCGCTTAAGCATGCTGGGCGCGTTGTTATTGCCAGCGGCGCTAACGACCTGCGGTAAATCAATAATGACGGGCCCGGTGGTGTCCACGAGCACGTTGTATTCGCTTAAATCGCCGTGGATCAGGCCCTCGCACAGCATGAGTTTGATTTGCTCGATCAAAACCGCATGGTAGGCGCGAGCTAACTCAGGATTGAGCTCAACATCGTTCAAACGCGGCGCGCTGTCGCCGGTTGTGTCCACCAGCATTTGCATAATCAGCACCCCCGAGTAAAAGCCAAACGGTTTGGGCACGCGTAAACCGGCTCGATGCAGCTGAAACAAGGCATCGACCTCGGTATTTTTCCACTGCTCTTCTGCCTCTTTACGGCCAAAACTACTGGCTTTGCCCATTGCGCGCTGTTCCCGGCTGCCGCGCGATTTGCGGCCCTCCTGATACTGCGCGCGCTGCTTAAAGCTGCGCTGGCGCATATCCTTATAGACTTTTGCGCAACGCAATTCACCGCCGCTGCGCACCACATAAACCGAGGCTTCTTTACCACTTTTAAGCTGGCGGGTAACAGCATCAATAATGCCATCGTGTATTAATTCTTCAAGTGCGGGTGGGACTTTCATGTAGCTTTTGATTTCATGGTTATTTTTTATTTATTATTTAATTTATAAAACTATTAAGTAAAATTCTATCTATTTAAAGTGTCATTCAAACCCCCAATCTTAAATCCTCCCGCTCAATTTGATCCAATCGGATTTTATTGGCAAAAAGACTAAATGACAGATAGCCCGCCAGCGCATTGGTGCGCTGCGCCCAGCGTGGTAAGTATTGTGGCTCGCAAATAAAACCACTTTCGTAAAATGGCTCAAATGACAAAACATCATGTAAAGTCATTTTTCCGGCAAACAAATGCCGCGACATCACTAATTTATTTTGCTTAAATACCCAGCGAAAAAAGGTATGCACGCTGAGCAAGCCGTGTAGGTAGACCGTATCTTTGGTGAAAGCAACACCGCCGGTGAGGGGTGCCCCACGAAACACCCGCATGGCCGAGGTAAAGGCTTCCGAATCATTTTGCCCTTCGTCCATAAAAAAGCGGAATACATCAATAAAATCAGCGCCTTTCATCGCCATATCAATGCCAATAATGCGCTGTGATATGCGGTTCATGCGCCCCAAGTCAATTGAACCGGTCACTAATTCTGCAAATACCGCCAAGCCTTCTTGAGTGGCGGTGATACGCGGCGAATTCAAGCTGAGCGATTTTAGATACGGCTGTTCGCGGCCGTTTAGCGCGGTCAAAGAGTGTACGTAGGCTTCATGTTCTAACAGCTGCATGCGGTCATATTCGGTAAAACTAGTTGCCGCACGCAGCCTAATTTTGGTTGGCCCCGCCGCCGCTTTAGCCACCAAATCTGGATCCACCGTTACGGTTACTTGGTGGTTTACAAAAAACTTGTCCAAATCTGCCTGCATCTCTTGCTGCATGGTTTCGGCGCTTAAACAATAGTCTGGCTCTGCTAAGCGCCCATCTTGCATAATTTCCCGTGCGGACAAAATAAAATGCTGTGCTGCTTCGGTATTTTTAACTTGACTGCCAGCAATGGTATCGCCCGGCTTGCCGTAAAGCTGCACGGAATAGTCTCCCATCGCTGCAGTGCCGGCAGATTCCAGCAAGCGCGTTGCATATAAATAACTCTGCGCGGTACGGCTTAAATAATCCCCAATCGGATGCTGCACATCACATTTGACGATTAATTGTTCCAGCGCATAACGCTTTTCCGAGTAATCAAACTTTCGATAGCTAACCTCAGGAAGCTTTATTTTGTTTTTACGCCAGTTGTCTAAAAATAGGGTTTGTGTTTTGACGGGCCATGATAAAACCGACAGCATTTTTACGTCTTTCACCAAGGCTACAAGCTCGGCATCAAGGGCGGCATAGCGTAGAAGTTCAGGGCTAATGGTCATGGCAATAGTTCCGGTAATGGTGGTAATTCAGCGCTAACCCGAGCGCTAGCAGTAGCAAAGTCAACGTCATCAAGGCTAACTTTGCCGTCACAAAACTCATGCAAAAGTGCGGTCTGCCAAAGCCCGCGGGCTTGTGCCAAAGCGTAGTTATAGCGGCTGAAGCTGACCAATTCGTAGCGGGACACAAAGTGCCCAGGGTGGCCTAGCGCCAGCTTTTGCTCTAAGGCTTTACGCAAGCGAAAATCATCGTCCGCTACGTGATCGCGCATTTCGACGTAGTTTTCCAGCGCCATTTCCGCAATCGCTTTCGCCTGCGGCTGGCGTTCCAGGGCATAGTGCCGTAATACATCGGCGCGTGTTTCAGCGGAGGCTATAGCCAAAAGATTCGCTAACGCGACGCAATCTTCAAAGGCGCAATTCATCCCCTGCCCGTGAAACGGCACAATTGCATGCGCGGCGTCACCCAACAGCACCGCGCAATCCTGATACTGCCAAATGGCACAGTGCAGCGTGCCCAATAGCCCTTTCGGGTGCTGCAAAATTTGCTGAGTAAGATCCGGCACCAACATCGTCAGCTGAGGGAAATATTCCGCGCAAAAGGCAGCAATTGCATCAGCTGAACTCAATGCTGCGAAACTCGTTGGCCCATCATTTTGCAAAAACAAGGTCGCAGTAAAGGTTTTGTCCGGGTTTGGCAGCGCAATCACCATAAAACGTTCACGCGGCCAAATGTGCAGCGCGCCAGGAACTAAAGCAAATTCACCAGCAGCGTTCGCCGGAATCGCAATTTCCTTATAGCCGTGATCCAAGAAATCCACGTGCGGCGGCGGTGCCTGCGAATTTTGCGCCGCAATCGCGTCACGCAAGACCGAGCCGGCACCATCCGCGCCCAAAATTAGCCCGAAGCCAATGTTGACCCGTACGCCCGCCCGCTCAACCACGGCCGTTTTCGCCGCTAAATCAACACTTACTAGCCGCTCGTTAAAATAGCTTTGCACACCAGCACCTTTTGCCGCTTCTAGCAGCGTGCGATTGAGCCGCGCCCGATGCACCGACCAAATGGCTTTGTCACCCCGCGCGGAATAGGCTTGAAAGTTTTCACTGGCATCACTCAAATGCACTTGCCGCCCGGGCATGGCAATCGCCTGCGCCAGTACCGCGTCCACAATGCGCTCGCCCGACTCGCCGTGCATAAAACCGGCGCATTCCAGGGCGTAGCGGCCGCGCTCAGCCAGCGCTAAATTAATTGAGCGGCCCGCCGCTAGCTGTTCAAGCTCTACCGAGGAGCGCTTTTCCGAGATCGCGACAGCAAAACCGCGCTTTGCCAGCAAAGTGGCCAGTAGCGCACCGGCAAGCCCAGCGCCCACGATCCAAACCGGGCGGAATTCAATGTCTTTATTCAAAATGGCTTGATTCAAATCGCCGTTGTTTAAATCATCGTTGTTCAAATCGCCCCTCCAATAAAATGACACCGCATCGCTGCCACCAAGGCTTCAATATCTTCAAACGTGTTGTAAAGCGGCACCGGCGCCACACGAATCACATCCGGTTCGCGCCAATCGGCCACAATATGGGCGGCGGCTAACGCCTGAAAACACCCGCGCCCCGCTTCTTGGCCCCCATTTGCTTGACCACTGAGCACCCGCAAACTTAACTGGCAGCCCCGCTGCGCTGGGTCGGCGGGCGTAATAATTTTGACGAAATCGCTGAGTTCATCGGTGATTTTACGGCTCAGCACGGCCGTCAAAATCATTGAGCGCTGACGCAAATTGGCGATGCCAACCCGGCTAAATTGCGCCAAAGAGGCGCGCAAGGGTGCAAGCGAAAAAATTGGCGGGTTCGATAGCTGCCAGCCATCAGCACCGGGTGTAGCTTCAAAGTTCGGGCGCATTTGAAAACGCGTATCGGCGCGATGGCCCCACCAGCCCGCAAGCCGCAGCAAATCGCTGTTGGCATGGCGCTCATGCACAAATGCACCCGCAACGGCACCTGGGCCGCTATTAAGATATTTGTAGCTGCACCAAACCGCAAAATCAGCACCCGAGTCATGCAAATTGACTTCGATATTACCAACCGCATGCGCCAAATCGAAGCCCACCTTGGCACCAACCGCATGCGCGGCTTGAGTGATACGCGCCAAATCGAACGCTTGACCGGTGGCGTATTGCACACCGGGCATGAGCACCAGTGCCAAACGTTCCCCGAGTACGGCAATTGCCGCATCAATCGCTGCCGCGTCCAAAAGATCAGATCCGGGTTCCGGTGCCAGCTCGATCAGGCAGGTGTTGACGTCCAAACCCTGCAGCTTGAGCTGCGATTCCACCGCATGGCGATCTGAAGGAAATGCGCGCGCCTCCATCAAAATCACGTTGCGTGTCTGTGTTGGCCGAAAAAAACTGGTCATAAGCAAATGTAAATTGACGGTCAGCGTATTCATTGCGACGACCTCAATCGGCTTGGCACCGACTAGCGTGGCTAAATCATCGCGTACAAGCTCGTGATAGCGCATCCAGGGTGCCGCACCTTTAAAGTGGCCTTCTACCCCCTCAGCCGCCCAAGCATCAAGCGCTTCCACGACCATCGTTTTTGCAGCTTTCGGCATCAAGCCTAAGGAATTACCGCAAAAATAATGCACGGGGCAGCCATACATCTCTGGAATTGCGAATTCGGTGCGCAAGCACTCCAAAGCGTTTGCGCTCGCGCTCGCACTTAACAAGGGCAGAGAAATGCCAGCCACGTTCATATTCAAATCACCCAACTTCTATCAGACTCGGAGTATGAGGCTATCACTTTCCAACTTTTATACTTCCTCAAAAAGCCAATTCGCCGAAATAATTGGTATGCACGTCAAACTTAATTCGCATAAACGGTGCACAAACTGTTCCAGCTTAGGATTCACATCACTTTGAATCGTATCCCACTTTTTGTCGTTTTTTTACTGCTGAGCACACTCAGCACGGCAGCGTCGTTCCCAAATTTGGGTGCCCGCGATATTCGTCCACCAACTACCGGTGATGGCGCAGTCGGTGATAGCTACGGTGCGCGGGTGGCGGTTTGTGATGGTGAACTGCTGATCGCTGCGACCGGCGATCAAACGCCGATACCCAATAGTGCCAACGGGCAATCGGCCGGCAGTGTGTATCGTTTTCAAATCACCGCGAATGGTTTGGTGCCTTTGGACAAAATTCCGCTGCCCGGCGTTGAACAAAGCGCACTCTTTGGTATTAGCCTAAGCTGCGATGCCACTGAACTTTTTATCGGCGCACCCGGTGTGGGCACAAGCAATTTTGATTCCGATGCCGGCACCGTTTTTCGCTATCTGCGGGGCGGCGGTTCTTGGCAGTTCAACGGCGAAGTTCCAGGCGCACGCGCGCTCGGTGGGGCGCGTTTTGGCATCAGCACGGCGCTCAATCAAAACGTGCTCGTCGTCGGTGCGCCCGGGGAATCGGCAGTTTATCTGTATCATCGCACCGGCTTAAGCTTAAGCGCGCCGCAGCGTTTGCAAGGGGCGGACCTGCCCAAAGACAGTAATTTTGGCATTAGCCTAGCGCTAAGTGGTGCCAATATGGCGAGTGAGTTGGCGGTTGGCGCACCTGCAGGTGCAAACGGTGCAGTCGTGCGCTATGCGTTGAACACACCGGCCTTTGAAATTTCGCGCTTTACCGGTCAGCCCAGTTTTGGTCGTGGCTTAGCGTATATCGGTACACAGCTTTGGATTGGCACGCCCGATTTAAACGGCTCGGTAGGGCAAGTGAGCATTTTCGATATCAGTACTGGCACTATCGTGCAAACCCTGGAGGCACCAAGAACCGGCGGCCCGGTGGAACAATTCGGTGAAAGCATTACCGCATCTGCAAATGTAGTCAGCGTATCCGCACCCGCCGCGCGGCTAAACCTTACAGATGGTGAAGGTGCGGTGCATCTGTACAGTAACGCCCGTGGCTTTTGGCAGCGCACAACCACGCTGCAGCCGCCGGCCGCCGGCAATACCCCGCGTGCGGACGCCTTTGGTTACGCAGTGGCCGTTGCAGCCAGCGGCATTTATGTGGGTGCGCCCTACAGCGAAGCCGCAGGGCATCCAACCCAAGGGCGCGCCTACCGATTTAGCACCCAAGGTGTGCCGATGGGAAGCGTTGACAGTGGTCGCGGTGCGGCGTTTGATCGCTTTGGTTCGGCGCTCGCCATTTCACAAAAGCCAAGCGTATTCGCTTCAGCACAAGGTGATCACGCCATTGTCGGTGCATTTTTGGTCGATAGCCCCAGTGGCGTAGAAACCGGTGAAGCCTATATTTATCGCCGCAGCCGCACAGGCTGGAAGCTTGAGGCAACATTAACCCCGCCCGACGTTTTAGAAGAGCAGCGCTTTGGCGTGTCAGTGGATATTGACGGGGATCTGGCGGTCGTAGGCTCATATTGGGATGTTATTCAAGGCAAGGTGGACGCCGGTTCGGCCTATGTATTCAGACGCATCGAACGCAGTCGGGGTTACACAACTTGGCGGTTTTTGCAGAAACTCACTGCGCCACAGCCGCGTGAACGCGCGCTTTTTGGCTTTGCTGTGGCGATAAACGGGGATCGAATTGCCGTCGGCGCGCGCGGCGACAGTGAGTTTTTAACTGAACAGGGCGGCGTGGTTTTCTTTAAAAGTGACAGGAACGGGGTATTCCAAGCCGGGCCGATGCTGCGGCCACCGGACAGCGCCGCTTTCGACACTTTTGCCGCTTTTGTTGACCTAGCGGGCGATACCGCACTGATCGGTGCGCCCGGTGCCACGCGCGCAGGCAGCGATGCGGGCGGCAGAGCCTATTTGTACAGTGCAATCCCAGGCAGCAATGACTGGCGCTTTAGCCAAACTTTGCAAGATCCAAACGGGGCTGCAGGTGAAGGCTTTGGTTTTGCCATCGCCCTTGGCAATAGTCCAACCCGCGCCTACGTCGGCGCACCTTTTAGCACCGAGGGAGGCGCGCCTGCGGTTGGCCGCGCGCTAGAGTTTCGCTCGCCTGCAGCCGGAAATATCGACACCGACTGGACGCTTGTGCGCACAATCGCAAGCCCCATTAAAGCGCCGGGCACGCAGTTTGCAACATCGCTGGCTGCATACCCAGACGGCGTAGTGTTAGGGGCAATCGGTGTGGATGAAGCGGGATTACCCGATATCGGCGCAGGATATGTTGCGCCACATAACAAAATTGCCAGCATTTTACCCGCGCCACCCATCGCCCGCGCCACTACTGGCCGCTTCGTGGCGGCCAGCCCCTCTGGCCTAGCCCTGTTTGGCGCGCCCGGCGTTTTCACGGTAAACCCGCAAGAAGGCGCAGTTTTCGAGCTGCTAGGGGAAAATTTATTTGGCGATGGGTTTGAGGATTAGCCGCGTGGCAATAAATTTACGCGATGACAACCACAAAAGATCTCGTCATTCCCGCAAGCTTTTGGTGGAAATCCAGTAAAAAACCGTCTGGATCCTCGATAAAAACGTTCGAGGATGACGAATAACTCTTCGGTTAATGGCATTGCCATCCGTTTGAAGCGCATCTCAGAATTATCCTAGCGCATTGCCCGGTGGCTGTTTCAGCTATAATCTGCGCAATTTTATAGCATTGGAATCACTTTGAGCGCATCTCAAATAGCGGCGCAGAATCAGGCTCTGGCCAACATTCCATCACACTCGGAAGCGTTGCGCAAACAGATCGTCAAAATGGCGCTTTACGCGGCGCTTGCGCTGCTGGCCATTCCTGGAGTCACCTATTGGTTTGCTGCGCATGTGGAAAATCACTATGTCGCAGAAATCCGCGCCGACGCATTGCGCTGGTTGGACTCTGAGTCAGGCTACACTGGTGCTGAACTGGAAACAACGCGCCTGCAGTTTACTGAGCTTACCGTTCCGTTTTTGTGCTCGGGAAATTCAGCGGAGCTAGCGACATTAAAAGCTGATCTTTGCGGGCCGACGCAACATTTCGGGCAGTTTGAAATCGCCCGCCAAGCCGCGCGGCTAATACTTTTATTGGGGCTATTTACCCTAGGCGGTATTGCTGCGCTAGCCTGGACGGTTTACCAAAAGCCGCAGCTGCAATATCCAGCGTTTACCCTTGGCTGGTGGAGCCTACGCTTCGTCGGCGCGCTTGAAGTAGTGGCCCAAGGTGCGATGCTGGTGTGGCTATCCTATTGGCTAACGGCCTATTTCGCTAATGTGTATGTCGTCAAGCTGATTTTATTGGCTGCGGTGCTAGCGCTGCTGGGTGTTTGGGTGGCGTTGGCGGCGATTTTCAAACGCAGCGTCTTGCGCAATGAGGTCAGCGGCGAGCTGATTACCCAAGCTACAGCACCGATGCTGTGGGCGCGCATTCAACAGTTCGCGCAGCTGCTTAAAACCGAGCCGCCTAAGCAAGTGATCGCCGGAATCGATGACAATTTTTTCGTGACACAAATGCCAATTCACCTGCCAAATGTGGGGATGCTGGAGGGCCGGAGTCTTTACGTCAGCTTGCCGCTACTGCGCGTGATGAGCTGGGATGAAGCCGATGCCGTGCTGGCGCATGAGCTAGCGCATTTTAGCGGTGGTGACACCCAATTTAGCGCTGCTTTGGGCCCTAAACTGGCGCAGTTTGAGCAATACAGCCTAAGCATGCTGGAAGGCGGCTTGACCTTGATTTTGCTGTTTCCGCTGAACTTTTTTCGCGCCGCGTTTGAATTTGGTTTCTCAAAAAATAGCCGCGAGCGTGAATTTCAGGCCGATATAATGGCTGCAAAAGCGACCTCACCGGCTGCGATTGCACGCTCCTTGGTAAAAATTTCTGGCTATTCCAGCTACCGTGCGCAGATTCAAAGCGAGTTATTTGCTAACGAGGCCAAACACGATGGCGCATTAAATATCCCGGATCGTCTGGCGAGTGGCTTGAGCGGCTTCACTGCAACACCGCAATTTTCTGATGCGATGCAAGACGCCGCAGTTCCACACCCGTTTGACAGCCATCCGCCAATGCGCGAACGCATGCAAAATGTAGGCGCTGCAATTGCATTGGCGGACTATCCTGGCATCGTGCTAGCGCCGCCGCAGCAAAGCTGGGTGCAGCTTATTCCAGAGGCCAGCGCGATTGAACAGCGACTCTGGAGCGAGTTTGAAAAATCGTTCGCCGATGAGCACGAGCATAGCTTGGCGTTTCGCTATTTACCCAGCAATGAAGTCGAACAAAATCTAGTGCTCAAGTATTTCCCGAATGTGAGTGTCCCTTGCAAAAAAGGCCTCGTTTTGCGCATTAGTTACCAAGGTATCGTGGCACCCAATGCAGAAGTAAGCTGGGATCAAATTAAAACGATGCAATACAACAATGCTACGACCTTCAGTAGCGATAGCATCGTCATTACTACGCCCGAGAAAAACGCCGTGGGGCTTGCTAAGTCAATCACGCTGAAATTCGCGATTGATACGAAAGACCGCGAACGCGTGCAGGCGCTAATCGGTCAATACTGGCATCGACACCAGACCATGCGGACGATACATCCACTGCCCTAACCCCCTCCTTAGTATTCCTTTGTTTCTATTGATAAATTTCAGCTGGGAAAGGGAACTGTTCGAGGCAAGCCGCGCTACACAGCATCATACAAATTCGGTCAACAAAAAACCCCGCTAACGCGAGGTTTTTTTGTACTAGAACAAACACTTACAAAGCTTACCCGCAATCACGCAGCAAAAACGACGTTTTTTGCGAGTGAGCGAGGACCTCGTACGAAGCCCCCGCTCTTATCCGGCTGAAAATCGAAGATTTTCAGACGATTAAAAGTCGCCCATGCCGCCCATGCCGCCGCCGTGACCATGGTGATCGCCGCCGCCTTTTTCTTCTTTCTTCGGTGCTTCTGCAACCATGCACTCGGTGGTAATCATCAAGCCAGCAATCGAGGCTGCGTTTTGCAGCGCGGTGCGGGTGACCTTGGTTGGATCCAAGATGCCCATGTCGACCATATCACCGTATTCGCCAGTTGCGGCGTTGTAACCGAAGTTACCGGAGCCGTCTTTGATCTTGTTCAAGACTACCGATGCGTCGTCGCCGGAGTTATTGACGATTTCGCGTAGCGGCGCTTCCATGGCGCGGCGCGCCATTTCGATACCGTGCTGCTGATCTTCATTCGCGCCCTTGATCTTGTTCACGGCTGCAATTGCGCGCACTAATGCCACGCCGCCGCCAGGAACCACGCCTTCTTCAACGGCTGCGCGGGTTGCGTGCAGGGCGTCTTCAACGCGGGCTTTCTTTTCTTTCATCTCGATTTCAGTCGATGCGCCGACTTTGATCACTGCCACGCCGCCGGCCAATTTGGCGACGCGTTCTTGCAGCTTTTCTTTATCGTAGTCGCTGCTGGTGGTTTCGATTTGCGACTTGATTTGATCAATACGTGCCTTGATCGTTTCATTCTTACCAGCGCCATCAATGATCGTGGTGTTTTCTTTTTCCACGACGATTTTCTTGGCGGTGCCCAAATCTTTCAGTGTGGCTTTTTCTAAGCTCAGGCCGACTTCTTCGGAGATCACTTGGCCGCCGGTCAAAATGGCCATGTCTTCCAGCATCGCTTTACGGCGATCGCCAAAACCAGGCGCTTTTACGGCGCAGACCTTCACGATGCCACGAATGGTGTTGACCACCAAGGTTGCCAGCGCTTCGCCTTCAACTTCTTCCGCGACGATCAACAAAGGCTTACCGGCTTTCGCAACGGCTTCCAACAGCGGCAACATTTCGCGCACGTTGCTGATTTTCTTGTCGTATAGCAGCACGAACGGGGTTTCCAGTTCGGCCTTCATGGTTTGCTGGTTATTGACGAAATATGGGCTCAAATAACCACGGTCAAACTGCATGCCTTCGACGGTGTCGAGTTCATTCTTTAAGCCCGAACCTTCTTCAACGGTGATCACGCCTTCTTTGCCGACTTTTTTCATGGCATCAGCAATAATTTCGCCAACTTCCAAATCACCATTGGCCGAGATCGTGCCGACTTGTGCGATGGCTTTGTCGTCTTTACAAGGCTTGGAATTTGCTTTTAAGTCTGCAACTGCCGCTTCTACCGCTTTGTCGATACCGCGCTTGAGATCCATAGGATTCATGCCCGCAGCAACCGCCTTCATGCCTTCGCGGATCATCGCTTGCGCGATCACGGTGGCGGTGGTGGTGCCGTCGCCCGCGACGTCAGAGGTCTTGGAAGCTACTTCCTTGACCATCTGTGCGCCCATGTTTTCAAACTTGTCGGCCAGTTCGATCTCTTTCGCAACCGAAACACCATCTTTGGTGATGGTTGGCGCGCCGAAGCTCTTTTCGAGCACGACATTACGGCCTTTAGGGCCCAAGGTTACTTTGACTGCGTTCGCGAGCACATTCACGCCGCGCAACATGCGCGCACGAGCGTCTTCACCAAAACGGACTTCTTTAGCTGCCATGATCTTAATTCCTTAAATGTTTTGTTTCTAAATTTGGTTTTAAAAGTTTGCTTTGCCTAGACAAAACAAAATTGAATTAAATGTTTTTGAGTTTCAGACTTCAATCGAAGCCCAGGGAGAAGCAAGCCATGTGATTCAAAGCAAGGCGCAAGCGATGGCAAGTAGGAATTGGCTTCTGCCAATGACGACCGCAGACACTCGCGCAGCAACGCTGCTCTGGATCACAGGGCACCGCTTATCCTTCGATGATGGCGATTAGGTCTTCTTCGCGCATTACCAGCAATTCTTCGCCGTCAACCTTGACTTCAGTGCCGGAGTACTTACCAAACATCACCTTGTCGCCAGCCTTAACCGCTAAAGCGCGGACATTACCGTTTTCCAGGATTTTGCCAGCGCCGACCGCGATGATTTCGCCTTTGATCGGCTTTTCAGTTGCCGAATCAGGAATAACGATGCCGCCAGCGGACATGCGTTCTTCTTCCATGCGCTTGACAATCACGCGGTCGTGCAAAGGACGTAGTTTCATAGTTCACCTTTCGAGTTAAAATAAGTTATTGAATTTTTTGGACTTTTTAGTGCCCAGGTGGCAATTGCTTTGCTTTGAAAAAACAAGCGCAGTGCGCGGGTGTTCCACCAGACGAGCGTAACGTGGGTGCGTGAAAATGAATTTCAAGTGCTGAGTGCAAGATCAGTCGAGTGTAAGTTTGGAGCTTTTGCAGCCAGCGCCAAAACCTCAACCACAAACTGCTGCGTCGCCGCTTGACCAAACAAGCGCTGCGCATTTTCCAGAATATGCTGACGTAGGCGCATTTGTCGATCTAAATCGCCAATGATCGCCAAAGCTTTTGCGACAAAATCCTCTTTATTTGCAGCCACAAGTTCCGGCAAACCCAGCATGTGCAACATTGCGCGGGTTTGTCGGCCGCGCGCAAACTGGCTCTCCCAAGTCAAAATGGGTGTGCCAACGCTCAGCGTATCAATACTGGTAATGCCACCGGAAAACCACGGGCTGTCTAGCACTAAATCGGCATCGGCCAGTAACTGCATAAAATCGCTGTACGCGCAGGCAGGCTTAAGTTCTACGCGCTCAAAACCAACCCCATGCGCCGTCAAGACTTTACGCAAACGCGCCAAATAGCGCGCAGTTAAGCTCGGTTGGCGGTCAATAAACATCAAGGTTGCGTTCGAATGCGCCAATATTTCAACAACCGCTAGGTCAAACTCCGGCGTTAATTTGGCAAGGCTTTGTACACAGAGTAATTTTGCGGCTTGCGCGCCATCGCCGTGATCGCCTCGTTTAGCAACACATTGTGGTGCCGTCAACGCCGCCCCAAGCTCGGGTAAGAGCACTAATCGTTCGCTGTAGTCGTTTTGAGCGTGCTCCGGCTCCAATGCCGCAGCGCTAAAAAACACGTCTATTTGCGGCAAACCAGTCGTTATTGGGTGCCCATACAGCGCCACTTGCACGCGTGCCAAACGCCATGCCGCAAATACCTGCTGCTGGCAATCCATCCCAACATCCGGAAAAATCATCACGTCTAAATCGACGTCAAGAATTTCAGCAATCGTGCTTTGCACGCCAGCCTGCACATGCGAAAAGCGATGCGCGACATGCTTTAACGCATGGCTTTGCGCATCAAGCTGGGCACCGGTGTACCAAATCCAGACCTCGACATCGTCCTGCGCGCAAAGTGCGGTGATAAAACCTGCGAAATAGCGCATCACGGTGTGCTCGCGCAAATAGCTGCTAACGACGCCAATTCGGCGCTTGCGGGGTACCGTGATTTCAGCTTTAGCTTCGGCGCGCCCTGCCCTGTACACAAGTTTTGGGCGCTCAAGCTTTGCGCGCGGCAAAATATGCTGACTAACGATTTTGCCCAGCAATTGCGCAAAGCGCTGTTGCAGCGCCAGCGTGTCACCCGGCAAATACGCTAAATCAAAACTTGAAGTGCTTAACACCGCTTCTAGCAGCTTTTCGGCGGCAATTTTATGCCAATTGGTGCGCGCCTCGAACTTAACCAGTTCAGCCTCAAAATGCCGCAACGCTTGTGCGGTGCCGTGCTCATCTTGCATCAGCGTCGGCAATAAAAATGCCGCATTCCAACGCAAACGCTCATTGTTTGGCGCAAGTTTTCGTAGATAAGCTAGTAATGTGAATGCTCGATCATAATCGCCGCCCGCATTTTCAGCGATTGCAAGCTCCAGCAGCGCATCATTTGCGCTGGCTAGTCGCGCCGCTAAAGAGCGATCAGCAACTTGCCGCAATGCCGGTAAAGCAAGCTCCAAATCATTATCTAGGCGCGCTGCAGTGCCAAAGCTGGCCAGCGCATCCAACATCTCCGGTTCCAGCTTAAGCGCGCGCTGTGCATCGTGCATAGCGCCTTTGTAATCGGCCAAATCCAGCTTGACCAGCGCCAAATTCAGCGCGCTTGTAGCATTTGAGCTAAGCGCATCGGCTTTTGTAAGCAGCGGCAGCGCCGTATCACTTTCGCCTTGTTTACGCAGCAAATTACCCAAGTTGGTCAAGGAATCAACCGCCTGCGGGCGCCAGCTTAACGCGGTGCTGTAAGCCGCGTGCGCCGCAGCATAGTCACCCTTGGCTTCGAGCAAAATCCCCATATTGTGCGCGGCCTCAACATAGCCGGTGCGCAACGCCATTGCCTGCGTAAATGCCGCTTGTGCGGCGTCAAGCTCGGCGCGTGCTGGCGCATCAATCGCTTTTGCCTGCAACGCCTTTGACTTGAGCGCAATGCCTAAGTTGTTCCACGCTTCCGCGAATTCTGGCCGCACCTGCACCGCTTTGCTGATGTGCTTGACCGCTTTTGCAAAAACGCCCAGCTGAAACGCGGCAAGGCCCAATAAGTGCCAAGCATCGGCATTGTTAGGATCTAGCTTGACCGCGCGCTCGTAGTGGCTTTGTGCCAAGCCAAACTGATTCGCACGGTGCAGGGCCGCCCCCTGCTCCAACTGCGCACGCGCTAATTCGATCGACATAATGACCTAAACTGTAAAATAGTTTGACTAAAATGCGCTGTGATAACCGCACATTTCAGCATTTTTCGCGGAGTGTACGGACAATGCCGAAAATTCACATGCTCACCGCAATTTTAGCTCGTGCGGGGCACAATGCGGATCTTCAATTCAAACTGACACCTATGCACTACCATGGCCTACCCGCTACCCGCCACGCCCAAACCGATTGCATCGGTGTGCTCGTCGTCAATTTAGGCACCCCCAGCGCACCGACGGCACCCGCTGTACGGCGCTATTTACGGCAATTTTTGATGGACCCGCGAGTGATCGAGCTGCCGCGTGTGCTGTGGTGGTGTTTGCTGAATTTCATCATTTTGCCGATTCGCGGTTTTCGCTCCGCCGCCAATTACCGCAAGGTTTGGACTGAAGCCGGGTCGCCGCTCATGCAAATCAGCACTTCGCTGACGCAGGGCATTCAGCGTGAATTGGACGCGGGTGCTGGCAAATTTTGCGTACAAATGGCGATGAGTTACGGCGCACCCGCTATTCAAACCGGGTGTAAGGCGCTGATGGCGGCGGGAGCCAAGCGTTTGCTGGTGCTGCCGCTGTATCCGCAGTATTCCGGCACCACCACGGGCTCCGTATTTGACGGCGTTAGCTTTGCCCTGCAAGCGCATCGCTGGGTGCCGGATTTTCGCTTTATTTCGCAGTATTTTGAGCGCCCGGACTACATTGCCGCCTTGGCCGAGTCGGTGCGCGCGCATTGGGCGACGCACGGCCGCGCCGATTTGCTGCTGCTGAGCTTCCACGGCATTCCCAAGCGCTATTTCGCCAATGGCGATTTGTATCACTGCCATTGCTATGGCACCGCCCGGCGCTTGCGCGAGGTATTGGCACTTGACGATAAGCAGCTGCACGTTAGCTTTCAATCCCGCGTTGGGCGCGAAGAATGGTTGCGCCCTTACACCGATGAAGTGATCAAAGCCCTGCCCGCAAAAGGCGTGAAAACACTGGACGTGATCTGCCCAGGTTTTGCCGTTGACTGTCTAGAAACGCTGGAAGAAATTGCGGGCGAGAACGCCGAATACTTTCACCACGCAGGCGGCACTAGCCTGCGCTATATCCCGGCACTGAATGACAGCGCCGTGCACGCACAGTTGCTAGCAAATTTGCTGCGTGAACACGCGCAAGGCTGGCCTGAGGCGAGTCTAGATCCTTCCGTTCTAAAAGACATGGCGGAGCAGGTTGCAACGCGGGCGGCGGCTTTGGTTTCGGCAAACCGCGCTTGAGAATTTTCGGGTAGTCATAAGGTGGGGGTCGCCGCGAAAATTATTTTTCGCAGCCCTGCGACGTTTTTATTCGTTCGTGTGTCTATTTATTGACATATGACACGATCTTTTTATGCGCTCACACTTTCAAACCTCCACCGCTGAACTTGATATCGCCCGCTTAAAGCGCGGTGATGCTGCGACGCAAGCCGTGATGTTCCGGCAATTTGAAAAAGCGGTTTATACGCTGTGTCTGCGCATGCTGGGCAACGCAACTGGGGCACTCGACGCGATGCAGGATAGCTTTGTCCAAGCATTCGGCAATATTGAAACTTTTCGCGGTAGCGCGCCGTTTGGCATGTGGTTGCGCGCAATCGTGGTGCACCGTTGCCTGCGTGAACTGCGCGATGCACGACAGAATATGCGAATGGAGCCAACCGAGACTGCGCAAAGCGAGGTTGAACAAAGCGGAGCTTTGCGTATGGAGCAGCTGGGTGATGCCATCGATTTGGAAAGGGCGCTTGCGCAATTGAACAATCGCACGCGCGCAGTGCTTTGGTTACACCACGTTGAAGGCTATCAACACAGCGAAATCGCCGAATTATTTGGGCAATCCGTCAGCTTTTCTAAATCCCAACTGGCACGCGGGCTAGCTCAGATGCGCGGCCTGTTGACGCAACCTGAAACACATTTGAGCAAAACATCATGAGCAAAATCGAGTTGCAGCATATACCCGTCAATAACGAAGCTAGCGACGAGATGTTGCGGTGCGCATTAGCTGCCCTGCCCGCACTATCGCCACCGCAAGATCAGCTAGACGCGGTTTTGCGCGCGCTGGCAGTAAAGCGCGCTGCAGCGATTGCACAGCCGCGCACTACACAGCCACGCACGACCAAGAAAAGTTACAAAACCCACCTATTTGTCGCCATCGCGGCAAGTTTTATGATCAGCTTGACCGCGTTGTTGTTGCGCACGCCGCAACCCGAAGTCAATGTCGTGCACACCCTGCCAAGCACGCCCATTTCCCCCATTATCCCAGCAGCAAGCTCAGAAATTGCCCAGCTTATTGCGGTATCACAACACTTAGAAGCGGGCTTACGTGACCTTGGTGAAAGCAGTGCCAGCTTCAGCCAACTTTACGGGCGCAAACAGGCGGAACTGAGTTTGGCAACGCTAGACACACAGTTGTCCGAGGTTATGGCCAGCAATTCCCCACCCGCCATCAACCTACAGTGCGCACTCTGGCGTGAACGCGTGGCCGTGCTGAGCGCGGTTGAAAATGGCGACTACCGCGAGGCTCTCTTTATTGTTGACTAAAACCCATCGTCATTCTGGCGAACGCCGGAATCCAGTTTTTCGCAAAAAACTTCTTTACCCAGACAAAGGAAATCTCATGAACAAGCAACATTTGATGCACGCATTACTACCCGCGTTGATCGCCCTAACACTCGCAGCGCCCGTGGATGCTGCTGCGACAACATCTACGGCCCCGGCTGCTGCCGCAAAACGTGATGCGAAAGTGATTCAAGCGGAAATGCAGCAGCTCGGCCAACGCATGACAGCGCTCGCCACCGAATTACGCGCCCAGGATGGCGAGTTCTCGCCCGAGGCTATGCAGACCACGACTATTCTGCGTCAAATGCACGAAGGTGCCGCTTTAGGCATCGTTTTAAGCGCGCGCGAATCGGGAATTTTCATTAGCGCCGTCACCCCAGGATCAGGCGCTGAGCAAGCCGGATTGCACTCGGGCGATCAAATAATCTCGGTGCGGGACAAGGCCATAGCGGCAAATACCAGCGTTGAAGCGGTCCGTACCCGCATCGGCACCCTCAAAGCTGGCGATACGGTAGCTTTAAGCATTAAACGGGGCGGCCAAATGTTGACGCTGACTGCAAAAGCCACGCAGCAGCCCCGAGTACTGATGTTCGGTGCCCACGATGCAAAAGTTGCCGCTGAATTGCGAGCGTTAGAACTTGAAACCTCTGACTTGGCGATCCAAAATCGCTTTAACGATGAGGGCGCGCGCGAACATCGGCGTATCAAA
This sequence comes from Rhodanobacteraceae bacterium, assembly GCA_043754435.1. Lineage (GTDB taxonomy): Bacteria > Pseudomonadota > Gammaproteobacteria > Xanthomonadales > SZUA-5 > JANNYA01. The sequence goes on from JAYUUS010000104.1 coordinate 41,306, forward strand.
ATCATTCGCAATGACGGCCAAGGCGTGTCGCAAAATTCTGATCTCGATTTGAGCAAGATCACTCCCGACCTAGGCAGCTATTTTGGCACCGCAACAGGCGTGTTGGCTTTGTCCGTGCAAGGCTATGCGCCGCTGTTGCCGGGTGATGTCATTCTGCGTGTGGGCAATGTCGTGACCATAAGTCCCGGTGAAGTATTTGCGCAGTTTGGCGCGGCGCAAGGCAAAGCCGTTGAGGTGGCAGTAATGCGCCAAAAAGCACCCCGCACTTTGACGGTGCAGGTGCCCATTGGGGCTATGCCGCCCGTGCCTCCTATGCCGCCCGTGCCTCCTATGCCGCCAGCGCCGCCAAAACCACCGCTGCCCCCGATTCCACCGGCTCTGCCTGCACCACCAGCGCCGCCACCACCACCGATTCCACCCGCACCGCCAACTCCGCCTACCGTACCGCCGCCATTGTTAGGCATCATTTGATTAGAACTGCACGGTATTCATTGCCGTGCCGCTTTTGCCTGCAGCGGTTTTCACCGGATGAGGACGAAGTCTAGCCGTGAAACGGCTGGACATCGCCCGGTTTACGCAGCATTTTATTAACTTCGTCCAGATGCATTTCTTCCGAGACAATCATCTCGCGGGCATATTCTTCCAGCAGCACCGACTTATCGGTGACTAATTTCAGCAGTTCAAAGTAAGCGGCTAACGCGACTTTTTCATGCTCCATACTTTCCCGCAAAATATCCCCAATATCGTGTTTTGTAGTTTCCAGCAGGGCACCAATCTTTAAAGAAGGATGCCCCCCGAGCAGCGTGACCAACTCACCGGCCTTGTGCGCGTGCAAAAGTGACTCATCGGCGTTGCCCTTAAGCCAGGACACAATCGGAATGCGATTGTGACCGTAAATCATCAGTGAATAGTGTGTGTAGCGCACCACGCCAGCCAACTCAATTTCCAAAATCTTGTTGAGAATCTCTGAGGCTTGATGTTTGTCTTGCTCGTTCATATCGCTGCGTCCATAAGTTTTTATACGAACAGCGATATTAGCGCGAAGAAGTGCAAATGTGACTTTAGAGAAACGTCGTTTGCCCTTCGCCCGTTACCGAATGAAGTGGATCCAAACGTAAATTAAGATAAGGCTGCCAATGACCGACATAATGATCCCAGCAGGATGAAACGGTGTACCCGGCGCTGGCTTGTTGAACAGCTGGGCTAGAAAACCACCCAAAAATGAGCCAGCGATGCCCAACAGTCCGGTCATGAAAAAGCCCAAGCCCTGGGCACCCGGAAAGAAAAAGAGCGCAATGGCTCCGATGATTAAGCCGACAACAAACATCCAAATTAAACGCAACACTGAAACCTCTCCTATCTGTAATGTGAGAACGCGCAAGACCTTGTTCACGGCACCCAACGAATTAAGCCACATACGGCCCAAACATCAATGTTAGCGCGATACTCGACGAATGCTGCGTGTGGGAACTAACTTAGCTGCCGACTCTTGTCGAAAGCAAATTCTTGGAGTCCGCCCCTTTGAAGAAACTTCGTTTCCGCTTCGCAATTCATCCCGCTGCGCGAGATTGCTACGCTAACTAAACTTCAGCGCCGCAGAACTCAAAATTGAGGAAAAGCTTAAGCTGGGCGCGGCTGGGCTTTTCAATAAATTGCAGGCAAAAGCGGCATTGCAAAAATCAATGGCCTGCGCGATGGACACATCGGCACTGCGCGCCAGATCGCGAATACTGGTGGGGGTGCGGGTTAGGAGTTTTGCCATGCTTAGTTCAGCACCCGCCATCGGCACACTCAAGCGCGGCAAACGGGACAACAGATAGCGCGCGTCATTAAGTTCTGCCAGCGCCACACCCTCAGAGACTTGCATGTTGACCTGCCAGGTTAAATCTTCAATAGATCGCGTTGGCAGCATGCGCTTGGCAACCTCCCATTCAGCGTTCGCCTGACCATCACCGTGCGCGGTTTCCTGGACCGGATGACGCGCTAATTGCAAAAGCTGTTGTGGCGAAATGGCGCTGCAATATTCGCCTAGACTATGGTTAAACATGATAGATCGACCTGGAGCAAAGCGCACGTCAACAATTTTTCTAGGCCCACGCGCCGACAAATACTGGTAAAAATTGCCCGCTTTACGCAGCAACTCGGCGTCAACAAGCGCCGACCCGATGCGTGATTTTGCTAGCACGTTGGCTTGGGAGGCCGCAACTGCACGCTCAGCAATAATGCCTTGCAGGTGCTCACGTTCCTTGGCGGTGATTTGATCGGCATCAATTTTGTTTAAAACCGTCATGACATCGCGGGTCTGCACCGGGCGGCGCAGCACAAAAGCCCAAGGCGATACCGGCCGATTGGTGATGGCAACCGCGCAGATCCCACGCTTGATCGCCTCATTGAGCACTTGAAAGCCTTCTGCATGGTCCGCATCCGCAAAGATTGCAGTCGGTGCCAGCGCTGTTTCCACCCAGTGCGCGCTCAGATACGGCTCAAGCATGCCCAACATGGATATCAGCAGCAGCCGATCAATGTTTGGCAGCGCTACAATTTGAAATCCGCGTGTTCGAGGCATCAAGAGCTAGGAAAATTAGGAATGCGTATCGCACCACAATTTGCGTAGAGTGAATGCAAAAAAAGCTGACTGTGGATTAGATTAAACCCTATTTATAGTGTGGTTTTAGGATGGTTTAAGAATTTTTCACCCAGCGATGCGCGCAAATCACAAGTTCAGCCCAAAGGCAGACGCAAACCGCTAAGGTGTGCGGCTAAATTGTTTGACTGTTTGGCCTTAACTAATGACTCAACTTGAGCACGAGACGCAAATTGCGCCAGAATCAGTATCGGCAACACCGCTAGCGACCGAAACTCAGCGGCGCCGCACGTTTGCCATTATTTCGCACCCAGATGCGGGCAAAACCACTTTGACGGAAAAATTACTGCTGTTCGGTGGTGCTATTCAGATGGCCGGTTCGGTGAAAGCGCGTAAAGCTTCGCGCCATGCGACCTCGGATTGGATGGCGATGGAAAAAGAGCGCGGCATTTCTGTGACGAGCTCGGTCATGCAGTTTCCCTATGCGGGCTGCATTGTGAATTTGCTGGACACGCCCGGCCATGCGGACTTTTCCGAAGATACCTATCGCGTTTTAACCGCCGTCGACTCTGCGCTGATGGTGATTGACTGCGCCAAAGGCGTGGAAGCACGCACGATTAAGCTGATGGAGGTTTGCCGCCTGCGCGACACGCCGATTATGACGTTTATCAATAAAGTGGACCGCGAAGGCCGGTCGCCGATTGAACTGCTGGATGAGGTCGAGTCCATACTCGGCATTCAATGCGCGCCGGTAACCTGGCCGATTGGCATGGGTGCGCGTTTGAAGGGGATTTATCATTTGCTGGATGATGAAATCCATTTATTTGAGCCGGGTCGCAACTACACGCGGCAAGATTCCACCATTATTAAAGGCATCGACAGCCCTGAGCTTTTAGCGCGCATCGGGCCGGACTTGCTGAAAGAGCTGAAAGACGAATTGGAGCTGGTGCAGGGCGCCTCACACCCGTTTGATCGCGAACGCTATCTGGAAGGCGTGCAAACTCCGGTATTTTTTGGCTCAGGCATCAATAATTTTGGCGTGCAGCTGCTGCTGGAAGCGTTTATTGAAAATGCGCCCGCACCGCAGGCGCGCGCAACCAAAACACGAGCGGTAGCGCCCACCGAAACGGCCTTCACTGGATTCGTGTTTAAAATTCAGGCGAATATGGACCCGCAGCACCGCGATCGCGTCGCGTTTATGCGCATTTGCTCCGGTGCATACCAAGCCGGACAGAAAATGTTTCACGTGCGCGCGGGCAAGGACGTCAAAATTGGCAATGCCCTAACGTTTATGGCCTCAGAGCGCGAAATCGCGGAAACCGCTTACCCAGGTGATATTTTGGGGCTACACAATCATGGCACCATTTCGATTGGCGACACCTTTACCGAAGGCGAAGTGCTGCGCTTTACTGGCATTCCAAGCTTCGCCCCCGAGCTATTTCGCCGCGCGCGCTTAAAAGACCCGCTGAAACTCAAGCAATTACAAAAAGGCTTGGTACAGCTGTCGGAAGAAGGTGCAACGCAGTTTTTTAAGGCGCAATTAGGCAACGATTTGGTATTGGGCGCGGTCGGCACGCTGCAGTTTGAAGTCGTCGCATATCGCTTGAAAGACGAATATTCCGTCGATTGTGCGTTTGAGCCGGTCAGCATCCACACTGCGCGCTGGGTGCAAAGCGACGACGCAGCGGCAATGGAGGAGTTTGAAGCCAAGGCGATTTTGAACCTAGCGCGCGATGCTTCAGGCGCATTGGTCTATCTAGCGCCGACCCGTGTCAATTTAAACCTAACCCAAGAGCGGCATCCGAAAATACGTTTTTTGGCGACTAAAGAGCATGAGTCGCCGACGTTGATAGGCTAGAGCGTACAATTGCTTAAAATCGGCTGATACTTCAAGCCGTGAAAGGAACTGACATGGACACGATTAAATCAACTCAGCATGTGCTCGATGGACAGGTACACGTTTCTGTGCCTGCGGAGTGGGCGAATGAAGAAGTCGAAGTGTTTGTTACACGTAAAAGCGCAATCATTAATATATCCGCCCCAAAAACTAAGGCGGAGCAAATGGCGGCATTGGAGCGGTTTATTGGTTCGGGAAAACCGAAGCCAGGAGAGCCAAGTATGATGGATAGGTTAATTGCTGAGCGACGCGAAAGCCTGTGAGGTTGCTTTTAGACACTTCGATACTTGTATGTTTTTACAAAAAGGAATTTGGCTGGCAGCTTGCACTGGACAAGATCGAGGTCGCGTCAGAGGTATTGCTTTCCGCAATCAGCATTGCCGAGTTTGGGCGCTTGTGTCTGACGGATGGCAAATCCTATAGAAGAAGCCTACGATGCGCTTGAGTCGGTGCTGAAGCTAATAACCACTATCCTTCCCGTGGACAAAACCACTTCGATCACGATTTTGGAAATTACGTCCAGAGCATTAAGCCGGGTGCCATTGGTTGATGCGATTATCGCCGCCACCGCAATCCAACACGGAGCAGTTTTATTGCATCGCGACGCGCATTTCCGCAGCATTCCGCAAACAATGCTGCACCAAGAAGAGTTACCGACCCCAAATAGTATTAAAGCCAAGGAAGGCACATGAAATTCGTAGATGAAGCCCAAATTCACGTCACCGCCGGCAATGGCGGCAATGGTTGCGTTAGTTTTCGGCGAGAAAAATTTATTCCGCTCGGTGGCCCGGACGGTGGCGATGGTGGCGATGGCGGCAGCGTGTATTTGCTAGCCGACGAGGGACTAAACACGCTCGTCGATTTCCGCTACAAGCGCCGATTTGACGCACGCAGCGGCATCAAAGGCACGCCGCGTCAATGCAATGGCGCGGGTGGCGACGAGTTGGTGGTGCGGGTTCCGGTTGGCACCGTGGTCAAAGATGTCGATACCGATGAAGTGATTGCAGATCTGATCGCGCACCATCAAAAGGTGCTGGTTGCCGTTGGCGGCCGTGGCGGCAAAGGCAACACCCATTTTAAAAGCTCGACTAATCGCAGCCCACGGCGCAGCATTCCCGGCACCGAAGGCGAAGAGCGAGAGCTGCATTTAGAGCTCAAAGTGCTGGCAGATGTGGGCTTATTGGGCTTTCCAAACGCTGGCAAGTCCACCCTGATTCGCGGCATTTCGGCGGCCACACCGAAAGTTGCAGATTACCCATTTACCACACTGCACCCGAATTTGGGTGTGGTGCGGGTGGCGATGGATAAATCCTTTGTGGTCGCCGACATTCCCGGCGTGATCGAAGGTGCCGCCGACGGCGCAGGCTTGGGCGTGCAGTTCTTGAAACACGTGCAGCGCACCCGAGTGCTGTGGCATGTGGTGGACTTGGCACCTTATGAAGAGGGCGTTACACCGGCAAAACAGGTGCGCGCGATTGAAAAAGAGCTGAAAAAATTCGATCCGGCACTGTATGCGCGTCCGCGCTGGCTGGTGTTCAATAAAGCCGACATCGTTGGCGAAAAAGAAGCGCTTAAAATGGCAAAAGCAG